>JACMNN010000042.1 GCA_014378555.1 Burkholderiales bacterium | reverse complement strand
CCGTGCACGAACAACAGCGTGGGCGCATCGCCTGCGTGGTTGGGGCCGCACACTTTGGCGTGCAAACGAATGCCGTCCGCCGTGTCGAAATATCGGGTTTGTAGATTGAGTTCGGAGTTCATTTCAGCAATGTATTGCATTGCGCGATTTTGGTCGCGGTAGTGCTGAAATTTTTGTTCGTTGTGCCTGCGCGCAGGAAGCGACCCCTGTATGCCATCGATTTAGCGCACAATCGCGTCGATGCCGGGGAAGCGACCCTGCCCAGCCCCGCGTTTGCATTTAACTAATGGAGAATTTTGTGAAACTTTATTTCAGCAATGGGGCGTGTTCCCTGTCACCGCACATCGTATTGTGCGAGTCGGGCCTGCCGTTTGAACTCGTCCGTGCCAGCACCAAAACGCACGCGCTCGACGACGGCACCGACTACTACACGATCAACCCAAAAGGTTCGGTGCCGCTGCTTGAGCTCGACAACGGCGAGCGCCTCAGCGAAGGCCCCGCCATCGTGCAATACATCGCCGATCAAGCGCCCGATAAGCACCTTGCGCCCGCCAATGGCACGCTGGAACGCTACCGCGTTCAAGAGTGGCTCAACTTCATCACCAGCGAGTTGCACAAAGGTTATTCGCCACTGTTTCGTCCCAACACGCCTGAAGACTACAAGGTCATTGCAAAAGAAGCGCTAAATAAAAAATACGCGTACGTTGACGGCAAACTCGCCGGTAAACACTATCTGATGGGTGAGCACTTCAGCGTGGCAGATGCGTACTTTTTTACGGTCACCAATTGGGCAGGCCGCGTGGGCGTTGACCTGTCCGAGTTCAAAAATGTCGCGGCGTTTATGGCGCGCATGATGGCGCGACCTGCAGTGCAGGCAGCGATGAAGGCCGAGGGTCTGATTTAGGGAAACGCAGATTTATTCATTCTTTCGTCGTTCCGCCCCGGCCTTCGCCGGGGTGACTATAGGCCGGAATCCATGCGCCCCTACCAATCAATAGGCTACGTTGGGCATGGGCCCCGGCCGCCTGTCCCCCCGATGCAGGCCAGAGCGGGGGGCCGAATAAGTCCGTGCTTCGCTAGCGTTTTTCGCTTTATCTACCAGTGATGTGATTCGCTGGTTTTGCTAGGCGCACAAGCTGCGCCTTGAACGCACGGCGTCCTCGGTCTGACCCGCGTGCTACGTCGTGCGTCATAATTTCTACCTGTTTGACAACGCCACTGCGCAAAAAAGTTTTTAAAATCATGGATTCACCAGTCGTCCTGCTGTGTCGGCCGCCTACTTCCCTATTTTCCCGCGTCGCGGTGCCAGCGCTTCTCGCGATTGGCGTGGTCATTTCTCCAACGGCAGGTGCTGCCACCGACGCTTGCGCCGCTGCGACCACTCAGGCGCAAATGAATACCTGCGCGAACGACGACTTTTTGGTCGCTAGCGCTGACTACGCGGCCGGATACAGCGCGCTTGCGAAGCAGCTTCCCGCTGCGCAACGTGAGCGGCTGCGACGCATGCAATCCGCATGGCTCAACTTTCGCACCAACGCCTGCCGTTTCGAAAGCGGAGCCACCTCAGGCGGCAGCGCGCAGGGCTACGTTTACTGGAGCTGCGCTGCTCGGCTGACGCGCGAGCGCAGTGAGGAGCTGGTTCGCCTTGCCACGTGCCGCGAGGGCGACATCACCTGCAGCGTGAAAAAATCATGATGCTGCTGCGCGCGTGTCGCGTAAGCGTAGTGGCTTGTTTGTTGGTTGCCATGCCACAGTGGGTGGTTGCTGCAGCCGCTTCGCAAATTGTTGTGACCGCGGCGGGCCAAGTGTCTGGCGATCAGATGGGCGACATCGCTGTGTTTCGAGGGCTGCCGTTTGCCGCGCCACCGGTCGGCGCGCTGCGCTGGCGCGAGCCGCAGCCGGCGGCGAACTGGACTGATGTGCGTGCCGCTACCCAAGCGGGTAGCGCTTGTCCGCAAAAGCGCGGGCTATCGCTCGAGGGCGGCGGCGATCCGGGCACATTGGCTGAAGATTGCTTGTATCTCAACGTCTGGGCACCGCCGGTCGAGCCTGGCCGACGCCGCCCGGTGATGGTGTGGCTGCATGGCGGGGCCTTGATTTTTGGCGCTGGTAGCCTGCCGCTGTACGACGGCACAGCGCTTGCGCGTGACGGCGTAGTGGTGGTGACAGTTAACTATCGCATGGGGCCGCTCGGCTATTTTGTGCACCCGGCACTGGAGCGCATAGCTCCCGGTGGCGCGGCAAACTTTGGCTTGCTCGATCAGATCGCGGCGCTGCGCTGGGTGCAAAAAAACATCGCGGCATTTGGCGGCGATGCGCAGCAGGTGACCGTATTCGGGCAATCAGCCGGTGCGCAAAGTGTGTTGGCGCTTATGGCCTCGCCCAAAGCGCGTGGGCTGTTTCAGCGTGCCATTGCGCAAAGCCCATACGGCATTCCAAGCCACACCCGGGCACAGGCGCGCGAGACCGGCATTCGCGTGGCTGACGCGGTCGGACTTCCCGGCGCTGCAGCCACCATTGAACAATTACGCGCGGTATCCGCCGAACAACTCGCCGGACTTGAAGGGCAGAATTTGTCTTTGGCACCGAGTTTGATTGTTGGAGACGCCGCCATGCCGCGCTCAATCCTCGCTGCATTTCAGGGCAAACATCAGGCCGCAGTGCCACTCATCATTGGGAGTAACAGCAACGAAACGAGCGTTGCTTTGGCGTTTGGTCTTGATCCGGCGGCTCTGGTGAAAAAGCTTGGTAGGGCGCGCATTTTGGTTGGCCCGCTGTACCCAGGCATCATCGATGACTCAGAGCTGGGCCGACAAGTGGTGCGCGACGTGGCGTTCACTGCGTTTGTGCGGCGAATTGCGGTGTTGCACTCGCCTGTCGCGCCGACCTGGCGCTATTACTTCGACCAATTGCCAGCGGCCGATCGGGGCCGTCAGCCGGGCGTCGCACACGGCGGCGAGGTGACCGCTGTGTTTGGCACTGGCGACACCTGCGGTTGTTTGAACGTTGCTTTGACTGAGGACGATCGTCGCCTTTGGCAAGGCATGTCGAGCCGCTGGGTAGCCTTCGCCAAAACCGGTAAACCGCAGATCGCCACAGGCCCAGACTGGCCGGCGGACGGCGTATGGCGGCCGGTGGTGCTGCAATTTGGCGAAACCACTGAGGCAAAAGCAGGATTTATGGCGCAGCGCCTAAATACGCTGATCTTGGGGCTAAAGCTGGTGGGGCGAACTGGCGCTGCGCAGTAGGCTCGCTGCACGCCGATGAGCGCGCAGTCAGAGCCATCGAATAAACGGGTCGACTTGTCGTACGACGTGTAACATCACCGCGCACAAAAAGGAGGAACCATGCGTCGATTTATTCCACTCGTTTCGCTCGCTTTCGCGACAACATTTGCGCTTGGCGTAAGCCCCGCCACAGCGCAAAATTTCACCGGTAAAACCATCCGCATTATCGTGCCCTACGCAGCGGGCGGCACCTCCGACATCCTCGCGCGAGCGCTGTCGAATAAGGTCGGCGAATCGCTCGGCGCAACCGTCGTCGTCGACAACAAACCGGGTGCCAACGGCGTGCTCGGCAGCGACCTAGTTGCTAAATCAGCACCCGATGGTTTGACGTTGTTGCTCACCGACGTGGGCGGCATCACCAGCGCGCCGGCGCTTGGGGCCAAGCTGCCGTTTGATGCTGCGAAGGACTTCGCTCCGGTCACCATGATCGCCTACTCACCGCATCTGGCGGTGGTTAATCCGAACGTAACGGCCAAAACGCTGGCCGAGCTCGTGACTGCGTCTAAAGCCAAGGCCGGTGGCTTCAGCGCCGCCACTGTAGGCGCAGGCAGCGCCCCGCATCTCGCAGGCGCGTTGTTCGCCAAACGGGCGGGCGTGGATTGGGTGTTCGTGCCCTACAAAGGCGGCGCACAGGCATTGACCGACGTTGTGGCGGGCCACGCGCATGTGATGTTCAACGGCATGCTGGCCACGTTGCCGATGGTCAAAAACAATCAGCTTCGCGTGCTTGCGGTATCCAGCGAAAAACGCTGGCCGACGCTGCCCGACGTGCCGACGGTGGCTGAATCCGGCTACCCCGGATTCGTCACCGGCTCATGGCAGGGCCTGCTCGCGTCTGCCAACACGCCCGCAGACATCGTCGTAAAACTTAACAGCGAATTCAGCAAAGCGCTGGCGATCCCTGAGATTCGCGAACGCCTGATGGCGCAAGGCGCAGAGCCGCGAGCAATGCCATCAGCGCAATTCGCCGAGTTTTTGAAAAGCGAAACCGTCAAATGGGGTCAGCTGGCGAAAGAAACCGGCATTAAGTTGGAGTAGCTAACCACTGGGGAAACACGGATTTATTCGTCTCCCCGCCCCGGTCTTCACCGGGGTGACAGGCGGCCGGGGCCCACGCCCCACGTAACCTATCGATCGGTAAGGGCGCATGGATTCCGGCCTACGCCGGAACGATGAAAGCATGAATAAATCTGCGTTTCCCTAGCGGCTTTTTTTGGCTGCGGCTCGCAGCAACGGCGCCTTCAAATCTCTCCGTCCCAATAGTCAAGATCGTCCTTGACCCGATGCATGCGCCCGTCGTTGAGCAAGGTTTTCGGCCCGCCTTTTGTCGACGCCAGGTACTTTCCCGAATCGGGATATTCGCAAATATCCGCTTTCGCGCGCGTGCTCACCGACAGATATTTGAGCGGCGCGTTCGAGGTGTTGATGATTTGATGCGGATACTCTGGGCCTGCTGGAATAAAAATCGAATCGCCTGCCGTGATGGGCAGCATTTCGCCGGCCACACGCAGCGTGCCGCTGCCTTCAAGCAAGATGAACATTTCTTCTTCAACGTAGTGAAAATGATACGGACAGGCGCGTTTGCCGGGCGGCACGATGTCCACCGACAGGCCAAGCTGTGCTGCCGCCTTGTGGTGCGCCAGTCGCTTGCTCATTACGCCGTCGTAGTGCGGCTCGCGATCCATCGTCTGCCAGCTTGCGTCTGTGGTGGCGAAACTGTTGATGAGTGTGTGGCGGAGTTGTTCCACGGTGGGCATGTGCGGGCTTTCTGCGTGCTTTATTAGCAAAAGATTGTCTCCCGTTGCGCCGTCATGTTGCAACGAGGGGAACGAAATACGCTCACCCGAGCGATCGCACTACTTTAAACAAACACTATCTTTTTGCACTGCAACATGACAGAATCTGAGGCTTGCTTGAGAAAGCATTATTTGTTCGCTGATTAGTGCATCGCCCCGCATAGTTCCTGAACACTCACCGAAAGGTGCGAAAGTTCAGCGACGCAGAACGCAAAAAAGCCCCCGCAAGCTGCGAAGCTTGTGAACCAGGTTTTAGTCATGTTCCGTTTGTTGGTCGACGCGTTTGTCTTCGTTTTCGATCAACACACGTCCTTAATTTTTAAAGGTCGCGGTCACTTTTGTTGCCGCGAGAATAGACATGAGTTTGCAAAACCCACACGACACTGACACCAACATTGAATCCTTCGCCGCTGAAGCCGATCTCGATCTGTCGCAGATTAGCGATGCGCAGGATTTCTCCAACCTCGATGACGACACTGGCGTCGAATTGCCACCGCTCACCGGCTTTGCCGCGCTGCACTTAAATCCTGCACTGCTGCAAGCAGTTGCCGAGCTTGGCTACACCGAGCCTACCGCTGTTCAATTACAGACCATCCCGAACGCTCTCGCGGGCGGCGACTGGATGGTTTCCAGCCAAACCGGTAGCGGCAAAACCGCTGCCTTCCTGTTGCCTGCGCTGCACGCGCTGCTCGAAACGCCGGCTATGTCCAAGGGCGAGCAGGCGGCACGTAAACATCGCGCTGGCGCATCGCCACGGGTGCTAATTCTTTGCCCAACACGCGAACTCGCAGCCCAAGTCGCTGAAGAGGCGATCAGCCTGGTGCGTTTTGTGCGCGGCATTCGCATTGCCAACGTTGTCGGCGGCACCGCGTTCGCCAAACAGCTGATGGACCTTCGTGGTGCCAATTTGGTGGTCGCGACGCCAGGTCGTTTGCTTGACCTGAACCGCAACGGTCAGATCGATCTCGACTGCGTGCAGACGCTGGTCGTTGACGAAGCCGACCGTATGCTCGACCTGGGCTTCTCGGAAGATCTCGAAGCGATCCACGTTGCCACGCAACGTCGCGAACGCACCATGATGTTCTCGGCCACCTTCGCACCGCGCGTGATGCAGCTTGCTGCCGCGGTAATGCGCAGCCCGAAGCGTATCGAGTTGGCCACTGCACAAGACGCGCATCAAAACATTGAGCAGCGCCTGCATTGGTATGACGACATGACGCACAAGAACGCGATTCTTGAGCATTACTTGCAAGACGAAACGATGGATCAGGCGGTGATTTTCACGGCCACCCAAATCGAGACCGACGAGCTCGCCGATGAGTTGCGCGGCGCGGGTTACGCGGCTGCCGGCCTGCACGGCGCAATGCCACAAATGATTCGTACCCGTCGTCTGAAATCACTGCGCGATGGCACCATCAAAGTGTTGATTGCAACCGACGTCGCCGCTCGCGGTATTGACGTGCCGTCGATCACCCACGTGATCAACTATGGCCTGCCGATGAAGCCAGAGGATTACATCCATCGTATCGGTCGCACCGGTCGCGCTGGTAAGAGTGGTTTGGCCATTACGCTTGCGGGTTTCCGTGATCGTTACAAAATTCGCAACATCGAGCGTTTCACCCAGCAGCGCATTGACGAGGCCGTAGTGGTCGGTCATGAGCCGCAGAACAAACCGCCTCCTGCAGGTGGTGGTGGCGGTTACGGCGGCGGTGGCGGCGGCGCAGGTCGCGGCTACGGCGGTGGTGGCGGCGGCGGCGGATATGGCGGCGGTAACCGCGGCGGTTACGACCGTGGCAATGCCGGTGGCGGTGGCGGTCGCGGTTTCGGCGGCGGTAATTCAGGTGGTTACGGTGGTGGTGGTACCGGCGGCGGTGGCTACGGCAACAACGCCGGCGCTGAGCGCTCGTTTGACCGCGCACCACGTCCTTATTCACCTGCACCGACGTCTGATGCAGCGCCACGCTCGTTTGACCGTGCGCCGGTTGATCGTCCACGTTATGGCGAAGATCGCAACACTGGATCCGCTCCAGCGTTCAATCGTGACGCGGCTCCGCGTCGCGACTTCGCAGATCGTGGCGAGCGCTCGTTTGCACCGCGTGAAGATCGTGCACCCGCTCGTTACGGTAATGATCGTCCCACCTTCTCTGACCGAGGCGACCGTGACTCACGTCCAGCTTGGGGCGGCAATGATCGCGCCGCGCCACGTCGCGAATATGCCGATGCAGCTCCAGCGCAACGCCGCGAATTCGCGCCTCGTGTTGAGCGCACCGACCGTGCCGGTCATGATGATCTGCCGTTTCAGCGCCCAGCGCGCGTAGATGCAGCGCCACGCGGTTCGCGCGCCGAGTTTTCGCATGACAACCGTGCCGAGCGCCGTGGCGAGAAGCCCGCTGGGCCCGCAGTTACGCAAGCCGCCGACGGTGGCAACCGCGCCGCGCGTCGCGCCGAGAAGCAGGCCGAATACGCAGCACGCGCTGCGGCAGGTTCGAGCGGCGAATAAGCTAATCAAACCTTTTTTGAGGTTTAATGAGCTTTCGGGCGCGCTGCGGCGCGCCCTGACAGAAAATGATGGTTCGCCATCATTTTTTTTGTCCGCCATGCACATCACATTCGTCTTAAATCTATTGTTGTGGGATCGCCCCAGCAGCATGTTGCGTGCTTGTGTTGTAGCCCTAATTGTGATGTCATGGAATTGCGTTGCAACGGCGCAAAACTTCCCTACCAAACCCATAAAAATAGTGGTGCCGAACGCGCCCGGGGGCGCGGCGGACATCACCGCGCGGACCATTGCACAAAAGTTGTCTGAGGCGTTGGGCCAGCCGGTCGTAATTGACAACAAGCCCAGCGCAGGCGGCGTCGTTGCCGGTGAGCAAGTCGCAAAATCAGACCCCGACGGTCACACCATATTATTAATTTCAAGCGGCACGGCAGTCAGCGCCGCGCTGTTTAAAGCGCTGCCGTTCGACACGCGAAAAGATTTCGCACCGGTATCGAAGCTGGCAACATTTGATCTCGCAATCGCGGTCGCCGAAGGCGGCAAGTTCAAGACGTTTGCCGAGTTGCTCGCCTATGCAAAGGCTAATCCCGGCAAGCTAAACATTGGCACCCCACAGATCGGCACCACCCAAAATCTCGCGGCGGAACTGTTCAAGAGCGCCGCTGGCATTGACGTGCAGGTCATTCCGTTTAACGGCACGCCGCCGGTGATCGCAGCCCTGCGCGGCGGAAATATTGACGCGATGGTGGAGATTTTGGGCCCGCTGATGGCGCAAATCACGTCGAATGCGTTGCGCCCGGTCGCGTTGCTCGGCGATCAACGTGCAGCTGTATTGCCCGATGTGCCGGTTGCACGCGAAGCGGGTGGCTCGCTGGCGAACTTCAGCGCTACATCATGGAACGGTCTGGCGGTTCCGGCAAAAACGCCGAAGGACGTGGTCGCCAAACTCAACCGCGAAATGGTGCGCATTCTTACGCTGCCGGACGTCAAACAGCGGCTCAATGATTTAACGCTGGTTGCGCAAAGCAGCACCCCCGACCAACTCGCGCAATTGCTCGACAGCGACATAAAACGCTGGGCAGACGTGATTGAGCGCGCGAAGCTGCAAAAACAGTAACTAGCGCAAAATCACGAAGCGAATAACGGAGACAGCGATGACCAAGCTTGATGTGGGCCTAATCGGCTATGGCGAAGTGGGCAAGATTTTCTCAAACGGACTCAAGGCCAAGGGCACAAGCTGGGTTGGCGCATGGGACATTATTTTTGGTGACGCGTTGTTTGGTGGCGCGCAACGTTTGCATGCTCAGGCGCACGGCGTTGTTGCTTGCGAATCGGCGCGGCAGTTGTGCAGCAAAGCCAATCTCATCATTTCGGCTGTCACCGCGTCAAACACGCTCTCGGTGGCGCAGGAGGTGGCGCGAAGCATTCGTCCTGGCACCGTGTTTCTTGATTTGAATTCCGCCTCACCGGGCACCAAGCTCGCCGCCTCACGGTTACTCGAAGATGCGGGTGCGCACTACTTCGAGGCCGGCGCAATGGCGTCGGTGCCACCGGACGGCATCGCAGTGCCGATGTTGCTCGGTGGTCGTCATGCGGCACGTTTGGCCGATCGCCTGCGACTTCACGGGCTCAACCTCACACCGGTGTCGGAGAAAATCGGCGTTGTATCTGCGACCGACATGGCGCGTAGCATCATGATCAAGGGCATGGAGGCACTGGTGATCGAAAGCTACGCGACAGCGCGCAAATACGGGGTGGAAGACGCGATGCTCGCGACGATGCAAGAGACGTTTCCCGGCATCGACTGGAACCAGCAGGGCGCGTATTTTTTCAGCCGCTTTGTGCAACACGGCAGCCGCCGTGCCGAAGAAATGCGCGAATCGGCAAACACCGTCGCCGAGGCAGGCTTAACGCCGTTAATGGCCACAGCCATTGCTGAAAAACACGACTCGGTCGCGGCATTGGCAAGACAAGGCGTGTTTGACGGCATCGGAAAAGACGCGCCGTGGCAGGACTACGCAGATCGCTTGTTGAAAGCTCGACCGACGCCGTAAGCTTCACCCTAAATGGCGGTTTGCGTAAACGGCGTTTGCGCGGTTGATGACGCGATGGGCGGTTAGTGGATAGTCAGTCAAACGTTTGCGCGTGCGTCGGTGCGCGCCACGCGCGACAGCAAATAATCGACCTCCGCTTTCGCCACCGCTGACAAAGCCGCGCCCGGTTTGCGTAGCGTGTCGTGACTCAAAATGCCGCGTTTCATCATTACGTACTTGCGCACCGCTAGGCCGGGCCCCGGTTGTTGTTCGTAGCGAATCAGCGGCAGGTGGGCGTCGAACAAATCGTGCGCGTCATCGCGCTTGCCCGCAGCGGATAAACGCACCACGTCGGCCAACATATCGGGGAAGCAATAGCCGGTATTTGCGCCGTCGGCGCCACGTTCCATTTCGAAGTCGAGGAACAGCGCGTTGTTGCCGCACAAGATCGAAATGTGTCGCATCGAGCCGTCGCGCTCATAACCGCGAAGCGTGGATATTTTGTCCAGCCCCGGCCAGTCTTCGTGCTTGAGCATGACGCAGGCTGGGTTGTCCATCACGATGCGACGAATCACAGCGGGCGTCATCTGCACCGAAAAGGTCAGCGGATAGTCTTGAATCACAAATGGCACGTCGCCACCGATCGCCTGTGACGCCTGCTGGTAATAGGTGGCGATCTGGTCGTCGGTGCGCAGCGTGTTCGGCGGCGCGATCATGACGCCGGCAGCACCCGCGCTCATCACGTCATGGGTGAGCGCCCGCATGGCCGCGAAGCCGGGCGCGGAGACACCCACGATGATCGGTAAACCGGACGCACGCTTGACCACTCGGGTAGCGATGTCGACCGCTTCTGCGTGCTCAAGTTTTGGCGCTTCGCCCAGCTGACCGAGCACCGTGATGCCGGTCATGCCACTGGCAACGAAGAAGTCGGTCATGCGGTCAATCGAGGCATTGTCAATCGCGCCATCGGGCATGAATGGCGTAGGCGCGATGACGATGACGCCGGAGGCGGTGGAGGTGAGCTTGGTCATGGCTTTAATCCCCCTTGATGTTGCCATCCTTGATCACCTGCGTCCACATCGAGACTTCGGCGCGGATGGCAAGTGCTGCCTGCTCTGGCGTGGTCCAGGTTGCGTTCGCACCCTGTGCCAGCATCGAATCTTTCACGTCCTGCTGGTCCAGAATGCCTTTAAGTGTTGCGTTTAATTTCGCGATGATCGGTGCGGGCGTTCCGGCTGGCGCAAGAATGCCAAACATCGAGCTCACGTCGAATCCCTTCAGCCCTGCTTCGGCCGCGGTGGGCACGCCGGGGAGTGACGGAATGGGCGCAGCGGTTGCCGTGGCAAGCGCACGCAACTTGCCTGCTTTGATGTGGCCGTGCGCAGCGGGCGCGGTCTCGACCATCATCTGCACTTGTCCGCCAATCAAGTCTGTCATCGCGGGGCCGCTGCCTTTGTAAGGCACATGCAAGAGCGTCACGCCAACCCGTCGCTGAAACATTTCGCCCGCCAAGTGCTGTGGTGAACCGTTGCCGCTTGATGCGTATGCGATGCTGCCGGGCTTCGCCTTGGCCAGCGCGATCAGCTCGGCGAGCGTGTTTGCCTTGACCCCCGGATTCACCACAAAGACAAGGGGCACGCGACCCACTATGGCCACCGGCGAGAAGCTTTTCTCCATGTCAAATTGTGCGGTCGCGGCGGACAGCACACTGCTGATTGAGTGGCTGGTCAGCGCACCCATGAGTAGGGTGTAACCGTCCGGTTTTTCTTTGGCAACGACTGCCGCGCCTAAGTTGCCGGTTGCGCCGGCGCGGTTGTCGACTATCACCGTTTGGCCAAGCGCGGTGGACAGCTTTTGCGCCATAACGCGACCAATCACGTCAGTGGCACCGCCCGGTGGATAGGGCACGATAAGCCGGATAGGTTTGTCGGGATATTCAGCAAACGCGGCGCCAGAGGCAAGCGTTAACGAGGCCGCCACGCCCACAACGACATGGCGCAACGTCGCCGCCCCTGAAAAAAAAGATATTGCTTGCATGGAAGCCTCCTAAGTGCAGATTACTGAGTATGTTTGCTGGTGTTGTGTGCCGTCCAGCACACAAGCGGTTGGCGAAATTTTGCCACGTTGCTGCGCGGCCAAGCTCGCAGATCAATGAGGTCTACAGAGGGTCTTTGTAGGGTGCCGACCTTACTTTTGCGCTGCAACCTCCGTTTGCCCTGAGCGCAGCGAAGGGTTTGATTCAGGTCGGACCCTTCGCTGCGCTCAGGGCGAACGGTTTCGGGTGTCATGATTTATAAAGTTTCAATAGGTGCCCGACGGTTTCGGGTGTCTTGCCTTGTAAAGTCTCAACAAGCGCCGAAATGCTCGCCACCAACGCCATCCATTTCACCCGCATCCTGCGATGTCGGATTGCCGCTGGGAACGCTGTCAACGCTAGATGCGCTGGCCTGCATCAAATCCGTTCGCCCTGAGCGCAGCGAAGGGTTTGATTCAGATCGGACCCTTCGCTGCGCTCAGGGCGAACGGTTTTGGGTGTCGTGACTTATAAGTCTCAACAAGCGCCGAAATGCTCGCCACCAACGTTATCCATTTCACCCGCATCCTGCGATGTCGGATTGCCGCTGGGCATGCGCTCCACCTCCGTTCGCCCTGAGCGCAGCGAAGGGTCTGATTCAGGTCGGACCCTCCGCTGCGCTCAGGGCGAACGGTTTTGGGTGTTCAGGTCGAACCCTTCGCTGCGCCAGGGCGAACGGTCACTCCGGTGAAGGCCGGGGCGGAAAGACGAAAATAGTGAATAAATCAGCGTTTTCCTAACTCGACGCCGTTCAGCGTGCGGCGCTTTTGAGTGTCATAAGATACGAGTCACAAAATTTTCATGCACCTCCATGTTTGATCTCATCCGAGAGGATATTGCCGCGATTCGCAGCAAAGACCCGGCGGCAACGTCGGCGCTTAACGTTTGGCTGTCGTACCCGGGCTTTCACGCCATTCGCTTTCATCGTATCGCCAACGCGCTGTGGCACGCGGGTTTCACAACGTTGGGTCGTTGGGTGTCGCACTGTTCGCGTTTTTTGACCGGTATCGAAATTCATCCGGCCGCGTTCATCGGTCGCCGCGTGTTCATCGATCACGGCATGGGCATCGTGATTGGCGAGACCGCCGAGGTGCATGACGACTGCACCATTTATCAAGGCGTCACGCTGGGTGGCACCTCGTTGGAGCGCGGCGCCAAGCGGCATCCAACCTTGGCCCGTGGTGTCACCGTCAGCGCGGGTGCGAAAGTGCTTGGCAGCTTTACGGTGGGTGAGGGCGCGACGGTCGGGTCGAATTCGGTGGTGCTCAAAGCGGTGCCAGCGGGCGCCACCGCCGTGGGTATTCCGGCGCGAATCATCACCGCAGAGACCAAAGAGAACCGCGAATCCACTGCGAAGAAAATTGGCTTTTCTGCTTACGGCATTTCGGCGGATCTCGACGATCCGCTGGTGCAGGCGATTCACAAATTGCTCGATCACAGCGCAGCGCAAGACGCACGATTGAACGCCATTTGCGCTGCCCTGGCGAAGCAGGGCGTCGACTGCGCATCCCTCGGCGGCACGCCGGTGGACAGCAAGGCCATTGAAAAGTTGGTGGACGCGGACTGAGTCGTTTGCGCGAACAGCACGCCGGCTGTTGCAGTCACGTCGCCGCGTCCCGATATTTCGTCGTCTTATAGCGAAAACCTTGCATGGTTGACGCTTTTCGCACCGTTAAAATTGGCCAGCGGTGATCCGGTCCGACGCTTGGCTCAGGCGCACCGCCCCATTCAAGGAGGATTTATGCGACGAGTCATTGCAACGCTGGCGTGTTCTGTTACTGCCCTTTTCGCGGCAGGTTCGGGTGCGCAGAATATTTCGATCGCCACCGGTGGCACGGGTGGGGTGTATTACCCGCTCGGTGGCGGCATGGCTGCGGCTTTGTCCAAATTTGTGCCGGGCATGCAGGCCACCGCTGAGGTCACCGGCGGTTCGGTCGACAACCTTAAATTGGTCGGCAGCGGCAAATCCTACATCGGTTTCTCAATGGCAGACGCGAGCCTTGACGCGCTCAAGGGCGAAGACAAATTCAAGGGCAACCCCGTTCCGCTGCGCACCTTGATGGTGTTGTACCCAAACCGCATGCACGTGGTCACAGTTGAGGGACGCGGTATCAACACGATCGCTGAGCTTAAGGGCAAGCGCGTTTCGACCGGCTCACCGGGCAGCGCCACGGAAGTTATGGCGTTTCGATTGATCGAAGCCGCCGGTCTCGATAAAGATCGCGACCTGAAGCGCGAGCGACTAGGGGTGGCCGAGTCGGTCAATGCCGTCAAAGACGGCAAGATCGATGCCTTCTTTTGGGTGGGCGGCTTACCGACCGCGTCAGTCACTGATCTGGCCAACACCCCGAACACCAAGGTGAAGCTGGTCGACCATTCCAATCTCGTCGCCGCGATGAACAAAAAGTACGGCAACTTGTACCTTGAGGACGTCATCCCGAAGGCGATGTATCGCGGCATGGACAGCGACAACAAACAGGCCACGGTGATGAATATTCTGGTCACCCATCAAAGCATGGACGAGATCACCGCCTACAACATTGTCAAGACGATTTTTGACAAGCGCGCTGATCTGATTGCGGTGCACAAGGAAGCCGAAAACTTCAAATTTGAGACTCAGAAGAGTACCGCCTCGCCGATTCCTTATCATCCCGGTGCTGTCAAATATTTCGCCGAAAAGGGCGTCAAGGTCAACTGACCTAGGGGGACGCTGACGGCTGCCGTGCATTTCGCGGCCAGCCGTTTGCTGACCATTTTTTGATGCGCGACAGCCGCATAGGCAGAGAATGCACTGAATCGGGAAAGCGCGGGCGTCATGAGTGAAGCTATCGGAAACGGGGCGGCCGCAACGGCGGTTGTCAGCGATGAGGCGCTGCGCAAAGCAGAGCTATTTATTGAGGAAGAGGAAGGCGCGGCCAATCACATTAAGGGCTGGTTAGGCGCGTTTCTGACCACCGTCGCCGTGGTGATGTCGCTGTTTCATCTCTACACCGCATATGCCATCGTGCCGACGCAAACGCTGCGGCCGGTACACGTCGCCTTCGTGTTGTTTTTGACCTTTTTGATGTTCCCGGTGGCCGCCAAGTTTCGCCATCGCATCATGTGGTGGGACTGGTTCGCCGCGCTGCTGGCCATCGCCGTCGTGGTCTACCTGATTCTGGGTGGCGACGACTTTACCGATCGCAACACATCCCCGAACGGTTGGGACATTGTGTTCGGTGTTTCGCTGCTGTTACTGGTGCTAGAGGCAATGCGCCGCACCACCGGCTGGGTGATGCCCATTGTCACCTCGGCGTTCATTGTGTATGCGCTAACCGGCCCGTATCTGCCTGCGCCATGGACGCACAAGGGCTACGAAATCGGCCGCCTGATCGGTGTGCTGTACATGACGCTGGAGGGAATTTTTGGCGTCGCGGTGGATGTGTCGTCGTCGTTGATTATTCTGTTCACCATTTTTGGTGCGTTTTTGCAGTACTCGGGCGCGGGCAAGTTCTATATTGACTTTTCGTTTGCCGCGATGGGCGGCAAAGCCACCGGGGCCGGGCGCACTGTGGTGCTCGCATCGTTTCTGCTCGGCGGACCGTCCGGCTCAGGTGTGGCGACCACCGTCACGCTCGGCGCGGTGGCTTATCCGATGCTGGCCAAGGCCGGCTATGAAAAGAACGCGGCGGGCGGCCTGCTTGCCGCAGGTGGTTTGGGGGCGATCATTTCGCCGCCGGTGCTCGGCGCGGCCGCATTTCTGATCGCAGAATTTCTCAAAATTTCGTATCTTGATGTGTTGCTGATGGCGTGCATCCCGACGCTGCTGTTCTACCTTGCGCTGTTCCTGATGGTCGAGATCGACGCGCGTAAATACGCGATGGGAAAAACCGTGATCGACAAGGCCGACTCGGTGTGGAACCTCACCCGCAAATACTGGTTTCACTTCCTGTCGCTGGTGTCCATCATCTTCTTCATGATGTGGGGCTTTTCGCCCGTGCTCTCCGTGTTTTGGGCAACGGTGGTTTCGTTTTTCACCAGCTTTCTGCGTCGCGATACGGCACTGATTTCGTATGACGTGTTCACCGGTGCCACGCGACGTATGGCGGGCTTTTTTGCTTCGCCGTTAATCAAAGCGCTTGAGGGCGGCTCGGTGAGCGTACTCAATGTCGCGGCCACCTGCGCTGGCGCTGGCATCATCGTCGGTGTGGTCACACTGACCGGCTTGGGCCTTAAGTTCAGCTCGATCGTGATTGACTACGCGGGCGGCTCGCTGTTGCTCACCGCCGTGTTCACGTCCTTGGTGGTGTGGATTGTTGGCCTCGCGGTGCCGGTGACCGCGTCCTACATCATCTGCGCGGTTATCGCCGCACCGGCATTGATCAAGCTTGGGGTGCCCGACTTTGCCGCGCACATGTTCATCTTTTATTACGCCGTGCTGTCGGAGGTCTCGCCCCCCACGGCGTTGTCACCGTTTGCTGCTGCCGCGATTACCGGCGGTGACCCATACAAGACCACCTTGCAATGTTGGAAGTACACGGTGCCAGCGTTTCTGGTGCCGTTCATGTTTGTGCTTGACCCCAGTGGCCAGGGTCTGTTGTTGATGGGCTCGACCAAAGCACTGGCGGCTGCCAACTGGTGGTCCATCGCCGAGGTCACGTTGACCGCCGCAGTCGGCATCGCCGCACTCGCGGGCGGGTTCCAAGGCTGGGCGTTAATCCGCACCACACTGATTGAGCGGGTCATGCTGCTGGTGGCTGGCTTCGCGCTGGTCTATCCGTCGCTGACGGCGGATGTGGTCGGCTTCGGTCTGGCGGCAATCGTCATGGCGATGCAGGTGTTGCGTCGCCGCGCGGGATTGGTCACTGTCCCCTAGGGGCGCCATCATGAGCAGCGAGATTGCGGTGGGGATGGCAACGGCAATGGACGATGCAACCGACGATGCAACGATCGAGTATCGGCAGCGTATCAGCGCGTATTACTTGGCGCTCGGCTACGGAGCGCCCTACGAGTGGGCGCACTATGCCGACGTGCCGTTTCAGGTGCTCGACAAACCGCTCGCCGAGTGCCGCATTGCGCTCATCACTACCGCTGCCCCGTATCAAGCCGAGAAGGGCGATCAGGGGCCGAGGGCACCCTACAACGCCAGCGCCAAGTTCTACAGCGTCTATTCCGGCGACAGCGCAGTCGATCATGACCTGCGCATCTCGCACGTCGCCATCGACCGCGACCACACCAGCGCCGAAGACTCTGGCAGCTACTTCCCGCTGCCCGCGCTGCGCCATAGCGCTGCAAACGGCCGCATCGGCTCGGTGGCGGCGCGATTTCATGGCGCGCCGACCAACCGCAGTCAGCGCGTCACCCTTGACCTCGATTGCCCGGAAATTGTCGCTCGCTGCAAGGCGGACCAGGTTGATGCCGCGATCCTGGTGGCCAATTGCCCGGTGTGTCATCAGACGGTAAGCCTCACCGCGCGCACGTTGGAAGAAAACGGCATCGCGACCGTGATCATGGGCTGCGCAAAGGACATCGTTGAACACGTTGGGGTGCCGCGTTTGCTGTTTTCGAATTTTCCGCTGGGCAATGCCGCAGGCCGTCCAAACGACACCGCGTCGCAGGCGTTCACACTTGAACTCGCGTTGCGGCTGCTTGAAGAGACCACCGCACCGCGCACCACCGTTCAATCTCCGCTCTCTTGGAACGGCCACCACGGCTGGCAGCTTGACTACAGCAATGCGGCGCGGCTGACGCCGGAAGAAATTACCCGACGACGCGCGGCATTCGACGCCGGAAAGGCGGATGCGAAGCGGGTGCGCGAAAATAGCGACAGCGATTAAGGAAACACGGACTTACTCTCTATCTTCGTCTTTCCGGCGAAGACCAGAATCCTTGCTGCCCTACAAATCAATGAGCGGTGTAGCGCACGGGCCCCGACCTTCAGTCACCTCAATGGAGACAGATGCGGAGCGACCAGTAAATCTGCGTTTCCTTAGCTGTTTTACCTGTGTCACGCGGTCAAAATAAGGTGTCACGTGGACCGTGCTCACCGTCGCCGGTAATACGGCGTGCAAGCTGCGTTACCGCATTTGACCACCCGTATGATTGGCGCGGTGGTGCCGGTCACGTACGCAATGATGGGCAGGCCATCGGTGCCGATGGTGATCGAGGTGTTTCTGCCGCCATTTCCGGTATCCACCGCATTGACGCTAATGCTTCCCGAGCAGTCTGCTGTCGAGCATCTGGCTATGTTCAGCGCCAAGTTGGTCGCGTTGTAATACGCAATAATTGGCAAGCCATCGGTCCCCATCGCGATGGAACTATATTGACCGATATTCGACGCAGAAAAATTGGGTGGTCCGCCGTACGAGTAGCAGCCATTCGCTGTGGTGCATGTGCAATTAGCGGAGAGGCACTTGACGGTAGATAGAAATGTGTAGGCGGAGTTGTAGTACGAAATGATCGGTAGGCCATCGGAGCCGATGCTTATGGAGCTATACGTGCCCCTGTAAGCCTTGTTGTTGTCCGCGAACGAGCTGTCGACTGTACTGATGATGTTGCTCGCCGAGCAGAGCACGTTGCCGCACTTGGCAACCCTCAGGTTAGCTCCGTCAAAATACGAAATAATGGGTAGGCCGTCAGAACCGATGGCAATTGAGGTGTATTGACCCGTTTGACCGCCGCTGGGGACGCTTGCAAAAGTGCACATGTAGCTGTTGCAATTTGGACCTGCGTCGGCGCCGGCGTCGACCGTGACAATGCTCCTAAATTCGCAGGCCTTGGAGTACGAGTAACACTTGACCACCTTTAGCGCTTTGTTGGCGGCGTCGAAATACGCAATCACGGGGCCGCCGTCGGCGCCAATGACAATGGAGCTGTACTGGCCGACGCCGACGGTCGCGTCGACGATGGTGACAACGTTGTTCGCGGAGCAGGCAGGGTCGCCGCATTTGGCAACTCTCAAGCCGCTACCGCTATAAGAAATGACCGGCAGGCCATCGGTGCCGATGGTGATCGAGGTGTACGAGCCCGAGTTAGAGTAATAGCCTCCATTCGCGTCGACGAGCGTGTTGACAACGCCAGATGGGCGTGAGCAAGCAGCATTAGCGCATTTGACTACCCTTAAGCTCGCTCC
Source organism: Burkholderiales bacterium (assembly GCA_014378555.1). Lineage (GTDB taxonomy): Bacteria > Pseudomonadota > Gammaproteobacteria > Burkholderiales > Casimicrobiaceae > Casimicrobium. The sequence continues at coordinate 14,552 of JACMNN010000042.1, read as the reverse complement.
GTACATGTAGGCAATAACCGGCAGACCGTCAGCACCCACGGCGATCGAGGGGAAATCGCCGGGAATGTCCTGTGATCCGATGATGCCGATCGCGTTGACCTGCGTGGCCCCAGCGTTGAATGCGGGCGAACCGGCGGCCGCGCAAAACCAAGCGGACCCGTTCCACTTGACGATTTGGCCGCTGGCGCAGGTTGTGGTGGGCAGCAGCTGGCTGCTGGCCAGGCTGACCGTGCCACTGCTGGTGATGGGCCCACCGGCGAGCCCGGGCCCGGTGTTGATGTTGGTAACGGTGCCGCCGGACGACGCGGCAAGCGTGGTGCAGACCCAAGCGGTGCTGCTGGCGTTGTATTGCAAAACTTGGCCATCGGTGCAGCTGCTAGCGGCGAGTTTGGCGGCGCTGACCGAGGCGTCTGCAATCTGAGCGCCGGGCACGATGGCGCTGGCGGCTAACGTGTCGGCGCTGCTGGCGGTTGCTGCACGAATGGCATAGGGGCTTGCAGCCAATGGCCGCCGCGGCGCCATTTCAGCATCGGTACCCACCGTAACTCCTAGGTAATACGGCGCGTCGAACGGCAGAATCAACGCCGTGCTGGTGCCCAGCAACACGTTGAAGATGCCGTTGCTGACGGTCACGTTTTGGGTCTCGCTGTGCAGCGCAGCCCCACCCGTTAGCCCGCTGTAAATGTTGAATAGCATCGGCAATGTGGCGCTACTTGTTGCAGCGCCGTTGGTGCTGGTTAGGTAGCCTTGGTAGCTGATGGTGCGCGGAATTTGCGCTTGAGCTAGCGAGGCAAACAACAGAGCCACGGCGACAAGCACGGACAGTACGCGTAATTTCACAATTTTCTCGGAGATTTTTTATGGGTTGTAGGAGCGTCAGGATGTGCAGACGGATGCTGGGGGCGTTGCGCGTTACGGCGAGAAATTTCCGCCGCAGTAGGTGTTCAGATAAGTGCGAATGTCGTTCCAGCTGCGACCGCCCGCCGCGACGACGCCTTGCGTGACCGCGCTGCCAGTCAAGCCGAACATCACCCGCAGCAACAGCACGCCGTCGGTCGCGGCGCTTGTATCACCGCTACCGTCGAGATCCAACGCGGCCAGGTGCACATAGGGCGCGATCTGCTGCCATGTTTTTCGCGCGTTAGCGTTGGGCACTGTGGCGCCCGCGGTCACTGCGTCGCCGGTGAGGCCGAGCATGGCGCGCAACAGCATCAGCCCGTCGCTGGTGGCAGAAATGGTTTGATCGCCGTCGATGTCAAGCACACAGCCCTGCGTTACACCGATCACGGTCGGCCAGAAGCCGGGGCTCAGCGCTAAATTGGCGCTGCTTTGACGGGCGCCAAACGTACTGTCGCCAAGCGATGAAGAGAGCTTGTAATTAGTGGAGGCCATATCGCCGCCGCCGCTGTTGATAACGCTCGCAGGCATCACGAAATTGCTGCTCGACGGCGTATCGCCCCAAACAGTCGCAAAGCTCAGTGTCGTCAAAATCAACGCTAAGCAGCGTCGAGCTGTGAAATGTGTTGTGATGTTGCGACCCTTGCGCCTGTTTTCGGGCTCCAGCGGCAAGAATAAACAACGCAGATGACAATTTCGGAATGACGTTCCGAGTTTGACAGCACACCTGTACTTATCGAGCAAATTAGGAATAAGTAAATGCGGCTACAGATGGATTACCGTTACGCCACCGCTTTAGAATTATTGCAACGCAATAAGTTTTCGATATGGCAATCATGGATATGACTGTAAACCCCGCAATTCCTCAGGCTGCGGCCTTGGCCAATGGCGTAATTGAGGCCGATGCGGTCATCATTGGCGCCGGGCCGGTGGGCCTATTTCAAGTGTTCGAGTTGGGGCTGCTTGAAATCAAGGCGCACGTCATTGACTCGCTGGTGCAGGCGGGCGGCCAGCCGATTGAGCTGTATCCCGACAAGCCGATCTACGACATTCCGGCAATTCCGGTGTGCACCGGACAAGAGCTGACCGCCAGTCTGCTTAAGCAATGTTCGCCGTTCAAGCCAACATTTCACTTGGGCCAAGAAGTCAGCCTAGTGGCTAAACGTGACGACGGGCGCTTTGATGTGGCCACGGCTGCCGGCACCAATTTCATCACCAAAACGATTTTTATCGCCGGTGGCGTTGGCGCCTTTCAGCCGCGCAAACCGAAGATTGAGGGCATCACGCAGTTCGAAGCAAACGGCCAGCTCTCATACCGGGTGCGCGACCCGCAAAAGTATGCAGGCAAAAATGTGGTGATCCTCGGTGGCGGCGATTCCGCGCTCGACTGGGCCATCGCGTTGCAGCCGATCGCAGCCAGTGTGTCGCTTATTCATCGCCGCGACGAATTCCGCGCAGCACCGGCCAGTGTGGCCAAAATGAAGGCGATGAGCGATGCGCACGAGATGATGCACCTCACCGGGCAAGTCACCGGATTTGAGGCTGAAGACGGTGTGTTGAAGGAAGTGAAAGTCACCAGCCTTGACGGCGTTACTCGTCGCTTGCCGCTCGACAATTTGCTCGCCTTTTTTGGCCTATCGCCACGCCTTGGGCCCATTGCTGAATGGGGTTTGGACATCGAGCGCCGTCAGGTCAAGGTCGATACCGAAAAGTTTGAAACCAGCATCCCCGGCATTTTCGCGGTGGGTGATATCAACACCTATCCCGGTAAAAAGAAACTCATTCTTTCTGGCTTTCACGAGGCCGCACTCGCCGCGTTTGGCAGCGCGAAATACATCTTCCCTGATAAGAAGGTTACGCTGCAATACACCACCACCAGCACCAAACTGCACACGGTGCTCGGTGTCGATTCGCCGGTGTTCGACTAGCCGTCGATTCGTAGGCTGGGTCAAGACCCAGCATTAACTCCACCATCGTGGGCGCTGGGTTTCAACCCAGCCTACGTAACTATGTAACCATTGATGGTGGAAAATATTGGGATGCACATAGCCCTCGAATCCGTCGATCAACGCGACGTTATCCAGCTCATCGATGATCTCGACGCTTACCAAGCGCCGCTCTATCCGGCCGCGAGCAATCACCTGCTCGACATCGAGTCGCTTAAAGCTGCGAACGTATTGTTTGCCGTGGCGCGCGACGAAGAAGGCATTGCCATCGGTTGCGGCGCAGTGGTGTTGTTGGACGGCTACGGTGAATTGAAGCGCATGTTCGTGCCGCCTGCGCAACGCGGCCGAGGTATCGCGAAGGCCATCATCGCGTATCTAGAAACACACGCGGCGCAACGTGAATGCCACTTGCTGCGGCTAGAAACCGGCATTTATCAACCCGAAGCGCACGGGCTCTATGCTCGCGCGGGTTACGCAACACGCGGACCGTACGGCGATTATCCCGACGATCCGTTGAGTGTTTTCATGGAAAAGAAAATCGTCGAAGTGGCCTGACTTCGGTGTTAAAACACCTGTTAAGCGTTTTTCACGCGCTATAAAAACAGGGGGCTTCTTGAAACTATTACGACTTTTGGCTGCGGCCAGTGCCATCAATATTTGCGCCATCAGCGCCACATGGGTCTGCGCCCAAGCGCCAGCTGCGACCGTCGCGCCGGCAGCGTTGATGACCGAGAAAAAAGTGTTTTCGCTGCCGAGCTACACCACCTTTGGTGGCAAGGTGATCAAAAACGTCAAGGTCGGCTATGAGACCTACGGCACGTTAAATGCGACCGGCGACAACGCCATTTTCATTGCCCATTTTTACTCGGGTAATTCGCATGCAGCAGGCAAATACAAAGCGGCCGATGCGGGTGCTGGTTATTGGGATTCGATCATCGGCGCGGGCAAGCCGATTGATACCGACAAATTCTTCGTCATCAGCGCCGACACGCTGTCGAACCTGAACACCAAAGACCCGATGGTCACCACCACTGGCCCATCGTCAATCAACGCCGAAACAGGCAAGCCGTATGGCATGAGCTTTCCGGTGATCGCGATGCGCGATTCGGTGGTGGTGCACAAAGCGTTGGTCGACTCGCTCGGCGTAAAAAAGCTCTACGCTGTTGCAGGTGCTTCTGGCGGCAGCGTGCAAGCGGTGGAGTGGACGGTGCTGTATCCCGATTTTGTAGATCGCGCGATTCCGGTGATCTCGCCGGGCCTGTCGATCTCGCCGTGGGCGGTTGCGCTGCTCGACATTTGGGTCGCGCCGATCAAGGCTGATCCAAAGTGGAACAACGGCGACTACTACGCCACCGGCGAGCCGCTCGAAGGTATCGCGCTCGCACTCAAGCTCGTCACCGTCACCACGCGCCATTGGACCTGGATTGAGCGGACGTTCGGCTACAAACCTGCGGACGCCAGCAAGCCGCCAGCCGACGCGATCGGCAACCGCTTCGCCAGCGAAGACGCGCTGACCAAAGCCGGTATTGCCCGCGCCGTGACCACCGATGCCAACAACAAAATCTACATGGCCAAGGCCAACCAGCTGTTTAACGTCGAAGACGACGCGGCTAAAATTAAAGCTAAATTCTTGTTCATTCCAGCCCAGACTGACCTGGTGTTTCCGCCAGAAATGTCACAGAAAGCCGCAGCGAAATTGCGCAGCCTCGGCAAATCTGCGGATGTGTTTGTGATCGAAGGCGACGGCGGGCATCTGGACGGCGTGCTCGCGGTCAACAAAGCAGCGGATGTAATTCGCGCGTTTTTGGCGAAGTAACACAGCGCGTTTCCGGTGGGCACCCCGTGCCCACCAAACCTCAAATTGAGGTGACGTGATGGCGGGCAGAGGCTGCCCACGCTGCCCGATGATGACTATCCGCCCGGGGGGGGTTTACCCAGCTTCGCGCAAAAATTCTATTAACGTCCGGATGCGCGCCACCCGCATTTTTTCGGGCAGCGACACAGCACTTATGTAGTCGCCAAACTGCGTCTCGGGTCGCCAGTCGCAGAGCACCTGCACCAGTTCACCCGCGGCCAAAGCCTCGGCGCACACGTAGTGCGGTAACAGCGCAATGCCAAGATGCAGACGCGCGGCGGCATAAACCGTTTCAGGGTTGTTTGCGTGATAACGACTATGTACCTGCACCGCCACGCGCTCGGAGTCGGTGGCGAACACCCAAGCATCGTCGCCTGCAGCGCGCCAATAGCACATGCATTCATGTTGGGCGAGCGCATCCGGCGTCAGCGGAACACTGGCCTGCGACAAATAGTCGGGTGAGGCGACAACCACCCAGCGCACCAACGCGACCGGCTCAATGGCCAAACCCCGTGGCGCCGCAGCAGACCAGCGCAGTGCCACGTCCACGCGCTCATAAGCAAGATCCATCATCTGGTCGCTCAAAATCAACTCGATGGCAACCTCGGTGTGGCGCTGTAGAAAAAGCGGCAGGCGCCGCGCCAACACATGCTGCCCCCAAGAGACGGGCGCGGTGACGCGAATACTCCCCCGCTGCACGCCGCTTGCGTCAGCGCGCAGATTACTCACTGCGTGCGCTGCCGCCTCCGCTTCAGACACCACTCGCTCAGCAAAAGCCACATAAATTTCACCTGCGGGCGTGAGCGCAACGCGGCGCGTGCTGCGGCTAAAGAGTGTGGCGCTGAGTTGTGTTTCAAGCGTCGCCACGCGCTTGCTCACCACGCTTTTGCTGGTACCGAGTCGCGCCGCCGCAGCGCTCACGCTGCGCAGATGCGCGACCTGTACAAATGCGGCTAGAAGCTCAAAGTTAATGGACATTGTTTCTGTTTTGGCAACAAATGGTTTCGGTTTTAGCGGCGCACTTTTGCCGCCGCTACCCCCTAAAAATCTTGAAAACTGCGTAAGCTAGAGACCGAGCGATACATCAAAAAAGATATCGCCGAAACAATTGAAGTTAAACCAAAGGAGAGCGTTGTTATGGAAATTTATGCCGACCCAATCACGATCAACTGCCGCAAAGTAATTGCCGGACTCACGTTGATGGGCGCCACGTACAGCTTAAAGCATGTGGACTACTTTGCCGGCGCGCAAAAAGAAATGCCCTATATCGGTATAAACCCAAATGCGTCGGTACCGGCCATGCGCGACGGCGATTTTGTGCTTTGGGAATCAAACGCCATCTTGCAATACGCGGCGGACAAAATGGGCAATGCTGCGGTCTACCCCACCGACCTAAAGATCCGTGCTGACATCAACCGCTGGATGTTTTGGGAGTCGGCAGCGTGGTTTCCGGCGTGCTACGTGTACTTGGTTGAGAACTGCGTAAAGCCATTGTTGGGTGGGGCTCCAGACGCCGCCGTGCTTGAGGCGCACAACGCCCAATTCCACAAGCTCGCGGGCATTCTCGATACCCGCTTGGCCAACAATACTTGGGTGGCCGGCACGCCAGGCGCGACCCTTGCCGACATCGCGCTGGCCTCAGCTGGGCACTTGCATGGCTGGCAAAAATTGCCGCTGGCGCCGCACCCGCATTTGCAGCGTTGGCTCACCGAATCCGTTGAGTCGCTGCCGTGCTGGCAATCAACGTGGGTGGGTGAGGGCTTCACCCTCGCGCGCGCTGCGTAAAAAATCCGCACAGCTTCTTCAACCTTACGTAGAAATACCTTGCTCATGACTGCACTCGCATCGGTCCGCACCACCTTGAACTACACCGTTGATAACGGGGTGCAGCCTGACTATTATTTTTATGACCCTGAGCCTGACACCAAGCTCAATCCGCCCGGTACTGATTTACGTGAAATGGACATCAGCGATGCGTGGCCCATTCGCGATTCCCTCTCGGTGGACAAAGAGGGCTTTGAGCACCACGCATTCAGCGCCTCGTTCCAAAAGTTCGATGACGATGATGCAGTGAAAACCGCGTTTTACGAACAAGTGGTTGCCTATGTAAAAGAACACACCGGCGCCCGCCAGGTGGTGGTGTTTGATCACACCATTCGCAAGCGATTGCCGGCTGATTTAGCGCAACAAACCGCGGTGCAGCGGCCTGCTGTAATGCTGGTACACAGTGACTACACCGTGGCCAGCGGCCCGCAGCGGGTGCGCGACATTATGGGCGATGAAGCCGAAGATTTGCTGACACGCAGAGTGGCGTTTTATAACGTCTGGAAGCCGCTGTCCCGACCCGTGGAAGAGCTTCCGTTGGCGATGTGCGACGCCACTACGCACGCACCTGACGACATGCTGTTGATGCAGCTTAAATACCGCGAACGCACCGGCGAAATTTACGTGATGCGGCACGCACCCACGCACCGCTGGCTGTATTTTCCCAACATGCAGGCCGATCAAGCCTTGCTGCTTAAAACCTACGATTCGGCCACCGATGGCCGTACCCGCTTCATGGGCCACACCGCTTTTGAAGACCCAACCACCGCCGCCAACGCGCAAAAACGCGAGAGCATCGAAGTTCGCACAATGGCATTTTTTTGATGGGGTTTTTTTACTCAGAAAACGCACACTTCGAAGTGTTGCAGACTGCGTAGGTCGGAACGCTTGCGGTTCCGACGGGTGATGACTCCCGCCAACGCCCTGTCGGAACCGCAAGCGTTCCAACCTACGTCCATGCGCCTATAACGCGAGCCTCAACGGTATGCGACGTGACGGTGGGCAGAGACTGCGCACCCTAAACGGCACCCGCATGACGTTATTTGGCGTTTAATTCTCGTAGGTCGGAACGCTTGCGGTTCCGACGGATGGTGACGCCTGCCAACGCCTTGTCGGAACCGCAAGCGTTCCAACCTACATCAATGCGCGTTTAACGCGCGCTTGTGTTTTAGGGACGCCGGGTCACGGCGCGTCTTTTCCATAAGCGACCAGACCGGCTGCGCACAAATCCTACGCCAATGGGTAGGCTGCCAACCTTGCAGGCGGCGGCTTCCTGCGCTAACGTGCATTTGTCCTTCGCGATTGACGCCGTGCAGGCTCGCGGATGGCGAAGGCTGTTCACTTTCAACAAACAAGGAAATAGTCATCATGAGAACGAATCGGATCGTGCTGGGATTGCTGGCGATGTACTTTGTGGCGTTTTGGTCTGGGGCATCGTTGGGGCAGGATCCAAAGGCGAACGGCAGAGTCTATGAGTTACGAACGTACACCACCCTGCCCGGGCGATTGCCAGCACTGAGCAATCGATTTGCGCAGCACACAATGAAGCTATTCGAGAAGCACGGCATCAGGAACGAGATGTACTGGATCCCGACCGACGATGCGCGAAAAGACAACACGTTGATCTACGTCCTCTCGCATGAAAGTCAGGACGCGGCCGACAAAAGCTGGAAGGCCTTTCAGGCCGACCCCGACTGGATCAAGGTTCGCGACGCCAGTGAAGCCGACGGGAAAATTCTTGCAAAGGCGCCCGACCGCGTTTTCATGCGGCTGACCGATTTTTCGTCCGGAAGATAGTTCAAGTAGGTCGGAACGCTTGCGGTTCCGACGGATGATTACTTCTGGCAACGCCTCGTCGGAACCGCAAGCGTTCCAACCTACGTCAATTGGCGATTAACGCTGGCGCGTAGGCTTGGTTGCAAGCCCTGCGCTCAGCATGGCTTGTCAATCGCTGGGTTTTTCAACCCAGCCTACGTTGTCAGCCGGTGTACGCTGGAACGCTTGCATCCCGACGGATGACTACTTCTGGCAACGCCTTGTCGGAACCGCAAGCGTTCCAACCTACGTCAATTGGCCTTGAACGCTGGCGCGTAGGCTTGGTTGACAAGCCCTGCGCGCAGCATGGCTTGTCAATCGCTGGGTTTTTCAACCCAGCCTACGTTGTCAGCCGAGTAGGTCGGAACGCTTGCGGTTCCGACGGATGACTACTTCTGGCAACGCCTTGTCGGAACCGCAAGCGTTCCAACCTACGTCAATTGGCCCTGAACGCTGGCGCGTAGGCTTGGTTGCAAGCCCTGCGCTCAGCATGGCTTTTTCAATCGCTGGGTTTTTCAACCCAGCCTACGTTGTCAGCCGGCGTAGGTCGGAACGCTTGCGGTTCCGACGGATGATTACTTCTGGCAACGCCTCGTCGGAACCGCAAGCGTTCCAACCTACTTCAATTGGCCCTTAACGCTAGCCTTAAAGGTAGGTGAGGTGATGGCGGGCAGAGGCTGCCCATCCGACGCGCTACGAACGTGTTACTTTCGTCCAATCAACAATGCGCAAGCCCGCCACGCGACGGAATTCTTTGGCATTGTTGGTGACGAGTGTGACATCGAGCGCTAGCGCGTGCGCGGCGATGAGCGTGTCAAGTGGCCCGATTGTTTGGCCTTTCGCTTCCAGCGCGGCGCGAACCCGGCCGTAAACTTGGGTCGCGGCTTCGTCGAACGAGGCGATTTCGAGCGGTGAAAGAAATTGCGTTAGTGCTTTGGCGTTTTTTGCGGACGCTGACTTCTCAACGCCGAACCACAGTTCGCTTACCGCGATACTGGAAATGCCGATGCCATCCGCCGCGTGTGCTCTCAATGCCGCCACCACGGCGGGCGTTTGTTGGCGAATGGCGAACACGCAAATGTTGGTATCGAGCATGTAGCGCATTGGGCGCTACCAGTCTGTGCGCGTGTCGCTTTGCGTGGGTTGAGCGCGTTCAGGGAATGCGTCAAACATTGCAAGCGACGCAATCAAATCGTCGATGCCGGGACGTTTGAGCGGGCGAAGAATCACCGCGTCGCCGCGCTTGCTGATGCTTACCTCGGTTGCGCCATCGAAGCGAAACGCTTTCGGCAAACGCACTGCCTGGCTGGCACCGTTGGTGAAGAGTTTTGCAGTGTCCATGCTGGCTAAAGATTATTTTGTATATATCAAAGTATATATTTTTTGCCCTAAGCGTAGGTCGGAACGCGTGCGGTTCCGACGGATGATTACTCCTGCCAACGCCTCTGTCGGAACCGCAAGCGTTCCGACCTACGACCATTCGCCCTAAACGCTGGTCATCGCTACTGTCTTCGTGTTCAAGTAGGCCTCTAGCGCCTCTGGGCCGCCTTCACTGCCGTAGCCTGAGTCTTTGATACCGCCGAATGGCAGTTCAGCCCACGGGGCGGCGGGCTGGTTGATCCAGAGCATGCCGGTTTGTACTTGGCTTGACAGCTGATGCGCGTTTTTGATGCTGCTGGTGAAGGCGTAGGCGGACAGGCCGAACGGCAGGCGGTTGGCCTCAGCAATCGCCTCATCCAAGCTTTTCACGGTGCGCACGGCGGCCACCGGGCCGAACGGCTCGTTGTTGAACACCGAGCTGTCGAGCGGTGGGTCGAGCAAAACGGTTGGCTGGAAGAAGTTGCCGGTGCTGCCGATACGCTGGCCGCCGGTGGCGACTGTGGCGCCGCGCTTGATGGCGTCTTCGGTGATTTCCTGCATCGCGGCTACGCGGCGCGGGTTGGCAAGTGGGCCCATGTTGATGCCCGCCTCCATGCCAGAGCCGACCTTGAGGCTCTCGGTGTATTTGACCAAACCAGCGACGAATTCCTCGCGCGCCGCTTCTTCAACCAGGAAGCGCGTTGGCGAAATACACACCTGACCGGCGTTGCGAAATTTTGCGCCGGCGATGACTTTCACCGCGTGCGCGATGTTGGCGTCAGCGGCAACGATCACCGGGGCGTGGCCGCCCAGCTCCATGGTCAGGCGCTTCATGTGCTTGCCTGCAAGCGAGGCAAGCATTTTGCCGACCGGGGTTGAGCCGGTGAAGGTGATTTTGCGGATGACTGGATGCGGAATGAGGTAGTTGCTGATCTCGGCCGGATCGCCGTACACCAAGCCCACAACGCCCGGCGGCAAGCCAGCGTCAACGAACGCGCGGATCAGTTCGGCCGGCGAGGCGGGCGTTTCTTCTGCGGCCTTGACGATCATCGAGCAGCCCGTGGCGAGCGCTGCGGAGAGCTTTCTGACCACCTGATTGATCGGGAAATTCCACGGCGTGAACGCGGCCACCACCCCGACCGGCTCTTTGAGCACCATCTGCTGTTGGTTCATCGAGCGCGGCGACACGATGCGGCCATACACGCGGCGGCTTTCTTCGGCAAACCATTCGATGATGTCGCACGACATGCCGATTTCAACTTTCGCCTCGGCGAGTGGTTTGCCCTGCTCTAGTGTCATCAGGGCGGCGATGGCATCGGTGCGCTCGCGCAGAATCGCGGCGGCGGCGCGCATTACCTTGGAGCGCTCAATGGCGGGCGTGTTCTTCCAAACTTCGAATCCCTTTGCTGCTGCGGCCAGCGCGTCGTCGAGATCGGCAATGCTCGCCTTGGCGACCGATCCGACGACTGCGCCGTCAGCCGGGTTGTGCACGGGCAGGGTCGCACCGCCGCGGGCGGCGCGCCATTCGTTGTTGATGAGGAGTTGGACGTTGGGATAGGTCATGATTTTTTCTTGAAAATGAGCGAGTTCGACGGGAAATGCAGGTGGACGTTGCTTCCGTTCGCGCTGAGCGTAGCGAGGGGTTTGACGCTATCAAACCCTTCGCTACGCTCAGGGCGAACGGCCCTGCTGCGGAGTGATAACTAAGTATTTTCGCGCAAGCGTTGGTGTCGCCGTGTGGCAGAGTCCGCAATCGCGGACAATTATGTCTAGATTTGCTACTTGTGCGTCACTGACGCCATTTTCAATGGTTGCCTTGCAATATGTCTTGCCGAAAAAATTGCTCACTCAACTTGCAGGCGCGTTCGCACGCTCGCAGTCCGGCGCGCTCACGCAGTTTGCGATCCGCAAATTTGTAGCGAAATACGGCGTGAATATGGCTGAGGCGTTGCATCCTGACGTCACACGCTACGCGTCGTTCAACGATTTTTTTACGCGGGCATTGAAGTCTGGCGCGCGCCCGCTCGCGCAGGCTACGTATGTGTGCCCAGTCGATGGCGCAATTAGCCAATTCGGCACCATCGAGGGCGAGCAGATTTTTCAGGCGAAAGGGCATCAGTACACAGCGCGCGCGTTGCTGGGCGGTGATGCGGCGCTGGCGGCGCACTTCGACGGTGGTCAGTTCGCAACGATTTATTTGAGTCCGAAGGACTATCACCGCATTCACATGCCGTGCGACGGGGCGCTGCGGCGCATGATCTACGTGCCTGGCGATTTGTTCTCGGTGAATCCGGCGACAGCCCTCGCGGTGCCGGGGCTTTTTGCCCGCAACGAGCGGGTGGTGTGTGTGTTCGACACCGCGCGCGGCCCGTTGGTGTTGACGCTGGTGGGCGCGACCATTGTTGGCAGTATGGCCACGGTATGGCATGGCGTGGTCAATCCGCCACGAACCCCCGACATTCGTGAATGGACCTACGCTGCGGGCGAAGTGCAACTGAAGCAGGGCGACGAGATGGGGCGCTTTCTGCTCGGCTCAACCGTGGTGCTGTTGTGGCCACGCGAAACATTGCGCTTCAACGCGGCGTGGAAACCTGCATTGAGCGTTCGGTTGGGCGAAATTATGGGCGGCAGCTTTTCTGCGTAAGCGCTATGTCTATTGGGCTAGACCCAACTTTTAGCTAAAGTCGATTTATGATGAAAATTGCAACCGCTACCCTGCCAGCGCGGCATTACGCAAAAAGCTGTATCCAACCCACCGCTAAATTCGCTTCAACCCCCGATGTAACTCATCTCTACCTTGCGCAGCTTCGCCGTATCTGCGGTGCGAATTTCGCTGTAGCGATCGGTGCGTACTTGCCACAATCCGGCGAGCAGTGCGGCGATGTCGTCATCGCTCGAACCATCGCGCAGCAAGGTTCGAAAGTCGACGCCGTGATCGGCAAACAGACAGGTGTAAATTTTGCCGTCTGTGGATAGCCGGGTGCGTGAGCAGGTGGCGCAAAACGCCTGGGTGACGCTGGAAATCACGCCGATTTCGCCGCTACCGTCGGCGTAACGCCAGCGCCCGGCGACTTCACCCACGTATCCCGGATCAACGGCGACCAGCGGCGTCGCGGCGTGAATCGCGGCCACCACATCGCGGCTCGGCATCACGTCATCCATACGCCAGCCGTTGGTCGCGCCGACGTCCATGAATTCGATGAAGCGCACGATCACGCCGGTGCCTTTAAAGTGCTTGGCCATTTGCACCACCGTGTGATCGTTCACACCGCGCTTAACCACCATGTTCACCTTCACTGGGGTCAACCCCGCAGCAAGCGCCGCATCGATCCCGCGCAGCACGTCGGCCACCGGAAAATCGACGTCATTCATGGCACGAAACACCGCGTCGTCCATCGAGTCGAGCGACACCGTGATGCGCTGCAAACCGGCGTCTTTCAACGCTTTCGCCTGCTTGACCAGCGTGGAACCGTTAGTGGTGAGCGTCAGATCCAGCGCGTGGCCAGCCGGTGTGCGCAACTCTGACAGCATGCCAATCAACGTCGGCAAATTGCGCCGCAACGTAGGCTCGCCGCCGGTCAGGCGCAGCTTTTCAACACCCAGCTCGGCGGAGATTTTTGCGAAGCGGGTGATCTCTTCAAACGACAGCAGCGCGTCATGCGGCAAAAACTTATAGCCCGGCCCGAAAACGTCTTTCGGCATGCAGTAAGTACAGCGAAAATTGCATTTATCGGTGACCGAAATGCGCAGGTCATGCAGTCGGCGTCCGCGCGAATCGAGCAGCATTGCGGCCTGACGCACAGCATCCAGGCCGCCCGCGGACAGCGCTTGCGGAACCGCCAAAGCGCGCGCAAAGACCAGCGGAATCACCTTGGCCGCCCCATTCGTTTGGTCAACCATGGTTACTACGGAGTGTTAAAGCTTGCATATTCTGCTAAAGTCGTCGATTGAGTGCGATGATGATAGATGAGTGCGAAAGTGGTTGAAGTTGACACCTCTAACGGTAGCGCGGAGCTCAAACCTTCATGGTCGGCAAGCGTGGTGTTTCGCAAACGCCCGGTCACCAGCCGCTGGGTCGATTTTGAGTGGGACACCGTCGGCATCACAGTGTCCGATGACCCGAAAGTCGTGCCCGCTGGCCCGCTCGAATTTGCCGTCGGCAGCGACGCCCAGTGGCGTTGGGACGGCGAGCGCATCACCCTGCATCCGTCTGAAGGTGAAGGCTACTGGCTCAATCTCAACTCTCCAAAACCGTGCATTTTTGTGATGTGGCGGCTGGAGGAGGGCGACGCGGTGCCGCGTCCAGTGGTGGTCACTGTTTCGTACAACGAGGCGGGGCGCATGCTCGATGCCGGCGATCATGTCGACAACGTGCCGATGCCGGAGCCTTTGCGCACGGCACTCACCACGTACACCGCTGCACATTACAAGCCTGAGCCACGGAAAAAAGTGCGGCGGAATGATCCGTTTATAGAAGGCGCGTATCGACGAGAACCCGGATCGGATGCTGGGCGTGGGCGTGGCTGAGTCGACACCCGTTCGGCCCGATCAAGGGCTCACGCTTTCGCGCTGGTCGCGGTTGAAGCGCGCTGCTGCCGAGGAGCAAGCTGGCCCATCGGCCGCTGGCGCTGAGTCGGTCGTCGCCGTGCCGACGCCGGAGAAAGGCCAGGACGAAGTCATGTCGGACGGCGCGATAAACACCGCCTCAACAAGTCGTAAATATGACGAACTGCCGCCTATTTCAGCGATTTCACTCGCCGAGGATTTCACGCCATTCATGCAGTCCACGGTGCCGCAAGCACTGAAACGGCAAGCACTGAAAGCGCTGTTTAAAGAGCCCCATTTCAACGTGATGG
>JACMNN010000239.1 GCA_014378555.1 Burkholderiales bacterium | reverse complement strand
GCGCCGATTTTGCGCAGATGAACGGACTTTTGGCGTACTTGACGCAGCACTGTTGTCAGGGCGAGGCGTGTGAAGTCGCAGCGGATGTTTGTGTTGCGTGCTGATGATTGTCTCTCGGCGCGATTGCACCGCGATGCATGCATAGCAACGCCCGAGTTCGCCCGCGAACCTTAGAAACCCCTCAACCTTAAACCACTAAAACACCCGCCTTTGCTATGTCCCATCCGCCGCTCAACATCCTCTTTCTCTGCACCCACAATTCCGCGCGCAGCATCCTTGCCGAGGCGCTGCTCAACGAGATGGGCGGCGACAACTTTAGGGCGTTTTCTGCGGGCAGCAGTCCGCGGGAAAATCAGCAGCCGAATCCGTTCGCGTTGAAGGCGCTGCAAAGCGCGGGCATCAGCATCGACGGCCTGAGCAGCAAAAGCTGGGATGTCTTCGCGGCGGCGTCTCCCGAGGCACCGAAGATGGATTTGGTCATCACCGTGTGCGACAACGCAGCGGGTGAGGTCTGCCCGTTTTGGCCGGGGCAACCGGCCAATGCGCATTGGGGCTACGCCGACCCGTCCGAGGTCGAAGGCACGGATGAGCAACGCCTTGCCGCTTTTTGTCACACGATGCTGCTGATGCAGAAGCGGCTGCAACTACTGGTGAACCTGCCGCTCGCTGGCGTAAATACGCTAACGCTGCAAAACGAAGTACGCAATTTGTCGAACGCATGACGGCCACAGCATCCCCGGGCCACGCCACGCCGAGCCTCCGGCAAAAACTGTGCGCGGAATTTGTCGGCACGGCGATGTTGCTGTGCGTGGTGATCGGCTCCGGCATCATGGCGGAGACACTGAGCGGCGGCAACGTGGCCGTTGCACTGCTGGCCAACACGCTGGCGACGGTGTTCGCGTTGTACGTGTTGATCGAAGCGCTGGGGCCGATCAGCGGCGCGCATTTCAATCCCGTGGTCACGCTGATGGTGGCCTGTCGTGGCGGGCTCGTCGGCGGCAACCCCTCGGCGACCGCCGCGCTGTTTATCTTCGTGCAACTGCTAGGTGCCGCCGCTGGCGCATGGCTCGCGCACGCGATGTTCGACCTGCCGATCCTGCAAACCAGCAGCAAAATCCGCGCCGGCTGGGGCCAGTGGATCGCTGAAATGGTGGCCACCGGCGGCCTGATTTTTGTGATCCTGCGCGCGCCGGTCGGCAAGGCCAGCACGATGGTTGCCTGCTACATCGGCGCGGCGTACTGGTTTACCGCAAGCACGTCGTTTGCCAACCCGGCGGCAGTGCTGGGGCGCATGCTGAGCGACAGTTTTGCAGGCATTGCACCGAGCAACGCTGTGGGGTTTGTGTTGGCGCAATGTGTCGGCGGCGGGCTGGGCCTATTTACGGCGGGCAGGCTTCAGCCACGAGTGCTTGAGCACGGATAAATCGGTAAGCGGCCGAATGTTCACGCTATAGCTTTTGGATGAACGTCAGGCTGATATTGGGTTAAGAGACGAAATCATCAGTTGTCGATAAGCTTGTTTTTGTCTATCCAGCCCCTGTCCTCCATATGTTTACGCTTAAAGCCATACCTAAATTTAGGCGCTAATTCGCCGCGTCAACCACGCTCGTCGCACAAAACACCGCGCCCTCATCCACCCAACCTTGCGCGACCATTCGCGATTTTGTGGCTGCACTCACCACGTAGCGATGATTGCCTTGGTTGGTCGCTGATTTGTTGTTAAACAAGCGATAAACCAAGTTTGGCGCGCTGCTCGGGCAGGTTGCGTTGCTGGGCCTGATGACGGCGAAATCAAAGCCTTCAAAGCGCACCTCACGCACCGTGTTCAGTGCGGGGCAATCTTCACCTGTACCGTAAAAATGGGTGTTGCTGCCGCCGCTTTCAGGCGCTGCGTAGAACCGGCAAACGGGCTGTTCCGGTACGTCTCGATACTCGCTGCTTTTCGCCGAAAACGTCATGCCGGTTCGCTGAAACGACGCTGGCAGCCCGTCAAGCGTTGCCTGCTCGGACGCTCGGCCGGACATGAAATAGCGGCCGACGTCGCGATTGAAATATTCGACTACGGTTTTGTCGCTGGCCAGGGTGGTGCGGGAGGTGGCGAAGGTGCTGCCGGCGGGCACGCCTTGCGCATTGAAGTTCAGCACGTAATCAATATCGTCTCCCTCAATCGGGGCAATCGCTGCGTTCTGCACTTTGGCGATCACCAGCGCATCCCATCCGCTGGAGCCCGCAGGCAGTACTGGCGGATTGATCAACCACGAGGCATCTGCCGTTCCGTCGCCTGTCAGTAGCGCGCGGCGCAGACCTTGCGGCGTGACATAGTAGAGATAGCGTCCGCTTATTACGGGTGCAATGGCTGCGGTGGCTAGAACCGAGCGCGTTAAGTCCCAGGTGGCGTCCAGCGCGCCGAGGCGGTTTAAGTCGTAGCGTCGGGTGCCGATGTAGGCGTGCTCCGGGGTGGATTGCAAAGCCGCGCCTAAACGCTGTGACCCGGTCTCAGCAAAGCTTTGTGTCACCAGCCGATCAGCCACTCCGTAGCGCTCAATGGTGGTGGTGAGACTGCTGGCAGGATTTCCTGAAGATTGCCAAAACAGCCACAGCCCGCCTGCCTTGTCAGCTTTGACCGCAAACGGCTGTTCGCCAAACCGCGCGCCAATCGAGACCGTCCATGCTGCATCGATCACACCAGTGACCACCGAGGCGCGGCGAATTACGGCCGTGGTGCCGCCGCTGTCGAGTGCGTAGAAGTAATCGCCGCTGTACGAAGCCACCGTCCAGAGCGGCGGCAAATCGGCCGCCCAAGTGGGGTCAACCACTTCGTCCGTTGCCAATGAGACCAGTTTCAAAGCAACGCTGCGCTCGCCTGACGGCGAGATAAATGCGCCAGACATCGCCAGGCCGCGAGAGGTGATCTCGGCGTTAAAGTATTCCCCTGGGGCGAGCTTTGCCATCCATGCCGCATCGAGCAGGCCATCCGCGCGCACCCGCACCAAGTCGCGATAGCGCCGACCGTCTTGCCACACGTCAAACGCACCGAACAACAGATACCCGCCAGCGGGCAACGGCAGCACTCGTGAAATGCTGCCGCCGCGGCCAAAGGTGAGCTGCAACGAGCGTTCTTCGACCAGCGTCTGGCGGTTCAGTGCGCGCACGTTGTCAAGAGCGCTTACACCCACATCCACGAAAAGCTTATCGCCTGCGCCGCCCAAAATCTCCCGCACCGGCGCACTTTCGGTCGAACTCCAACGGGCTTTCTCGACCCCGCTCATATCAAAACGGGTGACCGACGCGGTAGAACGTGTCGACGAGTGATCAATCGACGTGGCGACGAACACGCTGTCGCCCAGCACCGCAATCGACCGGTTGTGGGCGCTTTGCGACATCGCGTCACTGGCCGCCGTGGCGTCCCACGCACGGTCCACCACGCCGCTTGCATCCAGCTTCAAGACAATGGCCAAGTCCGCGCAACTGCCTTGGCAGATGGCGATAAACAGTCCTGCCCGCGCATCGGGTGCGGTGGCAACGACCGCGACCGCGAGCGGAAAATTCTGTGACCAGAGCATCGCCGCGCTGCTGCCGGTAGACAGCCGAGCCACGAGATTTGGGCCGACTAGATAAACCGCGCCGTCAATGCCGACTTTCACGTCAGCAAAGGCGCCGGTTTGCTCGGTGTAGGCCCATTGCGAATCAACCTCTCCGGTTCGGGTGTCGATTCGATTTACCTGAATACGTGACAAATTTGTTGCGTCAGCCACTTCATAGGTGGCAAAGTAGAGCCACTGATCTTGCCCTGCCGCAATTCGCGTCGCTAGGGTGGTGGAACGCGTCTGGGTGGTGATCGGATATCGATTCAAAGGCACGCCACCACGAACACCAGAATAGCGAAGTATTTCTACGCCAGTGGGGCCGCTTTGGTTCACCACAAACACGTCCCCGTTGTGCGCCACCAAATGCTGCTGCGGCAAGTTCAACCCGGTGGGATGCCAGTACGCATCGATGACGCCGCTTGGTGCAACACGCGCTAGGCCCGAAGACGCAACGCCCATGGCGCGATCGCCGTTGAAAGACGCGTAAATGAAGCCCGAGCGCGAATTAACCGACACATATCCTGCCTGCCCGACGGTCAGCGCAGATAAATTGGGCACCGCAAGCAGCCGCTGGGCCGCAGCCACATTAGCCGCCAACAACAAAACACTAATTAAGCATTGCTTAAACATCAGGATGACCGCACTGGTCAGGCAGAAAAATCGTGCCCGAGCATAACGTTAGATCCGTTTGTGCGACCGCCTCACTTAAGGGCCGCGGCGCCAGCTATTTGGCTCGAGCAGCGCGGCGCGCGATCGCTCCAGCTGATCCTCGGTCGATCTGGGACTGCAATATTGCTGTCACAAAACACCGTCAAACTACCCAGACTAAAAAAGGGAATGCATTCCCTCCTCCTCCTCGAAAGTGGGCAATGCGCCCAACTGTAGAACTAAGTAAAGGACACATCATGCGTTTTTCGCACCAGATTCTGGGCCTCGCCGCTGCCATGGCAGTCAGCGCCTCGGCAACACTAACCTACGCACAGACCACCATTACCGGTGCCGGCGCGACCTTCCCGTTCCCGATCTACGCCAAATGGGCGGATGAATACAAAAAAGCCACCGGCACGGCGATGAACTATCAGTCCATCGGTTCCGGCGGCGGCATCAAGCAAATTCAAGCCAAGACGGTTGATTTCGGTGCGTCCGATCTGCCGCTAACCGCTGACGTGCTCGCTAAAGACGGCCTGGTGCAGTTCCCCGCCATCATCGGCGGCGTAGTGCCGGTCACCAATATGGAATCGGTAAAACCGGGCGAACTGAAGCTGACCGGCCCAGTGCTGGCTGACATCTTTCTGGGCAAGATCAAGACGTGGAACGACAAGGCCATCACCGATCTAAACCCTGGCCTGAAGTTAGACGGCCCGATCACGGTGGTTCGTCGCTCCGATGGATCTGGAACGACGTTCCTGTTTGTTGATTACCTGGCGAAGGTTTCACCTGAGTGGAAGTCCAAAGTAGGGGTCGGCGCCGCGGTGTCGTGGCCGGAAGGGGTGGGCGGAAAAGGCAACGAGGGCGTTGCCCAATACGTGCAGCGCATCAAAGGTTCGATTGGCTACGTTGAATACGCGTACGCCAAGAAGAACAAGCTTGACCACATTGCGATGAAGAACAAAGACGGTCAGTTTGTGCAGCCCGAAGAAGCATCGTTTATCGCTGCGTCTGCTGGCGCCGACTGGAAAAATACGCCGGGCATGGCCGTCGTGTTGACCAATCAGCCGGGGGCTAAAAGCTGGCCGATGACGGGCGCATCGTTCATTCTGATGCACGCCAAACCGGCCAAACCTGAATCGTCGCGCGAAGTGCTGAAGTTCTTCGAATGGGCGCTCAAAAATGGCCAAAAATCGGCCGCTGAGCTGGAATATGTTCCTCTTCCGCCAGCCACCGTTTCGCTGATTCAGGGCGAATGGAAAAAGATTACCGACGCTTCTGGCAAAGCAGTATTCTGATTTAGGTCTCTGTAAAACGAGAGGCGACTCGCTTGCGTAACTGCAGCGAGTCGCTGTCTTTTCAGGGCGCACTTTTTTGCGTAAGTGCGCGCCGAAAAGATAACCAAAAAATAACCCTAAGGGACGCCATGTCAAAAAATGTTGGTAGCAACAACAAAGCCAATAACTTTGCGTTGCAAGACAAAATTTTTGGCTACAGCACGCAGTTTTTTGCGCTGCTGGTGCTGGTCACGCTGGTCGGCATAGTCGCATCGTTATTCATGGGCTCATGGCAGACATTGACTCAAACCGGACCGAAGTTTTTTGTCACGGACACCTGGGATCCGGTGCGAAATCTCTATGGCGGTATGGCGCCGTTGTGGGGCACCATCATCACCGCGACGATCGCGCTGATCATTGGTGTGCCAGTCAGCTTCGGCATTGCGGTGTTTTTGACCGAGATGTGCCCGCCCGCGCTGAAGCGCCCGCTCGGCACGGCTGTTGAGCTGTTGGCGGCCATTCCATCGATCATTTACGGCATGTGGGGCTTGTTTATATTCGCGCCGTTGTTTGCTGAAACGCTGCAACCATTGATGATCAATACGCTCGGGCAAATTCCGGTGATTGGCGTTGTGTTTCAAGGCACACCGAACGGCTTTGGCGTGTTCACCGCTGGCGTGATTTTGTCGGTGATGGTGATACCGTTTATTGCGTCGGTGATGCGCGACGTGTTCGACACCACGCCGCCGATCCTCAAAGAATCCGCGTACGGTCTTGGGGCGACCACTTGGGAAGTGGTGTGGAACGTGGTGCTACCCTACACCAAGGCGGGCGTGATCGGTGGCATCATGCTCGGCCTGGGTCGCGCGCTCGGCGAGACCATGGCGGTGACGTTTGTGATCGGCAATGCCTACAACATTTCCGCCAAACTATTTGAGCCCGGCAACTCGATTGCGTCGTCACTGGCCAATGAATTCAACGAGGCCTCGGATCCGGCTCATTTGTCGGCGTTGATCACATTGGGTCTGACGCTGTTTGTGTTGTCATTCTGCGTGCTAGCCGCTTCGCGCTGGATGTTGGCGGCACTGTCGAAACGTGAAGGCAAGCGCACATGAGCACAACATCGGTGCCAGCCACCAACGTCAGCCAGTCGTTGGCAACGCCTGACAATCCCATCTACAAACGACGGGTGTGGGTCAACCGTTTCAACCTGTTGATGTCGCTTGCGACCATGACTTTTGGCATGGTGTTTTTGCTGTGGATTTTGTTCACTCTGTTCTCAAAAGGGCTTGCCGCATTTGGTCCCGCCCTATTCACGCAAATGACGCCGCCGCCGGGTTCTGATGGTGGTCTTGCTAACGCGATTTTCGGCAGCCTGATGATCGTCGGCTCGGCAATTCTTATCGCCACACCGATTGGCATCATGGCGGGTATCTATCTTGCCGAGGTCGGTCGCGACAACTGGATTGCAAAAATCACCCGATTCATCAACGACATTCTTTTGTCGGCGCCATCGATTGTGATTGGTTTGTTTGTGTACACGCTGGTGGTGTCCAACGTGAAGCACTACTCCGGATGGGCGGGTGCGGCAGCCCTTGCGATTATCGCGGTACCGGTGGTGGTGCGCACCACTGAAACGATGCTGCTGTTGGTGCCAAACAGTATGCGTGAAGCGGCCGTTGCGCTTGGTGCGCCGCAGTGGCGCGTGGTGCTGATGGTGACCTTGAAATCGGTGCAAAGCGGCGTGGTGACCGGCGTGTTGTTGGCGTTGGCACGCATCTCCGGCGAGACCGCGCCGTTGCTGTTCACGTCGCTTAACAACCAATTCTGGAGCAGCGACATGAACGCGCCAATGGCCAATTTGCCCGTGGCGATCTTTCAGTTCGCAATGAGTCCTTACGAAGAGTGGCAGCGACTGGCCTGGGCCGGCGCGTTGCTGATTACGCTGACGGTGCTGGTGCTCAACATCATTGCGCGGACGTTGTTCCGGCAAAAGAGTCAGTAGTCGCTCCTACAGATCATTAGAGAAGAAGATAAACATGGCATTTCAAGTAGCCCTAGGCGACACTACCGTTGCAGAAGTCGCAGCCACCAAAATCGGGATCAAAAATCTCAATTTTTTTTACGGCAACTTTCAGGGCCTGCGCAACATCACACTTGACATTCCCGAGCGTCAGGTCACAGCGTTCATCGGCCCGTCGGGTTGTGGCAAGTCGACATTGCTGCGCACCTTAAACCGAATGTATTCGTTGTATCCCGGCCAGCGCGCTGAGGGCGAAATCAATTTGAATGGCGTCAATGTGCTTGACCCCAAGCATGACCTGAACGCGTTGCGCGGGCAGGTCGGCATGGTGTTTCAAAAGCCGACACCGTTTCCGATGTCAATCTACGACAACATTGCGTTTGGCGTGAAGCTCTACGAGCGGCTGAATAAGAGCGATATGGATGAGCGCGTGGAGTGGGCGCTGAAAAAAGCAGCCTTGTGGACCGAAGCGAAAGACAAATTAAGTCAAAGCGGTTTGTCGCTATCGGGCGGTCAACAGCAGCGTTTGTGCATCGCTCGCGGCATCGCGGTGAAGCCAGAAGTGTTGTTGCTTGATGAGCCAACGTCCGCGCTTGACCCAATTTCGACCGCACGCATCGAAGAACTAGTCAGCGAACTGCGCACCGACTACACCATCGTGATGGTGACCCACAACATGCAACAGGCCGCGCGCGTGTCGCAACACACGGCCTACATGTATCTCGGCGAACTCATTGAATTCACCCCCACCGCACAGATTTTTGTCAAGCCTAAAGACAAGCGGACTGAGGACTACATTACGGGCAGGTTCGGCTAGGCAAATAGCCATTCGCGCTGAGGCTCGCCGAAGCGCCTGATCATCAAACCCTTCGCTGCGCTCAGGGCGAACGGTACTCAAGAAAGACCGATGCACATGGAACACACTTCAAAACAATTCGAAATCGAGCTGGAGGATCTGCGCAGTGGATTGCTGGCCATGGGCGGACTGGTTGAAGCCCAGTTTGAACGCGCGCTAGAAGCCATCGCCTCGGGTGATGAAGAGCTGGTTGAAGTGGTGCTGCGCGAGGAAAGGCATGTCAACGACAAGCAAATCGAACTCGACCGCAAGAGCATGGAAATCATCGCCAAGCGACAACCTACAGCCGTCGATTTGCGGCAGATCATCTGCACTATGCAGGCGGTTAACGATCTAGAACGCATCGGCGACGAGATCAAAAAAATCGCTCAACGCGCGCGGCAATTTCAGGCCTCTGAGCGCTTCCAGACGTTGCGTTTGAACGAAGTAAAACGCATCGGTAGCGTCGCTCAAGAAATGCTTAAAGAATCATTAAACTCATTCGCCCGACTTGACGTGATTTCAGCCAGTGAAGTGATCGGCCGCGACGCTGCAGTCGACGGCGAGTTCGAGCGCATCATGCGCCTGCTGGTCACCTACATGATGGAAGATCCGCGCACCATTAGCGCTGGGTTAGATGTGGCGTTTCTTGCAAAAGCCATTGAGCGGGTCGCCGATCATGCAAAAAATATCGGTGAATATGTGATTCACATCGTGCAAGGCAAAGATCCGCGTCACGCTGGATAGGTCGCGATTGCGGACGATTGCTGCGGATCACCGGGCGCACTTACAGCGCATCTTTTTAGTGAACTCTTTACTGCTAAAGGGCTAAGACCTTAAATGCGCATAAGTCGACTTTTGACGATTTTTGGTATTTTGCGCAATGCCCGCAACGACTCTACACAAAAGCTGTATTCGTCAGCTACACTGCGTCGCTTCTCCTGACCAGCGCTTTTGCGCCAAACCTTCGCGCGATGAATTCCCCGTCCGCCTCCGCTGCGCCCTCAATTCCGCCTGCATCTCAAGCCGGTGAGCAGCACGCGCTTGCTAAACCTCCGTCGGTCGCGTTGGCGCTAGTACAGCGCCGTGCGGGCGAGGCGGTGCTGGCTGTGCTTTCAGGTAACAACGCCGACACTGCGTTGGCGCGAGTGAACACCACGGGTTTTGATGGCGCGACGCGGTCCGCATTGACCGATCTTACCTACGGCACGTTGCGCTTTTTGGGCGAACTACGCGGCATCGTGCACCAGTTTGTACACAGCAAGCCAGAGCCGTTAATTGAAGCGATTCTATGGGTGGCGATTTATCAGCTTTCGCATGGCAAAACGGCCTCACACGTGGTGGTTTCGCAGGCAGTTGCGGCCGTTGAAACGGTTAATCGTGGCGCCAAAGGTTTTTCCAACGCGGTGCTACGTAACTATTTGCGCGCACCCGAGGCGTCGTTGGCGAAAGCAATTGAGCGCGACGAAGGCATGTGGAACCACCCGACTTGGTGGGTCGAGCGGTTGCGCCGCGAGCAGCCCGAATGGTGGGAGCCCATTTTGCGTGGCGGCAATGGCCACGGTCCGTTGACGCTGCGGGTCAATCGTCGCCGCGCGACGGTCGCGCAGGTGCTCGACTCGTTTGCTGAGAAAAAAATTGAAGCCGAGGCTTTATCGGAGACGATGATAGTGCTCAAGCGCCCGCGACCGGTGGAGCGTTTGCCGGGTTTTCGCGATGGCGTGTTTTCAATTCAGGACGCCGGCGCGCAGTTGGCCGCACCCTTGCTGCACGCGAAAGATGGCATGCGCGTGCTCGATGCCTGCGCAGCGCCCGGCGGTAAGGCGGCGCACGTATTGGAGTTAGCGGATTGCAGTTTGCTGGCGCTGGATGTTGATGCCGAGCGCATCAAACGTGTGGGCGAAAATTTCGCGCGACTTGGACTTAATGCCGAGGTACGCGCGGCGGACGCGGCTGACCCGAAAAGCTGGTGGGACGGCACGCCCTTTGATCGCATCTTGCTTGATGCGCCGTGCACCGGTTCAGGTGTAGTGCGTCGCCATCCAGACGGCAAATGGTTGAAGCGAGAGAGCGATGTGGCGCAGTTGGCGGCGCAACAAAAGCGCTTGATCGATGGTCTCTGGCCGACGCTTAAGGTAGGCGGCCGGCTGCTCTACGTGACCTGCTCGGTGTTCAAACTGGAAAATGGCGTTCAGGTAGACGCGTCGCTCTCACGGCATGCCGATATGCGTCGCGTTCGCGTCACACTGCCGGGCGATCCGGCGAGTAGCGGCGGTCAGCTGTTGCCAGGCGGCAACCGAAAGACCCACAATCACGACGGCTACTTTTATGCCTTACTGGAAAAAATCGCGTTGTGATGCTTGTGCGTCAACTTGGTCTGCGCCGGTGCGCAACGGCAGCGTTGCTGTGGTTGATTGCGCTGTCGTTTTCTGCCTTGGTTGCCGCTGAAACCATCGCGGTTAAAAGTGCCGTCGTACGGGTGCAGGAAGACGCGTTTGTAATCGATGCGGAGTTTGATTTTTCGCTGACGGCCCCGCTCGAGGAGGCGCTACTGCGGGGTACGCCGCTTTACTTCGTACTCGAAACCGAGATGTCGCGCAGTCGGCCTTACTGGTTTGACGAAGCGGTGAGTTCGCCGCAATTTGTGCGCCGTTTGACGTATGCGGCATTAACCAATTCGTATCGCATCGACACCGGTCGCACCTCTAGCGGCGCGAATAGTTATCCCACGCTTGATGAGGCGTTGCGCCAGATTCGATTAGTGCGCGGTCGCACGCTACTCGACCGCCGCGAGCTGCGCTCCGGAGAGCGCTATGAGTTGTCGCTGCGCCTGAAGCTGGACACCACGCAACTGCCAAAACCGTTACAAGTGAACACCTTGGTGTCGCGCGAATGGACGCTGCTGAGTGACTGGTACCGCGTGATACTCACCCCATGAGTTCGGCCAGTCCTGATCCGTTTGCCACCCAGCGCGCAGCGGCGTTAGGCTTCGCCCCGCCCCGCTGGATGCGGGTGGCGTGGTTGGTGTTAGCGGTGGCCGGAGCGGTGCTGATCACGTTGCTGGCGACCGCCTCGGCCAATTCGGCATTGTTCACCCGCTACTACACCGAGCTGATCATTGGCAACGCGCTGATCGTGGCTGGACTGGCGGTGCTGGTTGTCTATCAAATCGTGCTGTTGCTGCGAGCACGCCGCGCCGAGGTATTTGGCTCAAAACTCACAACCCGCATGATGATGTTTTTTGCGGTGGTGGCGGTGCTACCAGGCGCGTTGGTTTACGCCATTTCGGTGCAGTTTTTATCGTCGTCGATCGAGAGCTATTTCGATACGCGCATCGATAAAGCACTTGAAACCGGGTTGCAATTAGGCCGCACCGCACTCAATCAGCCACTGAAAGAGTTGTCGCGGCAGGCTGAAATTATCGCGGCATCATTAGCGTCAAGTGAGCCCTCTGCCGCACGCGTAACGCTTGCAACGCTTCGCGAGCAAACCGGGGTTGCCAACGTGTCGTTGCTCACAGCTTCCGGCGGGCTGATTGCGCAGGCCACCGAGAGCGTGCTGACGCTGCCGCCGGTACCGCCATCGGCAATGGAGCTGCGTCAAGTGCGCGCACAACAAACGATTTCACTGGTTGAATCGGCCGGCGAAAGCGGGTTGCAACTTAAGGTGATCGTGCCTGTGCGAGGGGTTGACGTGGCGTCGCCATTTCGCATCGTGCTGGTGACGCAACCGGTGCCCGCTGCGTTGCGCGAGCAGGCAGAGCAGGTGGAAGCGGGCTCGCGTGACTATCAGGAATTGTCATTTCAGCGCAACGCGTTGAAGCGCTTGTTTGCTTTCACACTGACCTTGACCTTAATGCTGGCGCTGCTGTCTGCATTGGCGCTGGCGTCGGTATTTTCAGAGCGCTTGGCGCAGCCGCTGGCTCGCTTAGCGGAGGGCACATTGGCCGTGGCCGAAGGTGATTTTTCGCGCCGCCAGCCAGTGGAGGGTCGAGATGAGCTTTCGGTGTTGACGCAGTCGTTTAACACCATGACCTCCCAGTTGGCGGATGCTCGAACTCGCGACCTCGCCAATCGCCGCGAAATTGAAACCAGCAAGCTGTATTTAGAAAATATTCTTAAGAATCTGAATGCTGGCGTTCTGGTGTTTACCGACGATTTTGTGTTGCGGGTCGCCAACGCGGCGGCGGCCGTGATCCTGCAAGCACGCATCGACGAGCGGGTCGGTGAGTCGCTCACGAAGTGGCCCCTTGCAGAGCCTGCGCTTTCCGTGTTTGCTGACATCGTGGCGCGCAATTTTGCGGCCAGTGGCGAAAATGATTGGCAGCGCGAGCAAGAGCTGATGGTGAGCGGTAATGCACGCACTTTCATCCTGCGTGGAGCGCGGCGTGTGGTGGCTGACGTCGGCGCTCGGATCGTGGTATTTGATGATGTCACCGAAGTATTGCAAGCACAGCGCGACACTGCGTGGGCAGAAGTCGCGCGGCGTCTAGCCCATGAGATCAAAAACCCATTGACGCCGATTCAGCTGTCTGCAGAACGGTTGGAAATGAAGCTTGCACCGCGCTTGTCGGAGGCGGACGCGGAAATTTTGCGCCGCGGCACTAACACCATTGTTAACCAGGTGACGGCCATGAAAAATATGGTCAACGACTTCGCAATTTATGCCCGTCGTCCGCGCGCTGGCAGCTTGCAGGCGATTGACGTGGAAGCGTTGCTCAAGGAAACGCTCGAGCTGTATGCGTCCTACCCGGTGAAGCTTTCTCTTGAATGGCACAGCCCTGGACGCATAATTCGTGGTGAGGCAACGCGGCTGCGGCAGGTGGTGCATAACCTGATGCAGAACGCGATGGATGCCTGCGTAGATCGACCGGACGGTGCTGTAACGGTTGAGGCTAGCGAGCGTATTGTGCTGGGGCAGGACGGGAAGGTTGACGCCGAGCGTGAGCTGTTGCTGCGATTCTGCGACAATGGCTCGGGATTTTCTGACGCCGTCAAACAGCGTGCGTTTGAACCGTACGTCTCGACTAAGCCCAAAGGCACTGGGCTCGGTCTCGCGATCGTCAAGAAAATTATCGATGAACACAAAGGCCGAATCAGTGTTGATAATTCGATCCAAGGCGGCGCAATAGTGACCGTCGTATTTCCATTAATGGCCGCAGAAAAGATAGACGCTTGATCGCTCCCACAGAAATTTTGGTTGTCGACGACGAAGTCGGCATTCGTGAGTTGCTCCAAGAAATTCTTGAAGACGAAGGATTCGTGGTTCGCCTCGCCGAAAACGCCGCTAGCGCGCGCGAAATGCGACGCAAACACACGCCCTCGCTCATCCTGCTCGACATTTGGATGCCCGACGCCGATGGCGTAACGCTGCTCAAGGAATGGAAGGCTGCTGGGCAATTGACGATGCCGGTGGTGATGCTGTCAGGTCACGCCACCATCGAAACTGCAGTGGAAGCCACGCGCATTGGCGCGTTCGATTTTCTGGAAAAGCCGATCGGCTTACAGAAGCTGTTGGGCACGGTACACCGCGCGCTCAAAGTTGGCCATCCCAAGCGCAGCAACACCATCAGCCTCGCAGACCTTGGCCAAAGCACGGTTATCAACGAGCTGCGTTCCCGGCTGGAATCGCTCATGGCCGATCGTCGCACCGTTTTGTTGACCGGTGAAGTGGGGGTTGGCTTTATTGAGTGTGCTCGCGCGCTGCACGAGCCCAACACGCCGTGGTTAACGCTTGAAAGCGGACAGCGGCTGATCAGTTCACCCCTGGAAATTTTAGAGAGCGCGCGAAGCGGCACGCTCTACTGCCCTGAGATCGCACACCTGTCACGTAGCGAGCAACGGTCACTGGCGTTCATGCTCGGCAAGACCAGCGCTTACAGCGTGCGCATCGTTTGCGCCAGCAACGAACCCCTCGGACAGTTGTCGGGTGAGGGTCGTTTTGACCCCAATTTGTTTGCGCTGTTGTCGTCAAGCACGGTGGTGGTGCCATCACTGCGCGCACGCCGTTCTGATTTAAGTGGTTTGATCGAACGATGCGCTTTGGCGTTTTCGCCAGAGGCACCCGCTCGCTTGTCGCCCGAGGTCAGGCTTTTACTTGAAGCCGCACCGTGGCCGGGCAATCTCATTCAGTTGCAAAGCGTGTTGTCGAGCTTGTTGCTGTCAAACAATGACGACATCACCGTCGATCATTTACAGGCGATCCTTGGTGATCTGCGCGACTCCGTGGAGCCGGATCGGCCCGCACTACCGCCCGAGTTTTTCGAACTGCCGTTGCGTGAAGCACGTGAGGCGTTTGAGCGGATTTATTTCGAGAATCTACTCGGTCGAGAATCGGCCAATATGAGCCGAGTGGCTGATAAGGCGGGGCTTGAGCGCACTCACCTGTACCGCAAACTGAAGCAGCTCAACATTCGCTTTCCGCGCCGCGTGCCGGTCGCCTAGCCAGGCTTCAATCGCTAATTTTTGTCGGGCGATGCCATTTTCGCCCTGAGTTGTCATGTCTCGCAGAAGCTGGATTCTCTTCCTCATCCCCGTTGTCATTTGGTCAACGACGTTCTACGCCATCACGCTACAACTGGGCAGTGTCACCACGCCCACCTACGCCGTGGGCCTGCGCTTTGGTTGCGCGGCACTGATGTTGTTCGTGTGGCTGGCCATTCGCGGCGAGCCGCTTCGGCTAACGCCTAAGTTGCATGCTTGGACCGCCGCATCTGGCGTTTGCGCCTATGGAATTAGCTATGTGCTGACCTACATCGCAGAACAAAGCATTCCGTCCGGTCTGGTCGCTATTGCATTTACGTTGATGGTGTTTCTGACGCCGGCACTGACACGTTTGGTCTACGGCACGCCGATCACACGATTGACTTGGCTGGGCGGAAGCTTGGGCGTGGTGGGGGTGGTCATGTGTTTTCTGCCCGACGTGATGCAAGCGCGGGTGTCAGACGCGTTTGTGTGGGGCATGGTGGCGATGGCGGTCGCCGCACTCGTCTCAAGCATCGGCGCGGTGTGCTCAATTAAGCTCAATCGCATTGGCGTGCCGGTGGTGACCTACACCGCTTGGGCAATGGCGTACGGCGCGGCTGCTACTTTTGCCTATGGCCAACTTTCAGGGCAGGTGTTGCGCTTGGATTCCCAGCCTTTATTTTGGGCGGCGTTCGCGTACTTAACGGTCGCTGGAACCATCGTCACCTTTTTGTGCTACCTCACGCTTCTGAAACGCGAGGGCTCCGCTCGCACTATGTATATTTCTGTGCTGGCGCCGGTGGGGGCTGTATTGGTGTCAATTATTTGGGAGGGTTTGCAGCTGCAAGTGCTTACTCTCTTCGGAATCCTCATTGCGCTGTCAGGTGCATGGATAACGCTGTCGAAGAAAACAACATAAGCTGGATTTATTAACATGGGTATCGACCTGTGGATAAGTCTCGCTTTACGGCCCGCTTTCGCGTTAAAATATGGTTTCAGCGCCGGATTTTTCATCATGAATTTCCGGCTTGTTTTCTGTTTTTCTCCTCGACTTTAGGCGGTTTTCAGCATCGCAATGTCAGGGTATCCGCCATCGCTTTTGCTCTTGCCCATGTCTTCGCAAACTTCGCCCGTTAACTCCGCATTTTGGTCGCACTGCCTCGCTCATTTCGAGCGGGAGCTGTCGTCACAACAATTTGCGACCTGGTTCCGCGTATTGAACGCCGAAGAAACGGATTCCACGGTAACCGTCGTTGCGCCCAACGCTTTCATTAGTAAATGGGTGCGCGACCGCTATCTCAGCACGATTGATTCGCTGGCAACCCAATATTTTCCAGAACCACGAACTATTCGCTTGGCCGTGGCGTCAGCCGGCAACCCGCAGCTCGCGCAGACGTCCGCGATGTTGTCAGCAGGCTCTGAGCGAGTAGTGGTGCATCCATCAGACGAAGCGGCGCACCCTGCCGCCGCGCAGTCAGCGGCGGTGGCCAGCTACCCACAAACAACACCAGCCACCAGCCCTTTCGTTAAAACCGCGCGTGAAACGGCGCTCAACTCCAGCTTCACCTTCGACAGCTTTGTTACCGGCAAAGCTAACCAGCTAGCCCGAGCGGCCGCCCAGCAGGTGGCGAGTAACCCGGGGGACGCCTACAACCCGTTGTTCATTTACGGCGGTGTCGGACTCGGAAAAACGCACTTGTTGCAAGCCATTGGTAACGAGCTGCTGCGGGAACGCCCGTTGGCGCGGGTGCGCTACATCCATGCTGAGCGCTACGTGTCAGACGTTGTTAAGGCGTATCAGCACAAAGCGTGGGACGCATTTAAACAAAGCTATTCCACCCTGGATCTTTTATTGATTGATGACATTCAGTTCTTCAACAATAAAAGCAGTACGCAAGAGCAGTTTTTTTACTTATTCAACACGCTCACTGAAGCAAAAAAGCAGGTGATCATCACTTGCGATACGTATCCAAAAGAAATCGAAGGCATCGAAGACCGCTTGAAAAGCCGTTTTAGCTGGGGCTTAACAGTACAGGTAGAGCCGCCAGAAACCGAAATGCGCGTGGCAATTTTGCTGGCCAAGGCCACCCAAGTCGGAATGGTATTGGATGAGCAGGTGGCGTTTTTCATTGCCAAACACATTCGCTCCAACGTACGCGAGCTTGAAGGCGGGTTGAAGCGGGTGATCGCCTATGCAGGTTTTCACAATGTGGCCATTTCTCCGCAAGTTGCGAAAGACGCGCTACGAGACCTGCTTGCCGTGCAATCAAGGCAAATTTCGATTGAAAATATCCAAAAGACTGTGGCGGATTACTACAAGATCAAGACCAGCGATATGCATTCCAAAAAGCGCTCGCGCATCGTGGCGCGACCCAGGCAAATGGCAATGACACTGGCCAAAGAGCTAACCCCTATGTCCTTACCCGAGATAGGTCAAAACTTCGGGGGTCGCGATCACACGACCGTTTTGCACGCTTGTAGACAAATAGCAACGTTGCGTGAAAGCACGCCGCAGATTCAGCATGACTTCTCATTTTTGCTGCAGGTGTTACGCGGCTAACTAGGAAGTAAGTTGGCCGCTTTATCGTTTTAAAAGATGTTGATAAAAAAATAGCAATTGTGGATAAGTGCTTAATTTCAGTGTGCGAAATTTCTCATCCACAAACCGCTAGCGTTTGTTACTGGCTGTGAAACATATGTACGCTACAACGATAACTCATTGTTTTAAATGAATTTTTTTTAGTTATCCACACAGATCATTGCACATTATTAAATAGGATTAGGTATATATGCAATTTAAGAACATACCTCGCGATCTGGTGTTGAAACCATTGCAAGCGGTATCAGGTATCGTTGAGCGTCGGCAAACGTTGCCGATCTTGGCCAATGTGCTTTTCGAGCACAAAGGCAACACGTTGACCACAATAGCCACCGATCTCGAATTACAAATTTCCGCCAAAGTCGAGGTGGCAGACTCGGGTGATCAGGCCATCACAGTGGCCGCTAGAAAGCTCCAGGACCTGCTGCGAGCGCTTCCTGATACCAGTGACGTCTCCATTGACGCTAAAGACGGCAAGATGGCTGTAAAGGCCGGGAAAAGCCGTTTCAGCCTGCAGACGCTGCCAGCGGCCGACTATCCGCGCCTGACCATGAGTCAGGAGCAGCTACAAAGTTTTTCTCTGCCGCAAAAGTTGCTCAAGGCGACCTTGCGTCTGGTTGAGTTTGCGATGGCGCAACAAGACATTCGCTTTTATTTAAACGGCATGCTGTTCGTGCTCGAGAAAGATCAGCTGGTGTGTGTGGCGACTGACGGTCATCGCTTGAGTTATGCCGTGATGCCGGTTGAGGGTAATTTTGCAAAGCAAGAAATAATCGTGCCGCGCAAAACGGTGATTGAGCTGTCTAAGCTTTTGGCTGATAGCGATGAACCGATTTTGATTGCGATCTTGGCCAATCAAGTGCGTTTCAGTTTTGGTAATATTGAACTCACCAGCAAGGTGATTGATGGCAAATTTCCGGATTACCACCGAGTGATTCCAACCGCGCACACCAAGCTTGTCACGCTTGATCGTTTATTGTTGTTGCACACGCTGCAGCGCGCCGCAATTCTCTCGAACGAGCGTTTTCGTGGCGTGCGCGTCAGCCTGTCGCCGGGCGTGCTGAAAATTGCCTGTACCAACAACGAGCAAGAGGAAGCGGAAGAAGAAATAGAGGTTGCCTACGATGGCGGCGCAATCGACATTGGCTTCAATATTAATTACATGCTTGATGCGCTGGCAACGTTGTCCAGCAACGAAATCACACTGGCATTGCAAGATTCGTCGGCGAGCGTTTTGTTCACGGTGCCGGGTCGAACCGATTTTAAATACGTGGTGATGCCGATGCGCATTTAGTGCGTATTCATCGCCTGAAGGCGCTGTATTGCCGCCACTCAATTTATTCACGCACTACGGCCGGTTGTGCCGTCGCTCCTCCAGCGCAAGTAAACGATAAGTAGAAAATAATGTCTGATGTAGATAAAAAAATCCCTGCCCAGTCAGCGTCTGCGAAGGACGGTAAGGAATACAACGAAGATTCGATTCGAATCCTTAAAGGGCTCGAGGCGGTGCGCAAACGCCCCGGCATGTACATCGGCGACACCAGCGACGGCTCGGGCCTGCACCACATGGTGTTTGAGGTGCTTGACAACGCGATTGATGAATCACTCGCGGGGCATTGCGACGACATTAAGGTGACGATCCATGCCGACAATTCGATCTCCATTTCTGATAACGGCCGCGGCATTCCAACCGGAATAAAACAGGATGATGAGTTCAAGCGCTCGACCGCTGAAATCGTCATGACTGAGCTGCATGCGGGCGGTAAATTCGACCAGAACTCGTACAAGGTTTCGGGCGGTTTGCACGGCGTGGGCGTGTCGGTAGTTAACGCGTTGTCCGATTGGCTGAAACTGAAAATTTGGCGCGAAGGCAAAGTGCATGAGATGGAGTTTCGTAACGGCACCGCGGTCGCACCCTTGCACGTCATCGGCGAGACGCGCAACCGCCGCGGCACCGAAGTGCACTTTCTGGCCTCGCTAGAAACGTTTGGCGCCATCGAGTGGCACTACGAAATTCTTGCCAAGCGGATTCGTGAGCTATCTTTTTTGAACAACGGCGTCAAAATTGAACTGGTCGATCAGCGCACCGGAAAAAGCGAAAACTTTGCCTACTCTGGCGGCATCAAGGGCTTCGTTGAATACGTCAACAAAGCCAAGACCGTTCTCAACAAAAATATCTTCCACGCCATCGGCGAAAAAAACGGCATGACCATCGAGGTGGCAATGCAATGGAACGATGGCTACAACGAGGGCGTTCAGTGTTTTACCAACAACATTCCGCAGCGCGACGGCGGCACTCACCTAACCGGATTGCGCGCCGCGATGACGCGCACCATTACCAAATACATTACCTCCAACGAGCTTGATAAAAAAGCAAAAGTGGAGGTCACGGGTGATGATGCGCGTGAAGGCCTAACGTGCATTTTGTCGGTGAAAGTACCCGATCCGAAGTTCAGTTCGCAAACCAAAGACAAGCTTGTCTCGAGTGAGGTTCGCCCCGTCGTCGAAGAAATCTGCGCTGATAAGCTCGCTGATTTTCTGCTCGAATATCCATCCGATGCCAAGATCATTTGCGGCAAGATCGTGGATGCAGCACGAGCGCGCGAAGCAGCGCGCAAAGCTCGTGAGATGACGCGCCGCAAAGGCGTTCTGGACGGCATGGGTTTGCCAGGCAAGCTTGCGGATTGTCAGGAAAAGGATCCGGCACTTTGCGAGCTGTACTTGGTGGAGGGTGACTCCGCCGGCGGCACCGCCAAACAGGGTCGTGACCGTAAATTTCAGGCCATTTTGCCGTTGCGCGGCAAGGTGCTAAACGTTGAAAAGGCGCGCTTCGACAAAGTGATTTCCAGCGAGCAGATCGTCACGCTCATCACCGCGATGGGCACCGGCTTCGGCAAAGACGATTACAACGCCGACAAATTGCGTTATCACCGCATCATCATCATGACCGATGCCGACGTGGACGGCGCGCACATCCGCACGCTGCTGCTCACGTTCTTCTATCGCCAGATGACCGATTTGGTTGAGCGCGGGCACATCTACATCGCACAGCCGCCGCTGTACAAAGCTAAGGTCGGCAAAGAGGAGCAATACCTCAAAGACGAGTTGGAGCTGAAGCAATTTCTGCTGCGCATTTCGCTCAAAGGTGCGGAGTTCAAACCGTCCACCGATGCAGCGCCTCTATCCGAAACAGCACTCGCCGATTTAGCGCGGCAATACTTGGTTGCCGACGCCGTAATCGAGCGCAACGCAAGGACTATCGACCGTCGTGCGCTTGATGCTTTGCTGTTAGGTGCCAAAGTGTCTCTCACTGATGAAGTTTCCGCCACCGAAGGCGCGGCCTCCATGCAGGCCATCATCACCGATCCCGAGCTGACCGTGGTGCCTTTCTATGACGAGAAAGCCGAAGAGTGGATTCTGCTGCTCAAACGCAATCACAACAATCGCACCACGCAAACCGTGCTCGATGCGAACTTCTTGAACAGTGGCGATTACGTGCACATTCAGAAGGCCGCGGAACTGCAGTCGATGGTGGGCGAAGGCGCAACCGTTGCGCGCACCGACGGCAAAGGGAATCGCGACGAAGCAGCAAAGCCGAGCTTCAAACTTGCGCTCGATTGGCTGCTCGACAAGGCTCGCGCGAATCTCATGATTCAGCGCTACAAAGGCCTCGGCGAGATGAACGCCATCCAGCTATGGGAAACCACAATGGATCCCAAAGTTCGCACGTTGCTCCGAGTGCAAATCGAAGACGCCATCGCCGCAGACGAAATTTTCACCACGCTAATGGGTGAAGAAGTCGAACCGCGTCGGGCGTTTATTGAAGGTAATGCTTTGGGCGTGCGTAACTTGGACGTGTAGTTCTACATTGACCAGACTTTTCGCTTAGGAGTGATCGCCTGCGATAAGCGGGCGGCGTGATTTCTTGCACCGTGCTCGCGTTGGCTATCACATCGGCGAGGTGATAGGCAGCCTCGCGATCCTTGCCGCATTTTTTGCATACCGCTACGAATTGATTGCGTACCTGCACGCTGATGTGAGGCTGCTCAATGACCAATCTTCGGGCAGTTTTTCCTTACGACCGCTGGCGCGCAGATAGCCGAGCACGTTGATATCGAGAAAGTCTGACCTACCTGATCAATCAGATCCTTCGGCTTTGCCTCAGGGCGAACGGAGATGTCTATCGCCGCGCATTCAACTCGTCACGATCAAATTTGACGCCTTTGGGCATTGAGCCGTGATGCGGATCGAAGATCTACATATCGGACATGGCCTTTGCATAGGGCACGATCTTCGGGACCGGCTTGCCGTGACATGAATTAAAAATATAGTCATAGATCAACGGAAGTCTGCGTAGGGTGGAACGCTTGCGGTTTTGCCGGATGCGTCCGCGCGCCTGACCATAATGATTTGCCTTCGGCGTTGGCACTAGGCGGAACCGCAAAGTGTTCCACCCTACTTGCCGCGTCTTAATCCCAACACCATCACCGCCGCCACAACGATCAACGCGCCGACCACCTGAATCGGCGCAATCGATTGTCCAAGAATGAGCCATGCCAGCGCAAGGGCGAATACGGGCTCCACGTTCATGATCGCGGAGTTGCCTGCGACGCCTAGCTTGGGCAAAACAGTGAACATGATGGTGAAGGCGGTGCCGTAGAGGAAGGTGAGCATGCCCAGCCCTACCCAACCCATCGCGATGCTGGGGTCCGGCCCACTCGGTAATTGCAGGCCACCGTGCAGGGCGACGCTGACAATCGCCACGAGGCCCGCTGTTGACAGCGTGGTGAGGGTGCGCACTCGACCGTCGACGCTGCTGATTTCGTGTTGGGTGAGGATCATGGCGAGGCCGAACAGTAGGGCGGCGGCGACGGCAAAAGCGACGCCTACGCCGATCTGTGCCCATTGCGCGCTGGCACCGAGGCCAGACGCTGCGCCGAACACGTCGAGCGCGAGCGCGAGGCCGACCAGAATCACCGGCATGGCAATCAGCATTGCGCGCTCAGGTTTCTTGCCGTACAGCACGCGGTCCCAGAATGCGGCGCACAGCGGATAGGTGTTGAACGCGAGCAACGCCAGGGCGACCGGCAGCCGCGCGACAGACGAATAAATGGACAGGCTCTGAAGACCGATCAACAGCCCGATAAGCGGTAAGAAGCGTTTTTGCCGTGCGCTAAGTTTGTCCAAACCGAACGGGACGCGTTGCACCCGCAGCAATGCGAACAGGAACAGTGCCGAAACCACGCTGCGGAACACGACGGCGGTGGCGACATCGACGCCGTTGTTGAACGCGAGCCTAGCTGCGACATGGTTGCCGCCCATCATCAGCGCGATCAGGAGCAGGGTGGCAAAGGCGGTGCTGCTGAGCGCACGGGAGGAAGACATGGATCAAGCTTAGCGGGTGGGGCCGGTCCGATTGCTGGGCGCGTTCAGTTATTAAAAAAGACCATCCGGGTAGGGTGGGCACCCCGTGCCCACCAAAAGGTGGCTACCTAGTCTGTTCCGCCATGCTACGGTCGTAATCGGCAACGGCTCTTTAACCGATTCATAAGGCGTTCACTGCTGAAAAATTCCAGCATTCTGTGCGCGCAAAAACGCCCTACATTTCGCTGATTTCGGCTGCACCTCGTCGCAGAAAATCAGGCTGTCAAATTGTCACCCGAGCAGTTTCACCGCCATTCCGAGTGCCGCACACAGCGCAATTGTTTCCATCGCGCCGCGCTTGAATTTGACGAAACCGATGAGCGCGGCAACGGCAATAAACGCAGCAAGCCAATCAACGTTTCCACTAAAGCCTTGCGGCCAAAATGTGTGCTGCGCGAAGAACACGGCGAGCGATCCGATTACGCCAACTACCGCTGCCGTGATGCCGGTCAACGGCGCTTGCAGCTTAAGCGAGCGCCGCGTGCTTTCGATGAACGGGGCACCGGCAAAGATCATCATGAAACTCGGTAGAAAAGTGAAAAACGTCACCACTGTGCCCGCCAGTAAACCGCTTGCAAGTGGTGAACCGGCAACCGCATTTTTAACGCCACCGAGATAGCCCACGAAAGTAAGAATCAGGATCAGCGGGCCAGGCGTGGTCTCGCCCAACGCGAGGCCGTCCATCATTTGCGCCGTGGTCAGCCACTGATATTTTTCGACTGCGGCCTGGGTGACGTAGGGCAGTACGGCATACGCGCCGCCGAAGGTAACCAGCGCAGCGGAGGTGAAAAATTCGGCCATGTCGGTGAGCGCTTTGTTGGGCAGCATCAGGTACACGCCCGCGCCAAGTGCCACGAATACACTGATCAACAACAGCGAGTGTTTCAGTGAAAAGCGGGCATGTTCGGGCGACGGCGTGTCATCATCAATCACGGCGGGGACATGCTTTTTGGCTTTGCCATCAGCATGCCCGCCGCTGATCCATTTTGGGCGCAGCTCCCCGGTGATCCAGCCTACCAGTGCTGCTGCTGCCACCACCCAAGGAAATCCAATGTTTAAAAAACTCACTGCGACAAATGCGGCGGCGGCCAGCACCCACCACACCGTGTGATTGAGCGATTTGCTGGCGATGCGATACACCGCAAACAGCACCAATGCCACCACAGCGGGCTTGATGCCCCACAGCACCGCCTGCATGATGCTGGTCTGCCCGAACGTGAGGTAACCCCACGCTAAGCCCATCATGATGATCGCGCCGGGCAGCACAAACAGCCCGCCCGCAATCAGGCCACCCCAGGTGCGATGCATAAGCCACCCGATGTAGGTGGCGAGTTGCTGCGCTTCTGGCCCCGGCAGCAGCATGCAATAGTTGAGCGCATGCAAGAAGCGTTTTTCGCTGATCCAGCGATGCCGCTCAACCAGCTCTTGGCGCATGATGGCGATCTGTCCTGCGGGGCCACCGAACGAAATCAGACCGAGCTTAAACCAGAAGCGCAACGCTTCGCCTAGGGTTGGCATTGCAGGCGCTTTGCTGCTGTCTATCGTGTCGTTCATGCCGGCTTCCAGTTGTGCTTTTCGTCGCTGAATTCCACGGCATCAAGCACCCAGCGATAGAGCGCGTCGTAGACCGGCATCATGGCGTTGAGCATGACGTGATCAGCGGCAATGTTTTTTGAGAAACCTAGTGAGATGGCGAGCAAACCCGCGCTTTGCGGCGTGAGGTTTAGCGCGTCAGTGTCTGCGCCGCGCACGATGCTGGCCATGCGCTCCAATGCAGGGCTGGTGAGTTCGAACGCGCGCAGGAAGTTGTCGAACGAACATAGCGGTCCCGTGTGTTCAATCGGCGCACCGGGGATGTCATAAGCCACCGCATTATTGGCTTTGGCGAAAGCAAATACTTCTGACGTCGGCACATAGAAAAACTCGGCACGAGGATCGATAAAGCGGCGCACCAGCCACGGGCAGGCGATGCGATCAATTTTCGGCTGCGCCCGCGTGACCCAGCGGCTCACCGATTCGCCAGTCACCCCAAAATCGGCGCGTTTCTTCACGCGGGGTGCATCAGTCGTCAGCCACTGCCGCAGACCGCCTTCGAGGAAGGTGGCGTCGCGGCTGAATGAGCGCAATTTTTCAGCGCCGGTGATGCCAACGTGCTGGCCTTTAACACAATAGGCGACCGCGCTGGTTGCGTCGTTGATTTCGACCGGCGCCGCATCACCGGCATCGTAATTCCAGCGAATAGCGCCGGGAATGAAGTAGTCGCTTGCTACGAAGTCTTCAGTTTTGCGAACGTCGACAAACAGAGGCGCGTTGGGCGTGCCAATTACGCGCGACAGGTCGGCAGAGGATGTAGATAAAGGTTGAGTGCTGGCGGTGTCCATAGAGAACCTTTCAAAGAAAAGTGTTGCAGATTGGACGAGACACCGTCAGGGCAGAGCGAATAATGGGTTCGCGCTGCTGATGGGTTCTGCGATAGACCCACGAATGAAAGCTTACACCAAACGCTACTTGGTTAGGTCGGTAGGGTGGGCACCCTGTGCCCACCATCAATGCGTGAAACTAGATAGGTGCGATGGCCATAAAACGGTGGGCACAGGGTGTCCACCCTACGAAGTACCGCGACGAAATACGCTGCTAGCGTGTGGTCGGTTGCGCTACAGCAACAGGTAATACAGGTTTCACGCCAAACACAATGCCGATGGTCACCAACGCCAACCCGAGCAACAAATTCCAGTACAGCGGTTCACCCAAAAACAGCACTGCGCCGAGTGCGGAGAGTCCCGGCACCACGGCGGTAATCATGGTCGAGCGAATCGGGCCAAATGTCTCGACCATGCGCACAAAGGTGATGCCCGAAATCACCACCGAGCCGATGCCCTGCACCAGCGCCTGAAACAGGATTTCGCTCCACGGCGCCTCACGCAAATGACTCACCAGCACACCGGTCCACGCGAGCAGCGCGTACACCGGCACGAAGGTGAAGCTGGCAAACACGCACACCGCAATGGTGGCCGGAATGGCACCCATTGCGTGTTTGCGGGTCATGACGGTGTAACTACTCCAGACGAATGACGACGCCAGAAACAGCACGTCGCCCTTCAACACGTCCCCGCCGTCGAATGCGCTAAGCAGGCTGCCGCCGCCGACCAGCAGTCCGCCGCCGATGATGAGCGCGAGGCCGATCCAGCGTCTACGGGTGACCGGCGTGCCGATCACGACCAGTGCAATCAGTGTGGTCCATAGCGGCAACATGCCCGGCATCAGCACCGATGCGTGTGCCGCCGGTGCGTATAAAAATCCGCTGTAGGCCAAACTTGCATAGAGCACCGCTGCAAGCATGCCTGCTACGACCGTGATGCGCCACGGATAGGGCGACAAGCCAAGCCACATCAGCGAAGCACCCGGCTCGCCGCGTGCGCGTGCGCGACGCACCCACCACCAGCCAAACGGCACCATGACCAGACCGGCACTGACCATGCGTACAAATGCAATATCAAGCGGGGTGAGTGTCTTATGCGCCATCGCCCGAGCGATGATGATGAAGCTGGTCCAAATCGCAACAGTGATGATTGCTGCGGAGATGCCGATGGTTCGTGTCGAAAGTTGCATCGCGCCGATTATCCGGCAAACTTGTTGCGAGCAGCGTGCAATTGGCGCGGCCTAGAATACAAGTGTGACATCCATAAAAACGGTAGTTTCTGCGGGCGCGCTGTTTGCCGCCGCCGCGCAGTTCGGCTTTGCTGCCAAGGCCATCTTCATCAAGCTCGCGTACGCGGCGCATCCCGGGCTCGATGCGGTGACGCTGCTTGCGTTGCGCATGATCTTTTCGTTGCCGTTCTTTTTGCTGATGGCTTGGTGGGCGCGGCGCGAGCGCCAGGGCGCCGCCCCGGTGCCGCTCACACGCAGTGATTGGGGCTCGGTGTTGCTGCTCGGATTCGTCGGCTATTACCTGTCGAGCTTTCTTGATTTTTGGGGTTTGCAATACATCAGCGCGGGCTTGGAGCGGCTGATTCTGTTCACCAATCCAACCATCGTGGTGGTGATTTCTGCATTGTTTATGGCGCGACCAATCACGCGTCGTGTGGCCATCGCGTTGCTAGTTTCGTACGCCGGTTTGGGGCTTGCCTATTGGCATGATCTGGCGATTGCTCAAGACACCAGCGCACTCATTACGGGCACCGGGCTCGTGTTCATGAGCGCCATTTGTTACGCGGTCTATATGGTGTTGGGCACGGGACTTACGCGGCGCATTGGCAGCCTGCGTTTCACCGCATACATGATGCTGGTGGCCACCGTGTTCGTGCTGGCGCAGTTCTTCATCATGCGGCCGTTGTCGGCGCTCGATTTGCCTATGAAGCTCTACGCGTACAGCGTGTGCCTCGCCGTGTTTTCAACGGCGGTCCCGGTGTGGATGATGGCGGAGGCGCTGAAGCGCATTGGCGCAAGTGACGCGTCGATGATCGGCAGTGTCGGGCCGGTGCTGACCATATTTTTGGGCGCGGCGTTTTTGGGCGAGCAGATCTCCGCGTTGCAACTGGTCGGCGCGGCGTTGGTGTTGGGAGGCGTGGCGATGATTTCGCTCGGACGTTCACCCTTGCCGCAACCTATGACGCCTCCGACTCGCTAACGCTTACGTTTACGCGTAACCGACGCCTTGCGTATTGACGAACAGCGAGTACACCGAGGTGCTCGCTGCCATGAACAATCGGTTGCGGTGAATGCCGCCAAAGCACAAGTTGGCGCAGCGCTCCGGCAGGTCAATGCGGCCGATCAGTTTGCCTTGCGGATTGAACACGTGCACGCCGTCAAGCCCCGCGCTTCCCATGCCCCAGCCGCACCACAGATTGCCGTCGATGTCGCAGCGAAAACCGTCGGGCGTGCCGACGCCGGCTTCGATCAAGGTGCGGCGATTGGCCAGCGTGCGGCCATTGACCACATCGTAGGCGAGTATTTTGCGCGGCGTTGCCCGTGATTCGACAATGTAGAGCAGCGATTCATCGGGCGAGAACGCGAGACCGTT
This sequence comes from Burkholderiales bacterium, assembly GCA_014378555.1. GTDB lineage: Bacteria > Pseudomonadota > Gammaproteobacteria > Burkholderiales > Casimicrobiaceae > Casimicrobium. The sequence continues at coordinate 10,049 of JACMNN010000239.1, read as the reverse complement.
GGGCTGATTGATGCCCTCGGCGACCACACTCAGCGAGCCGTCCGCGTCGATGCGATACACGTTGGTCGGCAAACTGGGCTCTGCTTTTTCGCCCTCGTAAAAGCTCAAAATTCCGAATGACGGATCAGTAAACCACACCGAGCCGTCGGACTTCACCACCACATCGTTCGGCGAGTTAAACGGCTTTCCGTCAAAGGAATTGGCCAGTGTGACGATGCGCCCGTCGTACTCGGTGCGCGTGACCCGCCGCGTGAGGTGCTCGCAGGTGATCAGGCGGCCCTGACGGTCGCGGGTGTTGCCGTTGCCGTTGTTGGAAGGCAGGCGATACGGGCTCACCGCGCCGGTCGCTTCGTGCCAGCTGTACATGCAGTTGCCGGGCACGTCGCTCCATACCAGCATGCGGCTGTCGCCCAACCATACGGGACCCTCGGCCCAGCGAAAGCCGTGGGCGATGCGCTCCACTTTCGACGCCGAAACACGATAGCGATCAAACGACGCGTCAACGCTGACGACTGCGGGATCGGGGTAGCGGGGGCTGGGTTGCCAGTCGGACATGTGGGTCTTCTTTTTGTCTGTTCGTGATGGGGTTAAAAGCGATGCGATAGGGTGTGGTGTTGCCGGGCGTTACAGCGAGTTGATGACGCACCAGCTTTCAGCTGAAACGCGGTGCCTCATAAGTAAATCGTACTTTTGGGGGATCGCTGACCCACAAGTGGAGTGTACCGACGCAAACAGCGAAAGACACCGAAATGCGTTAGTAAGAAAGTCGCGCGTACCTGCTGTCGATGGTTAAGCGCCACGCGCGCGCTGGTCGCATAGACAAGGGCATCTGCTCCATGAGTATTGCGCCAACACGTGGGTGGGTCGCAAACACGCCATTGCCCGCCTGCAACGTGCGTTCACTTGCGTTGCGTCTGGCCGTTTGACGTCTCGGCCAATTACGTCGTCCTCGATCGCGTCAATACGCACATCGGCGCAGCGCAGCGTCCGCTCGAACAACGTCGTGGTCGGTCGCGATATGTTTGGTTACGGCTGCTGCGGAGATTGCTTTATTGCTATGCGCGTACACGTTGAACCAAAAAACGCACGGCCGTTGGTTTGGTTGGTTAAGAGCAGAGTTCAGCAAAAAACTGACCTAATCGCTAGCGCCGGATGTTCCGACGAGCACACTAAATAAAAGCTAGCAAGTTGCTCATTTTGGGGCGGGGCCATCCTTGACCACCGCCGCGGATCTTGCGGCTGAATTGGAAGTGTGTCCAGCAGTGTTGCTAATGTCGCGAAGCCTCAGCCTGAATTGCTGCACGCAAAGCGTCAGCTTCAGAATTTGTTAGTCCTTCGTATACGGGGGTGCGCTTAAGGATCAGCGAGTTGCTATCGCTATCTAAGATACGGTGAGCGGTGAACAGATAGAACTTGCCGGGTGTGTCGAGGTAGTACCAAATGCCATCCATGCGATTGCCAAATATTTTTAGCAGCATTGCTTTATCGGTGAGTGTCGAAGTCGTGTTTTTGACGCACACCACGGTTCCGGCGATACTACCGGAGATTTGCAATTCGCACCCTGTTTTCCCATCAGCGGACACCATCATTCCGCTGCCGTGCAGTGTGGATCCAAAATTGGTGGTAAACGATGGCGTATCAGCAACAGTTAGTGTGCCATCGAGAACGTAGCTGAACGCCCACGTACCTCTGAACGATTCCGCGCCTGTTGGGCGCGTTATAGGCCCCTTCATTATTGCCTTACGCGTTTCACCAGGAAGCGTTACAAACCCAGTTGTGGAGGTGGTGAATTCAAAACTTGCCAACCCTGGTGACGACAACAAACCCGCTTGTGGGAGAACAACCCAGGCAGGTTCCGCCTTGAGGCTCTGACAGCGAAATCGGCGCGATGTTCGCTGCGTTTAACGCCGCAGTACCGACGTAAAAGGTGGGTGCGCCTTGAGCGTTGTAGGTGTACATTGTGACGACGAGCAGTTTGTCGCTCATCTCTAAGTTGAACGCGCGACCGATGGCTAGATTTTGCTCAGAAACGACGCCCCAAAGTCCATCAGCCGGCAAAACTGTAAACGCGTTTGCCAGCGACGCCGAGCACGCAAACGCGACAAAAAACAGGTGACGTAGCAGTTTCATGTTGTGACCTCGATTGAGAGTTGATGTGGATTCGCAAATTGATGATTCGGAAAACCTTACGTGACTAAGTTTTTCTCGGCGATAAACTTCGCTCGTGGCGAGAAAAGCACCCATAGCCAAACAGCCATAAGCGGCTTAACCTGGATAAAAAGAGGCAACCCGAAACATACGGCGTAATCGTAGCGCTAAGAGTCGTAAATTCAACCGATCAAACGCAAAAAATTTGCGCTCGATCTGACAGTGCTGCTGCTTACTGACCAATCGAGGGACAAATTACAAACCGCCATTTCATAAGGCTTATCGGCTGGTTTATTCGAAAGTTGATTTGCAATTTGTGAGGCTCCACTCGCCCATTTAAATTGGGTTGCAGAAAAAATCTGTTAGCTGATTTTCTTAGCCGGACGTTTCCAGTTGCTGATGTTCACCTGCTTGCCGCGAGCCACGCTGAGCGCACCTGGTGGCGTGTCTTTGGTAATAGCGCTGCCGCCGCCGATGGTGCCGCCTTTGCCGATGGTGACTGGCGCGATGAGCACGCAATTAGAGCCGATGTGCACATCGTCCTCGATCACCGTACGGTGCTTGTTCGCGCCGTCGTAATTGGCGGTAATGGAGCCCGCGCCGTAGTTCACGCGTTCGCCCACTGTGGCGTCGCCCAAGTAGGCGAGATGGTTGGCTTTTGCGCCGTTGCCGAGCGTTGAGTTTTTGACTTCAACAAAGTTACCGATGTGCACTTCGTCGCCCAGCTGAGCGCCGGGGCGTAATCGTGCGAACGGCCCAATCTGCGCGCCCTCGCCCACCGTGCAGCCTTCGAGATGGCTCATTGGATGCACCACCGTGTGGTTGCCAATGGTTGCGTCTTTCAGCACGCAATTGGCGCCAATGCTGACGTTGTTGCACAACGTGACGGTGCCGATAAACACGCATCCGACGTCAATGAAAACATCAGCGCCGCAGATGAGCGTGCCGCGCACATCGATGCGCGCCGGGTCGGCCAGCGTGACGCCGGCATGCAAAAGCTGGTTGGCTTCAGCGCGCTGCACTTCGCGCTCTAACGCTGCGAGTTGAGCCTTGTCGTTCACGCCGGCAATCTCTGACTCGTGCATCGGATGCGCAGTGGCGACGGTCAGTCCGTCAGCGCTTGCCATCGCGATGACATCCGTTAAATACAACTCGCCCTGCACGTTGTGCGGCGTGAGTCGGGGCAGCGCGGCACGCAGCCACGCGGTGGGCGCAGCCATGATGCCGGTATTCATTTCGTTGATGGCAAGGGTCGCGGTGTCGTTGTCCGCAAGCGCATCCTTGTGCTCCACAATTTTGATGACGGCACCACTCGCGTCTCGCACGATGCGGCCGTAACCGGTGACGTCGGCGACGTTGCAGGTAAGCAGCGCGAAGGTCTTTTCATTGACCAGCTCGACCAGCGCGGCCAACGTTTCGCTGCGAATCAGCGGTGTGTCACCGGTGACCAGCAGCGTGATGCCATCGTCTGTGATCGGTGCCAGACCTACGGCGGCCGCATGTCCGGTGCCGTTTTGCGGGCTTTGCAACACCCAGGTGAGGTCAGCGTGGGCAGCGAACGCGGCCTTCACCTGCTCCGCGCCATGCCCGACCACCAGCACCGTTTTCGCCGGCTTTAACGCCGCGACGCTTGCTAACGAGTGGACGAGCAGCGGTCGGCCCGCAAGTGGTTGCAGCACCTTCGGCAACGCTGATTTCATGCGCGTGCCCTTGCCCGCGGCGAGAACGATGACGGAGAGTTCTGTTTGCATAAAAAGTGGTCTTACAGAAAAGTGACACGTACAGGGATTCTACGGACGCGCGCGCTGCGTGAGCTTTCTACAATGCGCAAAGGTTAATTGCTGAGGTGAAACGAAATGGGCACTGCTTATCTGGCCGGCGCGGTGACTCTGGCGCTGTTTTCGGCGCTGGCTTCAACCGCGGCCCACGCCGCCGACGACTGCAAAAATCGCGGAGAGTTAGACCTGAACTATTGCGACGAGGACAACAACCTGGTCGCCGAAGCGCCGAAGGACAAAACGAAATGGAAAGATCCGTCAACGCTTGTGTTCGCTTACACCCCGATTGAAGATCCCGCGGTGTACGCCAATCTGTTCAAGGGATTCACGGAATATCTGGGCGCCTGCACCCAGAAAAAAATTGTCTACTACACGGTGCAAAGTAATGCCGCCCAGATCGAGGCGATGCGTTCAGGGCGGTTGCATGTGGCCGGTTTAGCTTCTGGCGAAACCGGGTTTGCGGTAAATCTGGCGGGCGCTGTGCCGTTTGCAATCAAGGGCAACAAGGACGGCCCGCGTCTGTACCGGCAGGTGGTAGTGGTGAAAAAAGAAAGCACCATCAAGACCATTGCCGACCTCAAGGGGAGGAAGGTTGCCCACACTGCGCCGTCATCCAACTCGGGTCATCTGGCGCCGCTCGCGCTGTTTCCCAAGGAAGGTATTACACCGGGCAAGGACTACAACATCGTGTTTTCGGGCAAGCATGACCAGTCGCTCGCGGGCGTTCTCAAGGGCGACTATGAGGCCGCACCCATCACCAGCGACATCTACGACCGCTGGATCATGCGCGGCCAAATGAAGGCCGACGACACACGCATTATTTATCGCTCGGGCACCTTTCCGACCTCTTCATTTGCTCATGCGCACGACCTCACGCCGGTGCTCGCCGAGAAGATTAAAAAGTGCTTCTTCGACTACAAGTTTTCGCCCGAGATGCAAAAAGAGTTTTTAGGCGATGACCGCTTTCTGCCGGTCGATTACAAGAAGGATTGGGAACTGGTGCGCGCGGTAGCCGTTGCGTCTGGAACGCCGTATAACCGGGCGCAGTTTGATGCAGAGAGCAAGAAAAAGTGACGCTGCTTCGTCAGCTTGGCGCCGGCCGCAATCGAGCGCGTCACCTCGTTCAAGCGCAGTAGTTCAGCCCCGATACATTCTCGCCTGCTGCGAGAATAACGACATAAATCAGGAGAGATTGTTGATGATTACCAATATTCAAAAACGTTTGGCCCCCGCCGTCGCCGGGGTAACGATGGTCTGTGTGCTGGCCCTGGTGTCGAGCACCGCATGGTCGCAAAGTGCGTGCAAAAGTCGCGGTGAACTCGACGCGAATTACTGTGACGAGAACGGCGATCTGGTCGCCGATTTGCCCAAAGACCCGAAGAAGTGGAAGAACCCCTCCACGCTGGTGTGGGCGTATACGCCGGTGGAAGATCCTGCGGTTTACGAAAAGATTTTTGCGCCGTTCACCCTACATCTTGCCGCCTGTACTGGCAAAAAAGTAGTGTTTTTTCAAGTGCAAAACAATGCGGCAGAAATCGAGGCGATGCGCTCCGGTCGCCTGCATGTGGCGGGCTTTTCAACCGGGCCGACCGCGTTTGCTGTGAACGTTGCTGGTGCCATTCCGTTCGCCGTTAAAGGGTCGGCCAAAGAGTTTCAGGGCTACAACCTGATCGTGATCACTAAAGCGGCGGGATCGATCCAGAAGATGACTGATTTGAAGGGCAAGAAGGTTGCGCATACTTCCCCTTCGTCAAACTCCGGCAACATGGCGCCGCGCGCTTTGTTTCCAGCGGAAGGCGTGACGCCAGAAAAAGATTACACGGTGGTCTATTCTGGAAAGCATGATTCGTCAATTCTTGGCGTGGTGAAGGGTGACTACGACGCAGCCCCGGTGGCCTCCGACGTGTACGACCGCATGGTGCGTCGCGGCCAAATCAAAGAGAGCGACTTTCGGGTGATCTATCGCAGTAAAAAATTCCCGACCTCGAGCTTTGCTTACGCACACGACCTTGAGCCGAAGTTGGCGGATAAAGTGTTGTCATGCTTTTATGACTATCGCTTTAACGCGGAAATGCAAAAAGCGTTTGACGGCGCCGATCGCTTCTTCCCGGTCAATTACAAAACAACGTGGGAACCGGTGCGCGCGGTGGCTGCCGCCGGCGGCGAGAGCTTTGGCAAAGCGGCCTACGTGAAGGAATCTGAGCGCGAAGCGGCCGCCGCAGCAGCGAAAAAGAAGTGATCTATTGGCGCCTCACTCTGGCGAACGCCGAGAGCCACGTACCTATCCTTACGTCGCGTAACTGTTTTGTCACTACGGATTTCGGCCTACGCCGGAATGATCCATGAGCTCACTCAGTATCAAACACCTGGTCAAAGAGTACGTGCCTGGCAAGCCCGTTCTCAAAGACATTTCGCTCGACATTGAAGGCCGTGGCATCACCGCCATCATCGGCCCATCCGGCACTGGCAAGTCAACGCTAATTCGCTGCATCAACCGACTCATCAATCCGACGTCGGGCGAGATTTGGTTTGAGGGACAAGACCTGGCCAAACTCTCAGGCACGCCGCTGCGTGAGGCGCGGCGGCGCATCGGCATGGTGTTTCAGGAATACAACCTGGTCGAACGATTGACCGTGATGGAGAACGTGCTGTCGGGACGTCTGGGTTACGTCAACGCGTGGACGGCATGGCGGCGCAAGTTTGATGATGCCGATATTCAGAAGGCGTTCGCGTTGTTGAAGCGCGTGGGTCTGGCGGATTTCGCTAACCGTCGGGCGGACGAGTTGTCCGGTGGGCAGCGGCAACGGGTGGGCATTGCGCGAGCCGTGATGCAATCACCGGGCTTGTTGCTTGCCGATGAACCCACCTCTTCGCTTGATCCAAAAACCTCGGTTGAAATTATGGAGGTGATGCGCGATCTCGCCGCCGAAAACAGCATTCCAGTCATGATCAACATTCACCAGGTTGAGCTGGGTAAGCGCTATGCCGAGCGCATCATTGGCATGAGCGAAGGGCTGGTGGTTTATGACGGAGCGCCCGAGGGGTTAGACGGAGATATTCTGAAGCGAATTTACGGCGGTCAGGACTGGCTTGCGACATGAGCGCTGCTGCATTGTCTAAACAGGCTTCCGTCTCGCGCGCCGATTTTTTCGCCCCGTCAATTGCTAAACGGCTTGCCTATGTTGGCGTGCTTGCCTACCTTGTCTACGCTGCGGCAACGCTGGGCCTGTCGTTTGAGCGGGTGCAGCAAGGTATTGGCTACGGGGTGCGCTTTTTGGTGGGTTTCTTCCCGCCGAACTTCACCCAAACCGACATCATTCCCGGCTTGCTGGAGTCGCTGCAAATTGCGCTGCTGTCGTCGCTGATTGGCACCGCGCTGGCCATCCCGATCGCTGTGCTGTCAGCGCGTAACTTGATGCCGCCCTGGGTGAGTTGGATTGCCCGGTTGATCATCATTTTTTGCCGCTCGTTTCATCCGGTGATTGTGGCGATTATCGCGGTGAAGGCGGTGGGATTTGGCGCGCTGGCGGGCATCATCGCGCTGACCTTTGCCAGCGTCGGCTTCGTCGGCAAACTGCTCGCCGAAGCGATTGAAGAAATTTCTTTGAAACAGATTGAGGCGATTCGCGCCACTGGCGCCTCGTTTATGAATGTGATTGCGTTCGGCGTGGTGCCGCAAGTGATGAACCGCTTCATTGGCTTTGTTGCCTACGAAACCGATAGCAATTTGCGCAATTCAACCATGGTCGGCGTGGTCGGTGCGGGCGGTATCGGCGGCACACTGTTCTCGGCGTTTCAGCGTTTTGATTACGACTTTGTGGCGGGCATCATCATCTGCATTATTGGCCTGGTGATGATCGGTGAAGTGTTGCAAATTTATGTGAAGCGGGTGTTCCGATGAAGCTGTTGTCTAACGCACCGTTTGCCCTGAGCGTAGCGAAGGGTCTGACGCGAATCACGCCCAATCAAACCCTTCGCTACGCCCAGGGCGAACGGGATCTAAGCAGATCAATCGCATGACCGCCACGGCAGAACTCAAGCGCTGGATTCGCTTCACCCCAGCACAGCGCTTAGCGCGGTTTGCGGTGTTTTTGGTGATGGCTGCGTTGATGGGTTGGGCGCTCAAAACCATTGAGATCATTCCGGAATTTTTGTATGACGCACCCGAGCAGGTGGTCGACATGGGCCGCCGAATGTGGCCCATTGATTGGGCACACTTTTGGCCGGTGGTGTGGCCGGCGTTGGTGGAGACGATGCACATCGCGGCCATAGCCACCATCCTTGGCTTGATGATGGGGATTCCGGTTGGCTTTTTGGCGGCGAAAAACGCGACGCCGTTCCTTTGGGTGAACCTAGTTGCGAAGTTTATTTTGGTGGCCACTCGCTCTATTTCGACGCTGATCTGGGCGCTGTTTTTTGTTGCCATGTTCGGCCCTGGCCCCCTCGCTGGCGCACTAGCGATTGCGTTTCACTCGATTGGTTTTATCGGCAAGATGTTTTCTGAAGGCGTGGAAGAAGCCAATCGGGGCAGCATCGAGGCATTGCAAGCCGCGGGTGCAACGCGTATGCAGCAAATATTGATGGGCTATTGGCCGATGGTGTTGCCGACGTTCTGGTCGGTCGCCCTGTTCCGCTGGGACATCAACGTGCGTGAATCTGCGGTGCTTGGGCTGGTCGGCGCAGGCGGCATCGGCATGGCGCTCAACGCGGCCATTGATCTCATTCAGTGGGACCGCGTGTCGCTGGTGTTGTTCGCCATTTTCATCGTGGTGATTTTGATCGAAACGATCGTGACCCAGATTCGTAAGCGCGTCATCTGATGGGCGTCACGGTGTACGGCATTGCCAATTGCGACAGCGTGAAAAAAGTTCGCCTGTGGCTCGACGCGCAGCGTGTTGTCTACACGTTTCACGACTACAAAAAGCAGGGTGTACACGAGCCTGAGTTGCGACGTTGGGTCGCGGCGAAAGGTTGGCAAATCGTGCTCAACCGCAAAGGCACGACGTGGCGCGCGCTGGACGATGCAGTCAAGGCGGGCGTGGTGAGTGATGCGTCAGCCATTGCCGTGATGCTGGCAAGTGCAAGCACGATTAAGCGACCGGTTGTTACGTTTGGTGACACGATTATTGTCGGCGTAGATTTTGCGGCGCTGGCTGCGCTGTAGCGTCATAGTGACGCCGTTGTAGCTCACGCTGACCGCCACACCTGCCCGTTGCTATCCACCGCCAAATAACTCACGCCCTGCGCTTGCAAAAACGCGATCGCGTCCGGCCCTCTGAGCATCGCAGTGGTCGACATTGCGCCCGCCGCCACGCACACGGGCGCAATCACACTGATTGATTGCCAATGCTGCGCCGGCCAGCCGGTTTGCGGGTTCAGGATGTGGCAAAACCGCTGGTCTTCTTCAACAAAAAAGCGCTCGTAATCGCCGCTGGTGGCGAGAGCACCGGAGCTGATTGGAATGCTGGCAATGACCGCGCTGTGCTGCCTAGGATGGCGAATGCCCATCACCCACGGCGAGCCGTCTTGTTGTGGGCCGATCAGGCGGATGTCGCCGCCCAAGTTCACTAGGCCGTATTGAGCGCCTTCATTGGCGAGTAGCGTGGCGGCGCGATCGGCGGCGTATTCTTTGCCGAAGCCGCCGAAATCTAGCTCCATACCGGGGAGTGCCAATCGCGCGGTTTGATCGTCCCATTGAACGTGGTTCCAACCGATGCGTGGCAGCACTTCAGCTAATTGTGGCGTGGTCGGTTTGCGTCCCGCTTTGAAATCCCACACCTGTCGCAACACGCCCGAGGTGGCGTCGAATAGGCCGCCACTTAAAGCATAGAGTTGTGCGGCAAAGGCGAGTAATTGCGCGGTTTCTGCGTCAATCGCGATCGGCGCGCCGTTGCCCGCTGCTGCGTTAATTTGCGCCACCACGCTGTCGCTGCGATAGCGCGAATATTTGGCCTCGATACGCCGTACCTCGGTCATCGCCAGTGCGGAGAGCGTCTGAGCACGTTCGGCAGAAACATCGGCCAGACACACCTCGCAGTCGCTTGCCATAGCCACAAATTGAATTCGCTGGACGGTGGGTGCCCGCGGTGCGGTCATGGCCGGTTTCGGCGAATCAACTTCTGG
>JACMNN010000238.1 GCA_014378555.1 Burkholderiales bacterium | reverse complement strand
GAAGCGTCCGAATGACCGAGATTAACTTTGTATCCCGCAGCAATCAGCGCCGGAATTGTTTCAAGATTGCCCGCCACTTCGGGTGCCAGCGTGATCAGTCGAGTCGGCACCACCGCGTTCAGCGCATCGAGCTCGGAAAATTGCAATCGGCGCGCAAAGTTAGGCTGCGCGCCCAGTCGTTCAGGATTGATGTAGGGCCCTTCAAGGTGCACGCCCAAAACGCGTGCGCCACGAGGCGATGGGTTTGCGCCAAGCGAGGCAAGGCCGGCAAACGCGGCCACCAAATCGTCATGTGGGGCGGTCATGGTGGTGGCCAACAGTGCGGTCGTACCGAACCGCGCATGGGTCTGGGCAACCGTTGCCGCCGCGTCGCCGCCATCCATCATGTCGCGGCCACCGCCGCCATGGACGTGTAGATCGATAAAGCCGGGGAAGACGATCGGCAGCGCGCTATTGCGAACTACGTCTTCGTTCACCGGGACGCCCCTGACCGAATCAATGCGGCCCGCCGCAAACTCGATGCGGCCGCGCAAAAATCCGTCTGGCGTTAGGATGTGACCTTCAAGGTGAGTCATGTACTATTTTTATCATCGACGCACTTTCACTGCTATGCCGAATCTACATCGAGCCTTCCCCGCCGGCCACCCAATATTTAGAACACTATGACCCTCACCTACATCTGGGCCGGATTTTTTCTGGTTGGTTTCGCTGCCGCATTGGTGCAGTGGCTGGTATTTGGCGACGACACTGTGTTCAAACGCATCGTGGACGGCACCTTCGATTCAGCGAAAGTTGCCGTGATGGACTTGGCGCTGCCGCTGGCGGGCGTGATGACGCTGTGGTTAGGCATTTTGAACATCGGCGAACGTGCCGGTTCAATTGCCTTTGTGTCAAAAATAATCGCGCCATTTTTCTCGCGTATTTTTCCGCAAGTACCGAAAGACCATCCCGCCACGGGGCACATGGTGATGAATTTTTCTGCTAACTTTTTGGGGCTGGACAACGCCGCCACGCCGTTCGGTTTGAAGGCGATGCAGAGCCTGCAAACGCTCAACACCAAGCCGGACGAAGCGACCGATGCGCAAATCATGTTCCTGGTGCTGCATGCCTCAGGGCTGACGCTGATTCCGCTATCCATCATGGCGCAACGCGCGGTGCTTGGCGCACGCGACCCGTCGGACATTTTTATTCCGTGCATGATCGCAACCTACGTCGCCACGCTCACCGGCCTGCTCGCGGTGGCCATCAAACAGCGCATTAATTTGTGGGATCGCGTGATCGTCGGCTGGCTGGGCGGTATGACCGCAGCGATTGTCGGGCTGGTTTGGTATCTCAGCCAATGCCTGACCAAGGACGAAATTTCGTTGCTATCGAAAGTGGCGAGCAATTTGCTGCTGCTATCGATCATCGTGATCTTCATCGTGGCGGGACTGCGCAAAAAAATCAACGTGTACGATGCGTTTATTGAGGGCGCGAAGGGCGGCATTCAAACCTCGCTGATGATCATTCCGTATCTGGTTGGCATGCTGGTCGCCATTAGCGTGTTGCGCAATTCAGGCGTGCTCGACTTCGTGGTGCGTGGTTTCACCTGGGTGTTTTCGCAGATGGGATTGAACACCGATTTCACGCCAGCATTGCCCACCGCACTGATGAAACCGATCAGCGGCAGCGGCTCGCGCGCCATGATGATTGACGCGATGAAAACCTATGGCGTCGATTCATTTGTAGGTCGTCTCGCCAGCGTGTTTCAAGGCTCAGCCGACACCACGCTCTACATCGTCGCGCTGTACTTCGGTTCAGTCGGAATCGCCAAAGTGCGCTATGCCATCACCTACGGATTAATCGCCGAGTTTTCCGGTGTGATTGCGGCGGTTTGGGTGGCGTATTTGTTTTTTCATTGAAAAAATACACAGCTATCGTTATCCGCCTAGACTGATGAGTTGGCGCAAATATGCAACGTGACGTACTTCAATGCGACACAAGTGACCGCCTTGCTGATACGATTGAAGCGTGACGAAACGTTAAGTTTTTGATAGGTTGCCATCCCACTATGTCGCTAGAACAACGCCTTACGGAAAAGCTTCGCCCACACGCTGATCGCGTTGCCGAAGGTCGTCACAATGAATTTGACTTTCTTCCCGCCGCTCTTCTGCAAGGGCTTGAACATGGCCGGACCACGTCAGAAGCAGTGACCGAGTTCCGAACCGCCATTTCAACCAATGTCGTCATCTTTGAGCGGCATGTAACCGACGCTGCTAAGTCGCAAAAAGAAAGCGGCCAGCAGCTTCTTGAAGCGCTGGATGTACAACGTCGCTTGATTCTCGAAAACTTTGCCGCTATCGATAAATGTCTAAATGAAGCCGCCAATAAGCAGCTCGAAAGTAAAGAGAAGGTTTCGGAAACTCTAAGCGCACAAGGCGCACTCGTCGTCGAAAGATTTGCCGCAATTGAACTTCAAGCGCGTGAGGCGGACAAGCAGCAAAGCGAAAGTAGGGCTCAAATGTCAGAACACACTGTGTCAGTACAGCGCCGTCTTGACCGGACCGCAAATGAATTCAACAAGCAAATTGGCAAACTTTCAGACGCACTGAGTGAACATATGGACAATTCACGCAAACACCATCGAGCAATGCAGGCGGTTATCTACGCGTGCTCAATTTTCGTTGTGTTGACGCTGGCGGCCTCTATCGCCCTGCTGATAAAGCGCTGATGCCGACGACGCCCGCCGACCTGGTAGCAAATCATCGCGAGCATTACCTAAGTCGAAAACTTGCGCGAAGCCCTCTGTTGCACTTCACGCCGGGCGCCTATCGCCTTGACGTATGTTCATTTTTTGAGGGAATAACGCCGAACATACCTACCGTTAATGAAGCGGGCGTAACGACGCCTGAGTCGGCGATCAAAGCGCTTGTTGGACCGCGAGGTCAGGCGACGCTGCAAAACGTTAGACCAGCAACAATCCAAAAGCTCAAACGCCTCAAGCTGAATGCAGAGGAGGCTCGCCACAGCACCGGTCAGCACGCGCTTTTTCTTGGGTACCCGTGTGTAGTCATTCCAAGCGGCGCAGGTAAGGTGAAGTTTGCGCCGGTTTTTCTGTTTGCGTTGGAACTGGGAATCAGCAACACCCGCGTGACGATTAAGCGGCTCTACGACGCTACGCCAAACGAAGACGACGTGCAGATTAGTAACGACGCCGTGTTCAATCGGCTGTTGGCCGCTTACGTAAAACGGGAGACCAATTTCACGCTTGACGCTAACGCCCGCTACGGCATCGACCCTGAATCGTTTGCGCCAATCATCAAACGCATATTTTCGCCGTGGCGCGGCCTTGCCAATCGCTGGAAGTACGGAGAGGTTTCAAAGGTACCGAGCAGCGAAACGCTCAAAAAGCTGTTGAGTGAAAACCCAGATCCTTTCATCGCTGATTACGCCGTACTTGGTCTCGCGGACTTTGCTGGGCAGGCGCTTCTTGATGATTTAGATCACATTGAGGCAGCCCTGCGCACAGGAACAATTTGCTCCGCGCCGCTTCTCAAGCTGCTTGAGCCGCGAAGCTTCGGCGGAGAGAATCCACCAAAGGTTCCCGGAAGCGATATCGGCAAATGGCTAGTCGAAAAAAGTGATCCGAGTCAGGAAGCGGTTGTGTGGGCTCAGCGCGACGCTCCAGTCGTCGTTTTACAAGGCCCCCCGGGCACAGGTAAGTCACAAACAATTGTCAACACGATCGCAGACGCGCTCGCCGAGAATCAAAGCGTTCTTGTCGTTTGTCAAAAGCGTGCTGCGACCGAGGTTGTGCGCAAACGCCTAGAGGGCGTTAGGTTAGGCGAACTTTGTACGCTGATTGACGATCTAGACAAAGATCGCAGCGCAGCGATCAGGCGTATCAAGGAAATTAACCAAGAATTTCCCAATGCGATTTGGAATGCGCAAGAGCGCAAACGATTATCAAAGGAAATCGCGAAATGCGAGACCGCCATTGACTCAGGCGATGATGCCCTTAAAGACGATTGTGGCGGCACCGCGAGACGTTTCGGAGATATCCAGTCTGAACTCTCGCGAATCGGGCATCTCGACAGTCACCCAGATTGGAGTCAGAGGCTCGTGTCTGCTGTGGAAAGACTTATTGAATCGGGATTAGACACAAGGCAGGTGACTCAACTGTTGTCGCGTGTCCGAGATATCGACGATAAAGCGCGGACGCTTCGTTATACCCAGAACGTTTGGTCAGCAGTTTCGCCAAAGTTGGCGCACGACGCGGTTGAGCTACAAGCGCTGCATAGCAGCTTGCGCATCGCAGTATCGATTGGTCAGCGCATTCAATCCGGCGCACTTCTTGTGCGACATGATGAGCAGACGCATTGGGTCGCGGAACATCCTTGGTTTACGAGCCCGAGCGTGCGGGAGTCCGGCCTCCCATACTTCAATGCGTCCCAAGAAAGCGCGAGCGATATCAGGGACTTCAATCGTTGGCTAACGGCCATTAGACACATACAACAGTGGAATGCAGGCATTTCGCCCGAAACTGAAGCACGAGCCGCGAGGCAAGGCACTTTCACAACGGAATTAATCACAGAAATCGCATTAGACGGTGCGCAACTGGGAGATATCGCCACACTACGCGCCGAGCTGCACGCGGATAAATTGTTGCGTGTAGCTGATTCGGCACTTCGCGCACATGTGTTCGGGTGGGAAGACCACATACACGGCGTGATTTTGTCGGCCTGGAAGCTCAATCTACTCAGTCGGCGTGGCCGCGACTTTCAGTTTGCCAGACAAATTCCGTTCCTTCGTAAACAACTATCGCAGCGGCTCGCAGACAAGCGCAAAGCTGACACTGAAGACATACTTTCTGGGTTCAATCAGCGCGTTGTAGCTAGGGACCAGCTGGAACAGGGAGACTTGCTACGTCTGCGTGGTCACGGCGGAATTAAGAAAACCTCGCTCAGGCGATTGCACAAGATCGGCGGCTCGAACGTGCGGCAGATCCAGCCTGTGCTGTTGACCAGCCCTGAAACTGCGTCGGCACTTCTTCCGCTGACGCCCGCGATGTACGATTTGGTGGTGATCGATGAGGCGTCACAGATGTTTGTTGCTGAAGCGATCCCTATGTTGTTTCGGGCCAAACGCGCGCTAATCGCTGGTGACCGTCAGCAAATGCCGCCTTCAGATTTTTTTGCGTTTAGCAGCGAAGATGACGACGACACGGAAAACGTCGATGATGACGCTGAGCAAGCGCTCGCGCCGGCAGATCGTAACTATCGGCTGCTTGAGGCTGCGGATGTAGCGCTTGGAGCAGCCAGTCCGCACCGTCGTCAACTTGACGTCCACTATCGTTCTGCAAGAAAGGAGCTGATCGACTTTTCGAATCACGCTTTCTATGACGGAAAGCTGATTATTCCATCCGGGAATGCGGCACTGCCCCCCTTCATGGACAGCGCTATTGTGTTTGAGCAACTGGACGGCCAGTTTGTTCGCGGGCTCAACGAGATTGAAGCCCGGCGGATCGTGGCTTGGTTGACGAAAATTTGGCAAGTGCCGCAAGAAACTCGTCCATCAGTCGGAGTAATCGTTAACAACGTAAAACAAAAAGCCCTAATCGAGGATTTGCTTGCCGAGCGGACCGAAAAGGACGCGGCGTTTGCAAGCACTTATGCCTTTGAACGTGAGCGACAACATGACGGCGAAGACAGTTCCTTTTTTGTTCGAAGCGTGGAAACCGTTCAGGGCGATGAACGCGATGTGATTATTTTTGGCGCGACGTATGCAGGATCTAGTCGTTCCTTTGGCCCACTAACGAAAAAAGAAGACGGGCGCAAGCGGTTGAACGTTGCAGTTACGCGAGCCAAACGTGGCATGGTCGTACTTTGTTCGCTGAAGATTGATCACATTTCTAACGAAGCGGAAAGAACAACGAACGAACGTTACTTCGTCTACCAATATTTGCGCTATGCACGAGGCATTGCCGCAAACGATTCGCTCGTGGTGAACACGATTCTCAATCAGCTAAATCCAGATCGAGCGTCAAGCCGTACGGTTACGGCCAACACAGAATCACCATTTGAGGACGAGATCAAAGCATTTGTTACTTCATTAGGATATTTTGTCGAACCTCAGGTGGGCGAGAGTGGTTTTCGAATTGACTTGGGTGTGAAACGAGCGGCCGGTGATTTAAATTTTTTGTGCGGCATCGAGTGCGACGGGGCGCAATTTCATTCAGGTTGGACAGCGCGGACGCGTGACATTTGGCGGCAGGAAATACTTGAATCAAAAGGGTGGGTCATCATTCGCATCTGGAGCACTGATTGGTTTGAGCAGCCAGCGGAGAGCAAGCGCAAGATCACACTTAACCTACAAATTCTTCGCGACAACTTTAATGGCTAAAGTCCGCGAAACGCAGCGATAAGTTTCCAACGTACCGGCGTAAACGTAGCAAGCATGTCACTGGCTGCCGATAAATTTCATCCAAAATAAGTATCGCTTTTATTGTCAAGTTTTACGCCGGTAGCGCCGCAGCGACTCTCACGTCACTTTCATGCCAGCCGTCGCCAACGGGCGATATATTGGTACCAACACTTCGCGTAGGTATCCTCAACACGCCTGCAGTCGCTTTTGCCGCGCTAATCGTCGCACCTAACAAACTATCGACCATCGCGCACGGAAGCAAACGATTAACGACAAATCTACGACTTCGCCCCTGGGTTGCTAACGAGCTTTGCAAGTATTGACTATAACCACCCATATTTGCGCAACGTCAATACCGGCTTGCGTTTTTCTTTTCCTCGCGTGCACTTCGACGCCCACGCACGCCATGAACTTCAAGCGCGTCGGCAGCACGTTAATTCTCTCTGGCGAAGTGGTAGCGCGTGATCTTGACAAAGCAAAAGCTGAACTGAAATCTGCCCCTGCGATCACGCACGTGGTGTTGCGCAACTCGATGGGCGGCAATAGCTGGACGGGCTATCGACTCGGTGAATTGTTTCGCGAGCATGGCGTGACCACGGCCGTGTCGGGTCATTGCGTGTCGTCCTGTTCGCGACTTTTTCTCGGTGGCAAGCGGCGCATGTTCACTGACGACTATCCGGCAAGCCTTACTTATGTGGGCTTTCACGGGCATTACGATTTCGGCAAGCTCAACGCACTGGCCGTTGAGAAAAACGATCTGGCGAAGTGGACAGCAAAATTCACCGACGGCAAAGCGGACCCGAAGCTGGTGCAGCGCTGGATCAACATCGAGCGGCGCGCGGGCGATGTGCGCTTTTATCCGACCACGGCAAAAGCGCAGTGGAAGGACGTGAGCTTCTTTTGCGTCGGCACCGAGTCGTCGCGACCGACGCAGTGCGAACGGCTGAGCACCACTGCGCTGGCGCAAGGCGTCGTCACCACCAACCAGCGCTACGCCAGCCCAGACGCGGCGGACCTGCCGTACAAATTGCGTGAAGCGCGCTACCCCACCACGCCGCACGCCACCGTCAACGACGCAGCAAAACTACCCAACACCTCGCCCGCCGCGCTCAAGGATTATCAGCAGTTCACAGCGAGCGCTGTGCCGCGCGCGTTTGCAGTGTCCGCCAACGGCAAACATTGGGGATGGAGCGGCAACGACAATGAATCGGCCGAGCGCGCCATTGAACGCTGTGTGGCCAAAGCAAAAGCAAGCTGCGTGCTTTACGCAGTTGATGAGAGAGTGGTGTATCGACTGCCGTAATTATCGCTACAGCTTTCTCGGGTAAGGCTTATCAATATTGGCCTATAGGCGATATTCGGTCGAAGTCGATAGATGCTTAATGATGGGTCTGGGGATACGCAGACTAATGTCATCCTGAGCACGGCGAAGGATCAGGTCGCATGCGAGGACGGTGGTAAGTCATTGAAATCATTGCATGTCGCATGATCCTTTGCTTTTCGCTCAGGACGACAAGTTGATAGATCGCAGCTTTCACCGCGACTAAGTTCAAGCGCCCGCAACCTACAATCCAGCCATGGAAAAAACACGTGTTCTCGTTCTCGCTGGCGGTCAATCTGGCGAACATGAAGTCTCAATCAACAGCGCGAAAAGCGTGTTGCAGGCGCTGCCCAAGGACCGCTTTGAGGTGACCAGCGTGGTCATTTCGCGCGAAGGCCGTTGGCTCGCCGAACCCGAATCGCAACGGGCGCTGGAGCGCGGCAGCGCGCCGTCTGGCGGAGAACTGGTGCTGCATCAGGCGCAGGTAGCGGAAGGCTATGACGTGGTGTTCCCCATTCTGCACGGGCCGAACGGCGAGGACGGCACGGTGCAGGGCCTGTTGAAGCTTGCCGGCATTCCGTGCGTGGGGTCGAGTGTGCTCGGCAGCGCGGTGTGCATGGACAAAGTGATGGCAAAAGCGGTGCTCGCCGCGCACGGCATTCCGCAAGTGGCCTACCAATTGGTCACCCGCGCCGAATTCACCAGCACGCCGGAGGACGCGATCAAACGCATCAACACGCTCGGCTTCCCGGTGTTCGTCAAGCCTGCGAATCTGGGCTCTAGCGTGGGCATTTCAAAAGCAAAAAACGATGCTGAACTGCATGCTGCGCTGCGCCTCGCATTCGAGCTGGATCGGCGCGTGATTGTTGAGGCCGCCACGTCCGAAAAGCCGCGCGAAATCGAGGTCGGCATTCTTGGCAACGATCACCCGCAGGCAAGCCCGGTGGGCGAGCTCACCTTTGACAGCGAGTTCTACGATTACGAAACAAAGTACTCGGCAGGTAGGGCCGAAATGCACATTCCCGCCAACCTGCCGCCAGCCATCGCCGGCCGCGCACGCGCGATGGCGATTGAGGCGTCTAAGGCGCTCGACTGTGCGGGCCTCGCGCGGGTCGATTTTTTCTATATCGACAGCACCGGCGAGATCTTTTTGAACGAGGTCAACACCATGCCCGGCTTCACCAAAACGTCAATGTATCCGGCGCTGTGGGGTGCGGCCGGCGTGGGCTACGCCGACTTGGTTTCGCGGTTGGTGGAGCTGGCGCAGGAGCGCCGTTAACAAACGTGAATCAACGTTGTTTCGCGTAATCCTGTGCGGTTTGCCACGCCACCGTTTGCAAAAACTTAGCCGTCGCTGGATCAAGCCCTGCGGTGTAGCTGTTGCCCTCAGGATTCACCCCGTAAAGCGAAGCTAACACCGTGCAAGCACCGAGATAGGTGCCGGCAAGCGACGGATGCCGCTTATCGGGGACATAGAGATTGAGCTCAGGCCGCTCTTTCACCGAGCGCGCAAACGCCAGCCCTGCAGGCACCACCAGCGCGTTATTGGCACGCCCCGCGTTCGTGTATTCGGCCGCTAACTGCTCGGTCATTTCCGGTTTATCTTGGTAGGCCCAAGACATAAAAAAGGCTGGGCGCGCACCATTTTTGCGGGCGATATCGCTGTCTCGTTTTGCATAATCGTAGAACACTGATTTCAGTTGCGGATGGATCGGGCACTGACTGCAGTCCATCAGCAACACCACGTCAAACGGCTTGGCGAAGGTGTTGAATACGACGTTATTTTTGTCATCAAACGAGTAAGACGCCACGCCACCCGGCTTGAAATGAGCGTCCAGATCATGCCAGCTCAAGCCTGAGCCACCGATAGTTGCCAT
>JACMNN010000237.1 GCA_014378555.1 Burkholderiales bacterium | reverse complement strand
CGTTATCACGGCATTGTTGGCGCGCTGATTGCGTTCGCTGGCATCGTCGGCGTGCCACTGGTCATTCTGCTGCTGCTCAACGAGCTCTATCACGCCTTCGCCCATCTACCGCAAGTGAAATCGGGCATGACCGGAATGGCCGCTGCAGCCACCGCCTACCTGCTGTTCATGTCGCTCAAAATGGGCGGACCGTTCTGGCGGCGACCGCTCGGCATCGTGCTGTGCGTGGTGTCCGCGTCACTGGCGTTTTTCGCGCACTGGCACATGGCGCTGGTGCTGCTGGTGTGTGGCGCGGCGGGTGTGCTGCTCTCGAAACGCGGTCAGCTATGAAGGGCAGTGATGAACTGGTCAACATCGCGCTGCTGTACGTGTCGTTGTCGTTTTTGTGCATCGGCGGCACCATTCCGTTGATCCCGGATATGCACCGGTTTTTCGTCGATACGCGCGGCCTGATGACCACCACCGAGTTCGCCGGCTACATCGCGCTGGCGCAGGTCGCACCCGGTCCCAACATCTTGTATATCGCCTTATTTGGCTATCACGTTGCCGGTATTGCCGGTGCCTTGACGGCACTGGGCGCGATCAGCGTGGTGCCATTCATACTGACCGTTTGCGTGACCAAAATGTTCGCCCGGCTGCAGGCCAATCCGTGGCGCGAAATCGTATTGCGCGGCCTGGCGCCGGTGACAGTCGGGCTGATGTTTGCCGGTTGCATGTTGCTCATCAGAGGGCTGCCAGACTGGCGGGCATGGGCCTTGGCGGCCGTCGCCTTTGTGGTGTTCATGTTGACCAAATTGCATCCGTTATGGATGATTGGTGCGGGCGCGATTGCCGGGGTAGCGCTGAAAATGTAGCGGACTCGCCGCTAAGCGCTAAAAGCCCAACGCGGCGGCGGTGACCAAACCGGCTTCTAGCGTGAACTTTCCGGCGCTGATTCCCGCCACCATCGACTTACGGGGCACCTTCGCAAACCGTGCGACTTCGCCATCCTGATTGATTGGCACGCAGTTCGCGGGAATGGTTGCGCGGTACCAGTCAATGCGCTCGCTGATGTAGCTGCCAACGCCGTCCGTGGTTGGACGATGCACTTGCACGACACCGCCGAAGGTGAGCCCAAATAAATCGTGAAGGCGCAGCCCCGCTTCTTCCCAAGTCTCCCGCACGAGCGCACCCTCCAGCGTATCGACCGCGCTGATCATGCCACCCATCAAGGTGTCCCATTGACCGGGGTCGTTGGCTTTAGTTAATGAGCGCTGCTGCACCCAAAACTGGCCGTCGGACGTTTCGCCGACCAAGTGCACGCCTCGGGTGCGAAAGCCGAGCGGATACACCGCTGCGCGCTCTACCGTACCAAGCACCTGCTCGCCGCTATCGATCACCGGCAATTGCTCGTTGCGCCAACGGTCGGCAAGGTTTAGCTCACGCATGGTGAGCGCGATGCGCGCCAAGCTCTCAGTGAGATTGCCGTCGATGTGCCATCCCGCTGCCTCATGGCGCAGCACGGTGGGCCGTTGATAACTAAACGCACGCTCGATCTGCTGCAGCACGGCGTGCTCGGCATGACCGATTTCAATGCCGCCCCAGCGCAGCGGCACGCGCTCGCGTAATGGCGGTTGATCAGCTGCCGCGCGGAGGCGCAGCACCCAGTCCGGTGGTGTTTGCAGCATCAGGTGTTAGGTCTAGGGTTTGTTCGGCCACTGATCATAGAGCTTGACCGGCACCGCGTCACCCCACAACTCCACACAGGCAGGGGTGCCATCGTGCCGCACATTAGCTCCGTCGCCACGCACATAACCGAGCCCGACACAGGCGCCAACCCGCGGACTCCATCCGACCGACGAGATTTCACCGACCGTTTCTCCGTTCAACACGATGGCCTCACCGCCCCATGCGAATGGCTCGCCGGAGTCAAATACCAGCGTGACCAGCTTCTTGCGCAGCGGTTGGCCCTGCGCTTTTAGTAACGCCGCCTTGCCAATGAAATCGGTGGCTTTATCGATTTTTACGGCGTAGCCAAGGCCCGCCTCCCATGGCGTTTCATCCGGCCCGAGTTCGGCGCCCCAAGCACGACGCCCCTGCTCGATTCGCAGCGCATCCAGCGCGTAGTAACCGGCTTCCCGAAGTCCCAAATCGGCACCCGCCTGCAGCAACGCCAGATAGACGTGCCGCGTCATTTCAACTGGGACGTAGAGCTCAAATCCTGGCCCGCCGACGTAACTCATCCGCGCGGCGCGCACCCGGGCAAAGCCCAGGTCAATTTCTTTGGTCCACGAAAATTTGAGCGCTTCCGGCGACAGATCATCGGGACTCACGCGGGCCAGTAATTGCCGCGCATTCGGCCCCATGATTGACAGCACGCTGTACAGCCCGGTCACGTCAGTCAGCATGGCGTGCTCGCTGGGCGCAATGTTGCGGCCAATCCAGTCGGCGTCACGCACCGTTTGCGCCGAGCCGGTGACGATCAGAAAGTTTTCTGCGGCAAGGCGAATGATGGTCAGATCGCTCTCAAAACCGCCACGACCATTGAGCATGGCGCTGTACACCATCTTGTTGACCGGCACATCGATTTCGTTGGCGCACAAGCGTTGCAGCACGTTTAGCGCGTCGCGGCCTTGCAACAGCAGTTTTGAAAACGAGGTTTGATCGTAGACAGCAACGGCTTCACGCGTGGCCTGTTGCTCGGCAATCATCCAATCCAGCCAACCCGGTTTGCCCAGCCCAAACTCAGGCGTGGCGGCGCCCTCAGGCTTGAAGTAGTTGGCGCGCTCCCAGCCGTTTTTGCTGCCGAACTCTGCGTTTTTAGCGGCCAGCAAATCGTAGAGCGGTGAGGTGCGCAGCGGACGCGCCGTTTCGAGCTCTTGTCGTGGCCAGCGCATCGCGTAGTGCAGCCCCAGGGTTTCGGCCGTGCGCACCGACAGCGCTTTGCGATTGCCCGTGAAACCGCCAAAGCGACGAATGTCCACGTCCCACAAATCACTGCTCGCCTCACCGCCGACAATCCATTCCGCAATCAGGCGACCTGCGCCGCCCGAGTTTGCGATGCCCGCAGAATTGAATCCGGCGCAAACAAAATAATTGCGCAGTTCTGGCGCTTCGCCAAGAATGAAATTGCCGTCTGGCGTGAAGCTTTCCGGCCCGTTCAACAACATCTTGATTTCGGCGGTTTCCAAACAAGGTGTGCGATGAATCGCATTGGTCATCAGAATTTCAAACTGATCCCAGTCTTCACCCAGCAATTCAAAGCGAAAGGTGGACGGAATTGGGTCGACCTTCCACGGTTTTGCTTTCGGCTCGAAGCCACCCATGACCAAGCCGCCCACTTCTTCTTTGTAATAAATGAAGCCGTCGGGGTCGCGCATCACCGGCAGCATAGGATGCGCTCCGGCAATAGCACCGGTGACCACGTAGAAATGTTCAGCGGAATAAAGCGGCACGTTTACCCCGGCAAGTCGGCCAAACTGCCGCGCCCATTGCCCGCCGCAATTGACCACCACCTCGCAGCGTACGTCACCGTTGGCTGTGCGCACGCCCACGGCGCGGCCGCGCTCAATGATGACATCGATCACCTCTGTATCTTCAACGATGCGAACGCCGCCGTTGCGCGCGCCCTTCGCCAGTGACATCGTAAGGTCTGCCGGGTTTGCCTTGCCGTCACCCGGAATCCAGATGGCGCCCTGCAAATCATCGGTACGCATAAGCGGGTAGATCTCGCCTGCCTGTTGCGCTGAAATTTCCTCCACGTCGACACCAAAACTCCTTGCCAAAGCGACCTGTTTTTTGAACACCTTCATGCGCTCGGGTGTTCGGGCGACGTTAACGCTTCCGCACTGCTTCCAGCCAGTGGCAAGGCCGGTTTCGGCTTCGAGCGTCGAGTACAGCTCGATGCCGTACTTGCTCATGCTCGTCATGTTGCGGTTGGGTCGTATCTGACCGATCAGTCCAGCGGCATGCCAGGTGGTGCCGCAGGTCAGCTTGCCCTGCTCGAGCAGCAACACGTCACGCTTGCCTAGTTTTGCCAGATGGTAGGCGGTCGAGCAGCCCGCGATACCACCGCCCACGATGACGATTTCTACATGCGATGGAAGGCTCATTTCAGTCTTTCAAAAAACTTAGGTTTAGCCCAGACGCAACGCCATCACACCGGCGACGATGACGCAGGTGCCTAAGGCTCGACGCGGCGTGAACTTTTCGTTCAGAAACCAGCTTCCGAGCAGTGCAGCAAACAGCACGGACGTTTCGCGCAGCGCGGCAACGGTGGCCACTGGCGCACGCGTCATGGCCCACAGCGCGATGCCGTAGGAGCCCAGTGAGGCCAGTGCGCCCGCCGCCGCTACCGGCCAACGTGCGCGGGCATAGGGCCACGCGGCACGCCCCCGTCGTGCCAACACAATCATTGCAAATGGCCAGCCGTCGAGCACAAACAGCGCGACCACATACTGCAGAACGTGGCCTCCTGCTGCCGCCGTAGCGCGGGCGCCCAACGCATCAATCATGGTGTAGGCCGCGATCACCACCGCGTTGGCCAACGCCAGCAGCGTGGCGCGACGATTGTCTAGTGCGTGACGGCTCAAGCCCAACACCAACACACCGCCGCAAACTCCCGCTACGCCCGCCCAAGCGAACGGCGACAAGTGCTCGCCCAAGGTAGCCGTTGCTGCGACAGCCACCAGCACCGGAGCCACCCCGCGCATCAGCGGATAGGTGAGGCCCATATCACCGTGGTTGTAGGCGGCGGTAAGTGCTGCGTAGTAGGCGATGTGCACCACCACCGACGCAACAATAAACGGCAGCGCCACCAGCGGCGGCCATCCGACAATTAGCACCAGCGGCAGTGCAATCAGGGAGGCAAGCAGGTGAATGAGTGCGGTGTCAAGCGCCTTATCGGTGCTTGATTTCACCAACACATTCCAGCTCGCATGCAGCAGCGCGCCGAACAGCACCGCAGCGACAATCGCCCAGGACAGGGTCACAACCGGTGCGCTTTCACGGTGTGATTAAAGTGCTGCGCGACGCGTATTGCATGAAGTGCGCGAGCGTTGGGGTATCTAGATTTTCATCCTTGGCAGCGTCATCCCACAAGCGCAATTGCACTGCGCGTTCGGCACCCGGTTGGTTGATAAAAATGGCTGCCGCAGCATCGCTGAACGTGCCGCCTTGCAGCAGCAGACTTCGCTTTGAATCGTCCGAAAGTTGCGCATGATATTCGGGCCGCGTCGCGCACAGAAAGCGCTTGGCATCGACATGCAGCTTGATCGCATTCAGCACGTCGTCAGTGAACAAGCCGCGCAGAAACGGCAGCACACGATATTGATGAACATCGTCGACTCCACGCAGCGACGGGGTCTCGCCGAGATCATGCAGCAAGTGCCCGAGATCGTGCAGCAGCGCGGCGGTGATCAGTGCGTCGTCGGCACCGTTTCGCTCGGCCAAGTACGCGGTCTGCAGCGCGTGCTGCAGTTGCGTGACCGGCTCGCCACTGTACTGCTCGCCGCCGTGGGCGGCAAACAGCTGTTCGATGTCGGCGAGGGTCAGCATCAGAGGTGGCGACTAAACCCAGGGCAGCGAATAAGTCTTGATATTGGTGAAGCTCTTGATCGCTTCTTGCACACCTTCTTTGTAGCCAAGACCTGAGTCCTTGATGCCACCGAAAGGGGTGAGCTCGAGACGATAACCGGGCACCTCGCGCACGTTCACGCTGCCCACTTCAAGCGCACTGACGAATCGCGTAATGTAGTCAAGACGGTTAGTGCAGACCGCGCTGGACAGCCCGTAGGCGGTGCCGTTTGCGATACGAATCGCGTCATCAATATTTTTGAAGCGAATGATCGGGGACACCGGGCCAAACGTTTCCTGCATCGCCACCGTCATCTCGGGCCGCACCTGATCGAGCACCGTCGGGGAATACAACGCGCCACGGCGAACGTTGCCCGCCAGCAGTTTTGCACCCTGCGCGATCGCCTCGTTCACCCGTGCTTCAAACAGTTGCGCGGCCGCCTCGTCGATCACGGTGCCCATATCCAGTTGCGGATCGGAAGGATCGCCATACGTCCACGCGCGGGTTTTTTCAACCACCTGTTCAACGAATTCATTGGCCACCGATTCGTGCACCAGCATGCGTTTAATTGCGGTGCAGCGTTGTCCGGAGTTTTTGTATGAACCCTGCACGGCAAGCGTCGACGCCTCGTCAATATCGGCGTCTTCCATGACGATGATTGGATCGTTGCCGCCGAGTTCGAGCACGATACGTCGATAGCCCGCCTTGCTCGCAATGTACTTGCCGATGGCCACGCCACCGGTGAACGTAATCAAATCTACGTGTTGGTTGGTGAGCAGCTCATCGGCGATTTCTTGCGGATCACCGGTGATCACGCTAAGCATCTCGGGGGGCAAGCCCGCCTCGTACAAAAAATCAGCCAACAAGATGGCCGAAAACGGCACCTTCTCTGAGGGCTTAAGTACCATGCGATTGTTGGTTGCAACGCTCGGCACTATTTTGTGCGCCACCTGATTCATCGGGTGATTGAACGGCGTGATTGCGGTGATCACCCCAAGCAGCGGCGAGCGTTGTGTGTAGACACGGCGCTTCTTGCCATGATGGGTCAAGTCGCAGCTAAAAATCTGGCCGTCATCTTTGAGCACCTCATTAGCGCCAAACAAAAACACATCGCTGACGCGACCGGCCTCATACGTTGCATCCTTCATGCAAAGGCCAGCCTCCGCGGAAATGAGTGTGGCCACTTCGTGCTGTCTTCGTTTGGCGATGTCTGCGGCTCGATTGAGAATCGCCGCGCGTTCAAAGCGGGTCAGCGTTGGACGGTACGCATGCATCGAGGCATAGGTGTCTCGCACTTCGTCGAGCGTAGCTTTGGGCACCGTTCCAATCTGCTTTTCGGTGTAGGGGTTATGCACCGCAATCACGCGGTCTCCGCTACGGTCGGCGCCAACCTTTCGACCTACAAGGCGCATCGAATTAAGTTGGTTGTCGAGAATAAATTGGTCGATCATGATGGCTAAGGCGTTGCTCTATTGTGCGTAGTTAAAGGCAAGATCGAACGCGTCGAAATTGCGGAATCGGCGGGTCATATCGAGCTGGGGCAGCTTGCGATTTACGACCAGCGGCACTCGCTGCTCACTGACGCCGCCGTGCGAGCGCAGCGGCACGTCAAGGCCCGACAGATCATGCTTTGCAGCCGACGTTCCGATCACTGTGAACCGCTCCGACACCACCACCAAGTCGCCAATGCGATCGGCTGGAAGTTCAAAGCGTTGTGCCGCTTCGGCGCGCGTCAATGCACATTCGACACCGCGAATGGATGCAAGCTTTGCGCGGGCTTGCTCGACATCAACATCGGCTGGTAGGTAGATGGTTGCAAACGAGCCGAGCGCACCGTGGTGAACGACGTACGGATCGGTGATGGGAAGAATCACCCGCGCCACCGCCGCCCCCAGCCAGGCGTCAAACCAGTCTTGCAGATAAATCACATCAGGCGTGCCATCCATGGCGACCTTCGCGTTCATGCCGTGATCGGCGGTGAGCGCGATGACGCAGCCCATCGCGTCGAGCTTTCCCATGTAGCCGTCCATCATGGTGTAGAACGCATTCGCGCCGTCGGTGCCGGGTGCGTGTTTGTGCTGCACGTAATCAGTGGTCGACAGATACATCACGTCGGGCCGCTGCCGTTGCATCAATTGCAAACCCGCCGCGAATACGAATTCTGATAGCGCTGCGCTGTACACGCTAGGCAGCGGCATAGCGGTCATCGCCAACACGTCAACGATGCCGTTTTCTTCCATGGTCACCTGATCGGCCTTTTCTGCTGAAAAACAGATGCCCTTCATTTTGTGCCCCAATAATTTGCGCAACTTATCCTTGGCGGTAATCACGGCAAGCGTCTTACCTGCGTCGGCAAGTGAGGCCAGAATGGTGGGTGCGCGCAGCCACTTCGGGTCATTCATCATGACCTCGGTGCCACTGGCCGTATCGAACAGATAGTTACCGCAAATGCCGTGTACCGACGGTGGCGCGCCGGTAACGATGGAGAGATTATTGGGGTTGGTGAAGGTCGGCACCACGCACTCCGCGATCAACGCGGTGCCCTCAGACAACGTGCGTTTGAGCCACGGCATATGGCCCGTTGCCACCGCCTGCGCCAGATAGTCGGGCTCGCAGCCGTCCACGCACACCACCACGGTCGGCGCCGTCGGAAGCCGGTAGCTGCGTCCGTTAACTTCAATACTTGATGTTGTCGTCACTGTTTTTCCTAACTTCAATTACTTTGTGCGCCTGCCGATGCAGGTTGTTTTCGATGGTTCGCGCCTTGCTCTCCATCACATGTTCGAACATCGCCTTGCCCGCAGCCTCGGCGTCGCCCGATGCAATCGCCTTCACGATGTGCCGATGCTCACGCGCCGATACGGGCATCAGCCCGCCATCGGCCAAGTTGAGCCGTCGAAAAAGCGCCAGCTCTTTGATCAATTTGCGGTAGATCGACGTGAGCTTGCGATTGCCCGCCATTTCAACCAGCCGATCATGAAACGCTAAATTCTGCAAGTGGTAATCACG
>JACMNN010000236.1 GCA_014378555.1 Burkholderiales bacterium | reverse complement strand
TAAGCGGCCGACGAGCGAAAGTAGTTGTAGAGTTTCATCGCTTGCCGACCGACCTATTGAAACGCCTGAATCCCGGTCTGCGCACGGCCCAAAATTAGCGCGTGAATATCGTGGGTGCCTTCGTAGGTGTTCACCACTTCGAGGTTCACCATGTGGCGCATGACGCCGTATTCGTCGCTGATGCCGTTGCCGCCCAGCATGTCGCGGGCCACCCGCGCAATGTCGAGCGCCTTGCCGCAACTGTTGCGCTTCATGATGCTGGTGATTTCAACTGAATCGGTGCCCTCGTCCTTCATGCGACCTAGGCGCAGGCAGCCTTGCAGGCCCATGGTGATTTCGGTTTGCATGTCGGCCAGCTTCTTCTGAATCAACTGATTAGCTGCGAGTGGACGACCAAATTGATTGCGATCCATCACATACTGCCGAGCCCGAAACCAGCAATCCTCAGCCGCGCCCAGTGCGCCCCATGCAATGCCGTAGCGCGCCGAATTCAGGCAGGTAAACGGCCCCTTGAGTCCTTCCACATTCGGCAGCTCATTTTCAGCCGGCACGAACACGCCGTCCATCACGATTTCACCGGTTGTCGATGCGCGCAAACCAATCTTGCCCTTGATGGCGGGAGCCGATAGGCCCTTCATGCCCTTCTCAAGAATGTAGCCACGAATACGGCCTTCGTCGTTTTTCGCCCACACCACAAATACGTCAGCAAACGGTGAGTTCGAAATCCACATCTTGGCGCCCGAAACAGAAAATCCGCCCGGTACTGTTTTCGCGCGCGTGCTCATGCTGGCGGGGTCCGAGCCGGCGTTCGGCTCGGTGAGGCCAAAACAACCGATCCATTCGCCGGTGGCTAATTTAGGCAAATATTTTTGCTTTTGCGCCTCGCTGCCGAAGGCATTAATCGGCACCATTACCAACGAACTCTGCACGCTCATCATCGAGCGATAGCCTGAATCGACACGCTCAATCTCGCGAGCAATCAACCCGTAGGCCACATAGTTCAACCCAGCACCGCCGTACTGCTCAGGGATGGTTGGCCCGAGCAAGCCGAGTGCACCCATTTCGCGAAAGATCAAAGGGTCGGTGTACTCATTGCGAAACGCGTCCACCACGCGCGGCAACAGTTTGTCCTGCGCGTACTGTGCCGAAGCGTCGCGAATCATGCGCTCGTCTTCGGTCAGTTGCTGATCGAGAAGCAACGGGTCGCTCCAGTTAAAGGTGGCCTTGGCGGTCTTGGGCACTTGCATGATGGAGCACTGAGAAACGAGTGAATGGATTTGTATTCTAGAAACATTCGCCAACAAGCGGTTGCGCTAACTCGCAAATCGTCACGATCACGGTCGCAGAACAGCCGACTTGGCGCGCAGTCGGCGACTGCTGTTGCACTACGCAAAAAGCGCCGTTTACCACGCGGAATCTTCTGATTCACACACCACTTCAGTCCATTCCTACCCTGTTTAATGCTGCCGTCATGGGTTCGTGCAACCTATTTGGGAGTTAAGCGTACAGAATGTTTTTGCACAAAAAGCAGTTACTGCCTTCACTCAAATCCAATCCATAGAAGCTACAAAATGAGTCCTCGGGAAACCATCAATCGAACGCTGTCGTTAGCCCTCTTCGGCACCACTTTCATCTTCGCCACGCCGCTGCTGGCCGCGACGGACCGTCACGGCAACGAAGGTTATGCGACTGCCGCAGAATGCGATGCCGCGGTCGCCGCAGGGACCGCGAAGTTCTACGAGGCGTTCACCGATCATCCGCCGTTGCAACGCGACGGCGAGGTCGCGGTGAAGCGCGGCACACTAAGCGACGCGGGCCCGCAATATGGTCGAGGCGCGTGTGACGTGGGCGTCGGTCGATCGGGAGGCCGCGACGGGGTTAGCGCACCGCTAATCGGCAAGTTCGTTCCATTCAGCCCCGACATGCCGGTCAATTTGTACTCGGATGCAGCGGGCAAACTGGTGCGCATGACTATGCAGAAGTGTGATAACAATTTTGGCGACAACTTTCCCCGCCCCATCAACGTTCTAACCAGCCTCAGCGATTGCTTCGCCAACATGGTCATCGCCGCGCGCTTTGAGACAAAGTCAGAGCAAGTGTTGAAAGTAGCCCAAACCAAGCGCTTTGAGCTGGTCCCGGCATTGATGCGCTCGGTGACTGAGCAAGTGCTGGTGATGCCCGAAACCAAACGCTACATCTCCGTACCCGGCACCATGAAAACCGTGACTGAGCAAGTGCTGGTGTCGCCCGCAACCACCCGCCAGATCTCCGTGCCTGCCACCTACAAAACGGTGTCCGAGCAGATGTTGGTACAGCCCGAATCAAAGCGATTTATTCCGGTCCCCGGCACATTCAAAACAGTGACCGAACAGGTGCTGGTGAGTCCCGAATTCAAGCGCCAATTCCCGGTGCCCGCAACGTTCAAAACGGTAACCGAAACGATTGTGGTCAAACCAGAGGCGTTCCGCGAAGAGCCGATTGCAGCGACCTACAAAAACGTGACCGAGCAGATCGTGCTCAAGCCTGAGAGTAAGCGCATTGAAGTAGTGCCAGCCACGTTCAAAACCACGTCCGAGCAGGTGATGGTGACGCCTGAGCGTAAAGAGTTGAAGGTAATCGCGGCGGTGTATGGCAACGTCGAAGAAACGGTCGTCGACAGGCCTGCGATGACCCGCACCGAGACGATTGCAGCCACCTTTCGCGACGCGACCGACAGCGTTCTAATCACGCCGGAATCATTGCGCTATGAGCCGATACAGATTCCACTGCGCACCGTGAGTTTGCAGGTGCAGGCCAGTGCCGCGAGTTCTCGCTTGGAGGTGGTTCCAGCAACCTACAAAACGGTGACCGAGCGGGTCATCGTGCGCGAGGCGAGCAAGCGTCTCGAGACGCTGCCTGCGGTGTTTGAAACCGTGACCGAGCGCGTTATCGTGGCTGACGCCAGCCGCGAATGGAAGAAGGGCAGCAGTTGGATCAATAAGGCGATTAGTGTGCGTGCTGCCAGCGGCTTCAGTGTCGGCGCAGACGGACGTGTCGATGGTGCCGTGGTGAGCACCCAGGTATCGCTCGCACCGGTGGCGCCAAGCGTGGTTGGTGCGGCCCAAGGTCGCACCGCAACCACGACAGCGCTTGACAAATTGATCGCGTCGAACGTGCAGATCGGTGCTGACGATGAGGTGTATTGTTTGGTGGAAATTCCAGAACAGTATCGAACCATCACCCGGCAACAGCTCAAAACGCAAGCATCGGTGCGCGAGGTTGAGATCGCAGCGCAATATGGCGAGGTTTCGCGCCAAGTGCTCGACACGGCTGCAAGCTCACGTTCAGTGCAAATTCCCGGTACCTTGCAGACCATCACGCGTCAGGAAATCGACGTCGAAAAGCTTCGCGC
>JACMNN010000235.1 GCA_014378555.1 Burkholderiales bacterium | reverse complement strand
TTGATGCCGAGGTCTGCAAAGCCATCGCAGCGGCCGTTTTGGGCGACGCGAACAAGGTGAAGGGGGTGCCACTGAACGCGCAGCAACGCTTTGCCGCGCTGCAATCGGGCGAAGTTGACATTCTGTCGCGAAACACCACGTTTTCTCTGACGCGCGACGCATCGCTGGGCTTGCATCAGACCGCTGGGGCCTACTACGACGGCCAGGGCTTCATGGTCATGACCAAGTCAAAGATCAAAGACGCCAAGCAGCTCAAAGGGCAAACCGTGTGCGTGCAATCCGGCACCACAACCGAGAAAAACCTGACCGACTTCTCCAAAGCTAACGGCCTCGGCATCAAGCCGGTGGTGTTTGAAAAAGTTGAAGCTGCCACCGGCGCTTACTTTGCCGGCCGTTGTATCGCCTACACCACGGACGCATCGGGCTTGGCCTCGGTTCGTAACAAAGAAGCCAAGGTTGCCGATGAGCACGTCATCCTGCCGCAACTGATCTCGAAAGAGCCGCTCGGCCCAATGGTTCGCCGCGGCGACGACGAATGGTTTGCTATCGTTAAATGGGTGATCTATGGTTTGCTTGAAGCCGAAGAATATGGCGTCACCCAAGCCAACGTGGATCAGATGAAGACCAGCACCGACCCGGTGGTGCAGCGTATTCTGGGCACCACCGAAGACACCGGCAAGCTGCTCGGCCTCGACAAAGAATGGATGGCCAAAGCGCTCAAAGCCACCGGCAACTACGGCGAAATTTTCGAGCGTAATCTTGGCCCGAAATCGCCTTTGAAATTGCCACGCGGTGTTAATAATCTGTGGAACAAGGGCGGTCTCATGTACGCCTACCCGATTCGCTAGGCGCTTGCCTACTGCGCGGGCGCATTGCGTCGTTACCCGTCGGCTAGCGTACCTACAGTACGCGTCGCCAACGGTCGCCTAGCACTGCATCCCGCTCGCTACGGCAATCGCCCAGCGAATCTTCTCCGGAGGATGCAGTAGTCCCCTCTCCCCTCGCGGGAGAGGGTTAGGGTGAGGGGGTTCGTGAAGTTTCGAGCCTACTGCCCCTAACAGGATCAACAAGAAGTCCTGCTCACATCGGACACCAATTTTTTGCGGGGAAATGAATGGCAGTTGCACCAAGAAAACCACCTACGAAACGCGACTGGTCATGGCGCAGCCAAGCCTTTCGCGGCCTGCTCTACCAAATTCTCGCAGTGCTTGTTATCGGGGGAGTGGCTTGGTTTATTGCTCACAACACCGCTGAAAACATGCGTGTTCGCGGCATTAAGAGCGGCTTTGATTTCCTGGCCCAGCCGGCCGGCTTTGACATCGGTGAATCGCTGACCCATTTCGATTCGAACGACCCGTACTGGAAGGCCTTCCTGATCGGAATTTCCAACACGCTGCGGGTGGCCATCATCGGCATTATCCTGACCACCATTCTCGGCACGCTGATTGGCGTAGGCCGCTTCTCGCGTAACGGTTTGGTGCGCGGCCTGTGTCAAACCTACGTTGAATTGTTTCGCAATGTTCCAGTGTTGCTGCAATTACTCATGTGGTATTTGCTGTTCACCGAGTTTTTGCCGGATATCGCAGATGCCAAGCAAATTGGATCGTTCTTTTTAAGCAAAGGTGGCTTCACCTTCCCGGCGCCGGTGTGGGAGAACGGCCATCTGTGGGCCTTGGCGGGCATCGTTGCGGGCGGTGTGGGCGCGTGGCTTTATCGCCGCTGGGCGCAAAGCAAATTCGAAGAAACCGGGCATCTGCGCAGCATGTTCTGGGTCCCGGTGATTATCGTTATCGTTGGCGGCGTTGTTGGCTGGATCGCTGGTGGTGCACCCGCGGAATTCAAACTGCCGGTCAAGGGCGAATTTGCCATTGAGGGCGGCGGCGCGTTAACGCCTGAGTTTATGGCGGTGCTTATTGGACTGACGCTCTACACCGCATCGTTTGTGGCGGAGGTGGTTCGCGCCGGCATTCAATCGGTAGCGCGTGGGCAATCTGAGGCGGCGCAAGCGCTCGGCTTATCGACCGGGCAAGAGATGCAAAAAGTGCTGTTGCCGCAAGCGCTGCGGGTCATCATCCCGCCGATGACCAACCAGTTTCTGAATCTCACCAAAAACTCGTCACTCGCTGTGGCCATTGGTTACCCCGATGTAGTGTCGATCTCGAACACTGCGCTTAACCAGACCGGACGCGCCGTGGAGTGCATCGCGCTGATCATGGCGGTGTATCTCACCACCTCGCTACTGACCTCGTTGTTCATGGGTTGGTACAACGCTAAATCAGCCATTCAGGAGCGCTAGTCATGGCTGAAACCATCGTTTTCCAATCGCTGCCCTCGCGCCCTGCTCCGGTCAATACCGAAGGCTTAGTGCCATGGGTCAAAAACAATCTGTTTGCGAACTGGCAAAGCAGCATCGTCACGATTGTTGTCGGCGCATTCCTGCTTTATTACGTGCCGCAGCTCATCAATTGGGCCGTCATCACAGCGACCACGGTTGCCAATGCCGACGCCTGCCGCGCCGAAGGCGTGGGCGCGTGCTGGGGTGTGATTCGCGAAAAGTATCGTTTGATTATCTTCGGTCGATATCCGTTTGCAGAACAATGGCGGCCGCTGGTGGCCACGCTACTGATGGTTGGCCTGCTGGTGATGAGCTGCACGCGCATGTTCTGGAAGACGTGGCTGATCGCTGCGTGGGTGCTGGTGCTGGCTGCTTTTTTCGCGCTGATGTATGGCGGCGTCGGCGGTTTGTCGGTGGTGCAAACGGATCGCTGGGGCGGGCTGCCGCTGACCATCATGTTGGCCACCCTGTCGATCGTGCTCTGCTTCCCCATTGCGATTGCTGTGGCGCTCGGACGCCGCAGCCGTCTGCCCGCCATCAAAACCTTTTGCACCATTTACGTGGAGCTGATTCGCGGCGTGCCGCTGATCTCAGTGCTGTTCATGGCGTCGTTTATGTTCCCGCTGTTCATGCCGCAGGGCGTGACCATTGACGTGTTGATCCGGGTGCTGGTTGGCGTGACGTTGTTCGCGGCGGCCTACATGGCGGAGGTGATTCGCGGCGGTCTGCAGGCGATGCCAAAAGGGCAAGCCGAAGCGGCGGCCTCGTTAGGTTTGTCGTATTGGCAAACGCAGTTCAAAATCATTCTGCCGCAGGCGCTGGCCATGGTGGTGCCGGGCATCATGAACAACTTTATCGGGCTGTTTAAAGACACCTCGCTGGTCTACATCGTTTCCCTCTACGAATTGACCGGCGCGCTGGGCCTGGCGCTCAATTCGGACGCCGACTGGCGGCCGTTCAAACTGGAGGGTTACCTGTTCATCGTCGCGATTTATTTCACCTTCTGCTTCGCCATGAGCCGCTACAGCTTGTGGATCGAAAAACAGCTTAACAAATCCAAATTGCGCTAATCGGGGACGACCATCATGCCTACTGAACAGACTAAAGACATCATCGTCTTCGACAAAGTGAACAAGTGGTACGGCAACAGCTTCCATGTGTTGCGTGACATCAATCTAAACGTGAAACAAGGCGAACGGATTGTGATTTGTGGGCCGTCCGGCTCGGGTAAATCAACGCTAATTCGCTGCATCAACCGCCTTGAAGAACATCAAGAAGGTCATGTTTTTGTTGACGGCACTGAGCTGACCGATGACATTAAAGCCATCGACAAAGTGCGCAAAGAAGTGGGCATGGTGTTCCAGCAGTTCAATCTGTTTCCGCACCTCACGGTATTAGAAAACCTGACGCTATCGCCGATGTATGTGGGCAAGATGCCCAAGAAGCTAGCCGAAGAAAAGGCGATGCTGCAGCTAAAACGGGTGCGTATCGACGAGCAGGCTGGCAAGTATCCGCTGCAACTCTCGGGAGGTCAGCAGCAGCGGGTAGCCATCGCACGTGCGCTGTGCCTCACGCCAAAAATTATGCTGTTTGATGAGCCGACCTCCGCGCTCGACCCAGAGATGATCAAGGAAGTGCTCGACGTCATGGTGGAGCTGGCCAACCAAGGTATCACCATGATTTGCGTGACCCACGAAATGGGTTTTGCCAAAGCCGTCGCCGACCGCGTGATCTTTATGGATCAAGGCCAAATCGTCGAACAAAACAATCCGCACGACTTTTTCAATAATCCGCAAACGGATCGGTCGAAAGACTTTTTGTCAAAGATTTTGGGCTACTAAGCGGCCGCTATTGGCCACTAAAAAGAGCCGCTGTTGCGGCTCTTTTTTCTTGCGTGATCGATCGATCCTCGATATTCGTAGTTTATCGACTTAGAACTCTTTTGCACTCAACGCCTTTGCAAGAAACGTAGAGACGCCGAAGCTATCAGCCGCTACCAATATTTCATTGCGCCTTTGAACAATTCCGCGAGTGAAGACTTAGTGACGTCTCTTGGCGCATTCTTGATCACACGC
Organism: Burkholderiales bacterium; assembly: GCA_014378555.1. Lineage (GTDB taxonomy): Bacteria > Pseudomonadota > Gammaproteobacteria > Burkholderiales > Casimicrobiaceae > Casimicrobium. Next base: position 13,269 of record JACMNN010000235.1, on the reverse strand, counting down.
TGTTGCGGAAACGCCCGCTCAGCCAGGCTGTCAGCGTCGGCTTCGGTGTAACCGACCGCGCTCAATCCGTTCGGAAAGTTAACGGCGCGCATCATTTCAATCAATTTGCTGGCGACAATTTCACCTGCGTCTTTCGCATCGGCGCCCGCCGTGTTGGCGCCAAGAAATTGCGCCGCCTCAAGGTGCCGCTGTGGCGCGGCCTCGCCGGTGAATCGGTACACGCTGGGCGCGTTGAGTACCACGCTCATGCCGTGTGGGACTAGTGGGGCGTTTTGCGGATACCCCGGCGGTGGCAAGAAGCCCCGAACCAGACCGCTGACCGCGTAGCTCATGCCGTGCGGCAGGTGGCAACCCGCGTTGGAAAACGTCATGCCGGCAATCAACGCCGAATACATGATCGCGCCCTTGGCCTGCTGATCACTCGGATCGGTCACCGCCTTCACCAGGTTTTGCCCGATGATACGGAGTGATTCGCGAGCGCCCATATCACTCCACAAATTTGCGCCCTGATTCATGGGCCGCTTTGCACCGTCATCGCCCTCATACATTTTTGCCTTCGCGCTGTGCGGTCTCGCGGTGTAGCTCTCCAGCGCGTGCGATAGAGCGTCAAAGCCGTTGGCGGCGATAACGGCAGCGGGCAGGGTGTGGGTGACGTCCGGATCGACCAAAGCGCGTGACGGCAGCATATGGCGCGACAGGATGCCAGTTTTACATTGCTGCTCGACCAGATTGCAGATGGCAATGCCCGTAACTTCGGCGCCGGTTCCACAAGTAGTCGGACAGGCGATATGCGGCTTCAGAGGGCCGGGCACGGCTTTGCCCAAACCGATGGGCGCGTTGACATACGCCAGCAATTCATCGGGATAGGTGGCGTACAGATTGGCGGCCTTGGCGGTGTCCATCACCGAGCCGCCGCCCACCGAAACAAAGCCGTCGAAGTGGCCTTCCTGCGCAAACTTTGCAGCCGCCATGAACGAATGCCCGGTCGGCTCGACCGCACAGTCCCAGTAAATTTCGACAGTGCAACCTGCCGCTTCGAGCGACCGTTTGACGGTTGCCACATAGGGCAAATCGCGCACTGTCTTATCGGTGAACAGCCCCACGTGCTTCATGCCCAGCGCCCGCGCATGCGAGCCTGCTTCACGCAAGCAGCCGGGGCCAAAGGTGAAGTGGTTCACCTCGACGGTGAAGGCACTGTCGCCTTCGTGCCCGGTTAATCCGTCCAGTCCGTAATAGCGGCAGCAGGTGTACATAGTGGGTCTTTAAAAGCGGCAATGGCCGATTAGCGTTGGGTAAATTTCGCCGCGTTCGCAGGGAACGAGTGTTGTTGTGCTCACAGCATGCCGAACATGCTCGACGTTTCGCGCGCTTGTTTCAGCAGTTTGCGCTGCTCTTTGAGCCAACGCTTGAGCTCAGCAACGTCGCCGGTCACGCGCGCAACGTCATATTCCATCTGCGAGACTTCGATTTGCAAATCGCGGTGCTGGTCGTTGAGACTTCGCTCGAGACTCGGGGCATCAAACGACGCATAGGGTGGCAGGCCAAACTCATGCGCCAGCTGCCCTTGCGTCTGCGCTAGTTCGTCTTCAAGCGTTTGCACCTGCTCTTTCAGCAAGTGCGTGAGCGCCGCCATTTTTTCAGTCGCCATACCCACCGTCGATTCGCTCTCGAGTTGCTCGACCATAAATTGCAGTCTGAGCAGCGTCATCAGATCGCGCTTTTCATACGCGGCATTGGCTTGACTCATGAGCGCGTTTTTTCGGTCACGCTCCAGCGGATCACGTTCACGATCAGGATGCAGCTTGCTCGCCAGCTGACGATACAGCGTTCGCAGCACGGTCTCGGGATCGTGCTGGGCTGCATCGCCTTTCTCGTCACGTGAAGCTTGATTACGCTTGGTTTTGCGGGCGTTGCGCTTTTCCAATTGCGCCTCTTCCCGTTCACGCATACGCTCGACGCCCGCACGCATAATCTCTTCCGCGGTGGCCGAAGGATCAAGCTTCGGCGTATCGCCCTTCAGCATGTCGTTAAACATCGCCTGCATTTCAGCGGCCCGTTCGCGAGCTATTTCGTCAAAACTTTGATCACTGTGCGCATCAAAAATCGCCTGCATGGCGGCGTCGCCCGACCGCGCAAGAACCATGGTCAAGCTACAAATAATTTCGCGCGCTAACTGCTGATCTTTTGCAGTGAACCCCTTTTGCGATTCATGCTTCAAGCGCTGATCGAGAAACATGATCATCTCGCGCATCAGCTCATTACAGCGCAGTTCGAGCGGCGGTATCGTCTTCATAAACATTGGGCGATGCGCGTCGCCCAGCGCGCGCGACGCCTCGATGTCGTGGGTGAGCCTGTCAACCCGCGCCAGCAACTTGTTAAAGCGCATTTGTTCCGGCGACAGCTTGCCGCCAAAAATATTGAGCGACACCACCGAACTCGCCGTTGATTTGTCGACGGGCGCGGCGAAGGTTGCGGGCTTTCTAGGCATGCGTAATCGCCACTCCTAGCCGCGCATGGCGTCGGTCTTGATCATATCGGCGGCTTTCTCGGCCATCATGACCACTGGCGAATTGGTGTTGCCCGAAATGAGCGTCGGCATCACCGAGCAATCGATCACGCGCAAACCGGCAATGCCACGAACGCGCAAACGGGTGTCGACTACGCCCATCGGGTCGCTGTCGGGGGCCATTTTGCAGGTGCCGCTTGGATGAAAGATCGTGGCGCCGTAGTTGCGCGCGAATTGCAGTATTTCGTCGTCGTTTTGTGCGCTGTCGCCGGGTCGGTACTCCTCGCCGATCAAGTGCTCCATCGCTTTGCTGCGCGCTAATTTTCGCGCGAAACGAATTGATTCCACCGCGCAGCGACGATCTGTTTCGTGCGACAGATAGTTCGAGAACATCGCCGGGGCGGCCAACGGATCAGTCGATTTCAGGCGAACCTGACCGCGCGATTCAGGGCGCAACTGGCACACCGAAAACGTGCAGCCGCTCCACGGGTGCGTTGCCGCGCCGGCCATCTCCGCGGACAGCGCCGCAAAATGAAACTGGATGTCTGGGGTCGCCGATTCTGGCAACACCCGCGTAAACATACCGCCGTGGTTGATGCCAATTGCCAACGGTCCTGACCTTTTTGTGAGCCAATCCCAGCCCATCATGAACTTTCGCCACGAGCTCTTCATGTCGTCGTTGGTGGTGATGGGTTGCTTAACTTTGTACATTAGGCGCAACTGCAAATGATCCTGCAAGTTTTCACCCACACCCGGTAGGTGGTGCCGCACGGCAATACCGTGTTCACGCAGGTGCTCGCTTGGCCCCACGCCTGACAACATGAGCAACTGCGGGCTTTGCAACGCGCCGGCCGTGAGCAGCACTTCTTTGTTCGCACGCAGCGTGATGCGATTGCCGTTTTGCATGTACTCCACACCAACCGCGCGGGTTCCCTCGAACAATACCCGCGTCACTTGCGCATTCACTTCGGTGCGCAAATTTTTTCGCTTTTGTGCAGGGCGCAGATAGGCCACCGCCGTCGAGCAGCGCCAGCCGTTTTTAGTGAATAGTTGGTAGTAGCCCACGCCCTCCTGATTGCCGCTGTTGAAGTCGAGCACGCGCGGCACGCCTAGCTCTTCGCCGCCTGCGACGATCGCGTCCATCAACGGATGTGAGTCGGGGATCGAAGTGCCCCAGAGCGGCCCGCCCGTTCCGTGCGTGCCATTGGCGACCATGCGCGGATCGCTGTTGTGCTCGCTCTTGATGAAATACGGCAGCACTTCCTTCCAGCTCCAGCCGTTGTTGCCGGCGTCACTCCAGCGGTCATAGTCGGCGGCCTGGCCGCGAATGTAGATCAGCCCGTTGATCGATGACGATCCGCCGAGCCCACGTCCGCGCGGCCAATAAATCTTGCGCCCGTTCATGTTGGCATCAGGCTCGGTGTAGTAGCCGTAGTTGTAGACGGGGTGAAACATCGTTTTGGCATAGCCAATCGGAATGTGAATCCACAAGTAGTTGTCTGTCGGCCCGGCTTCAAGCAGGCACACCGAATTGCGTCCGTCTTCCGACAAACGGTTGGCCAACACACAGCCCGCGGTGCCTGCGCCCACAATGATGTAGTCAGGATTCATGGCGATGGCAGTCGAAGATTTAGGCACATGTAGAGCACGTCGGGTTCAGGGTTGATGGTGTAGGGCTCGGTTTCAACAAAGCCCAATGAACGGTACAGGGCAATGGCAGCAGGCATCCGTTCGCGCAGCGTATCAAGTTTCATCTCGACGAATCCTGCGGCCCGCGCAAACTCGATTGCGGTGCGCGCAAGCGTGCCGCCCAAGCCCAAACGCTGAGCCTCAGGCTCGACCCACAAGCGCTTCATTTCACACACGGTGCTGTCGAGCGGGCGCACCGCGATGACGCCCACCGGATTTACCGATGGGTGGATGCGCGCCAACCACAGCGCGCCCAGCGGGGCTACGTATTTGCCGGGTAATTCAGCGAGTTCAGTTTCAAAGCTCTGAAAACATAAATCGATGCCGGTCCATTGCGCATAGCGGCGCATCAAGTGCCGTGCATCAAAGATGTCGCGATCGGTCGTGGCAAGCGCAACCGAAATCATGTCCGGGTTTCCGGGCACGCTCCAGTGGTCACCACGGTTCCGGCGACTTGCGCCTTCAGCTCTTCAAGCTTTGACAATATCGCTTGCGTGGGCTCACGCAGTACCAGCGCGTTCATCAACACCGTCTGCTCGCGCTGGCGGTAGGTTGCCGTCTTCACGCCTTTCGCTTTAAGCTCTGCGAGCCGTGCGTCCGCGCCCTCCTTGGTGCGAAAAACACCCAGCGAAATCGCAAAATTCCACGGGCCGCTCTCAAGCACCACAGCGCGGTCGGCGACCTCAAGCCGTTTCAGATCGGCCATGGAACGATCGGCCGCTGGGCGGCTTGCTTTGGGTGGAATGTAGACCCAATGTTCAGCCGTGACTTCAACCCGCCGTGAGCTCATGGTGCGTCCGAGCACCAGCGGTTCAAGCAACTTCACTGCCTTCAAACGATCAGCGTCTGACAACGGTCCCCACTCCGCGCATGCCAACGTCAGCTGAGCCACTTTGGCCGGGCCCAGTTTGGCGACCTGTTGGGCGGTCAGTGATTTCACTTGATCAGCGTTGAACGGCTTGTAGCGATCTGCCGCCGCTTGTGCGGAGCTGTTCATGCGCTCGACATAGGCATACGCGAACAGGGAAACGTTGGCCAACAACAAAAAAATAAGGAGCTTTTTCATCAAACGCGCAAAGGGAATTCAGTCACGGATTCTGCCAGCAAATACACGCCCTCTAGCACCAGCGAATCAATGACCGCATTCCCTGCCGGTAGATGCGCCAGCAGGCGATAGGCGCTGCCGCCGGTGAGGATAATGCGTGGCACCTGCGTCACACCGCGTTCACGCAGCCGTTGCGTTAATCGCGCTTGGCCGTGCTCAATGGCACCCACCATCGCATCAATCGCGCCGGTAGCGAGCGCGTCGCGGGTGTTGGTGGGTTGCGCCGTCCATTCGCCCGCGTCGACCGACAAGGCCGCTGTGTTGCCCGCCAAGCCACCAAGCATGGCGTGGTAGCCCGCGACAATGGCGCCACCCAGAAAAATGCCGCGCTCATCAAGCTGATCCACGGTCAATGCGGTGCCCGCGCAGGCCACGATGCACGGTGCCAGACCGCGTTTCCATGCGGCAACCGTCGCCGCCCAGCGATCCGTTCCGAGGCGCGTCGGCTCGTCATAGCTGTTGACCACACCCGAGGCGGTTGCCGTGGAGGAGACCCATGTGACCGGCACATTGAGTGCTGCAAATTGCCGCTCAATCCGATCTTTTGATGCGGCATTGGCAACATGGCTGCCGACCACCCGCACCGGCGGCTTTTGATGCAAACCAGCGCGCTCAATAAAGTGCTCCAGCTCGGCCAGAAAGATGGCACCGCGCGACACAATGGTACCGGCCTCGAATCGAGCCCACTTGAGCCGCGTATTTCCAATATCAAGCACTAGCAACACGAACCGACACCTCCCCTGAGATCAAAGTATGCAAACCGCGCTCGCTTTCTATCACTAAAGCGCCCCGCTCGGTCACGGCGCGAATGTTTCCCGAAACAACCTCGCCATCCGGTAGCCGTGCCGTGATGCGCGCCGCGAGGTATGCGCCGCGCTGCCACCACAGATGCTGGAAGCTCGCGAACCCACTGTGCGCGAATTCCGACAATCCCAATTCAAGCGCCGCCAGCACCCGATCGAGCACCTCATCGCGATAACTTTTTGCCATAGTCCATGCGTGCAGCCCGATACTCGGCAGGGCATCCGGCATCGGCGAAATTTGGGGCGTTTGCAGGTTGATGCCGATGCCAATCACCGCCGTTCGCGTACTGTTGGCAGTGGGGACGGTTTCGATCAGGATACCGCCCAGCTTGTGAGTCTGGTCAATCAACAAATCGTTGGGCCACTTAAGGCTTAAACGACTGGCAGTTGCCCCGTCCAAGCCGTCGGTCAAGGCGTTTGCCACCATTACCCCCACCGCCAAACTTAATCCGTCCAGTGGGCAATGCCGCGCAAATTGCCAAGCGACGCTGCATAGCAGCGCGTCTCCCGCTGCTGCGTGCCAAAGCCGCCCGCGCTGGCCGCGCCCTGCCGTTTGCTCGTTCGCGACCAGCGCCACTCGGTGGCAGTTCTGCTGCACCGACCATTGCAGCAGCTGCGTATTGGTGGAGTCGATTTGCTCGACGCGATGAATAGTGAAATCAGCCATGGAAGGCTCTATTCTTTCAGAGCGCCTCCTCGCGGCGCTTGCGGAGACCTTACCTACGCCTGATTTGGCTTGATGTGCAATGAGTGAAATCCCCAGCTTGCAGCAGTCTTGTACAAGACTTAGACTCATCACATTCCCGACCCAGCGGTCGGTTATGTTTTATTGTGCAGTGCATGACTGATAAATTGCTAAGCACTTGTTCAGTTGCAGCGAGACACCGAGGAGGAACCCCGCACCATGTCCGCCCCATCCGCAGAGATAGCTTGCGACACCTTTCCGCGCCTACTGCTTCAGCACGCCTCCAAGCGCCCTAACGCGCCCGCATTGCGCGAAAAATATCTCGGCATCTGGCAAACCTGGTCGTGGGCGGAAACAGCAGCCGAGGTGCGCGCAATGGCCTCTGGCCTAGCCGCACTGGGCTTTAAGCGGGGCGACCATTTGGCGATCATTGGCGACAACCGACCCCGACTGTACATGGCGTTTGCTGCAGCGCAGTCACTGGGCGGCATAGCCGTGCCGATGTATCAGGACGCGGTTGCCGTCGAAATGATGCATGTGCTGGAAGACGCCGAAATACGCTTTGCCGTTGTCGAAGATCAAGAACAGGTCGACAAGCTGCTGGAGGCGCGTGAGTCACGCCCACAAATCGAACACATTATCTTTGCCGATCCGCGCGGTTTGCGCAGCTACGACGCTCCGGGCTTGATGAGTCTTGAGGCACTGCGCAGCGCGGGCGCTACGTTTGATCAAGCCCACCCTGGTCGCTACGAGCGCGAAGTTGCGCTTGGCAAAACGGCAGACGTGTCGGTGATGCTCTACACGTCCGGCACCACCGGCAAGCCGAAAGGTGTCTGCCAGAGCCACGAGGCATTCATCACCGCCGCGCGAGGCGGCGTGCAATTTGACAAACTGGTGGCCACCGACAACACACTGTCGTACTTGCCAATGGCTTGGGTGGGAGATCACCTGTTCAGTTACGCGCAGTTTCTGGTGGCTGGATTTACCGTGAATTGCCCGGAATCGGCAGACACGGTGATGACCGATCTGCGCGAGATCGGGCCCACCTATTACTTCGCTCCGCCGCGCGTATTTGAAAGCCTGCTCACCAGCTTGTCCATTCGTATGGAAGACGCAAGCCACATCAAGCAGCGCCTGTACAACGCGTTCATGAAGGTCGCCCTTCGTTGCGGCTCAGACATCCTGAATGGTCGAGCGGTGAGCGCGAAAGATCGCCTGCTGTATGCCCTGGGCAATGTGTTGGTTTATGGGCCGCTCAAAAATACGCTGGGCATGAGCCGCATCCGTGTGGCGTACACCGCGGGGGCCGCGATTGGACCCGACCTGTTTCGCTTCTATCGCTCGATCGGTATTAATTTGAAGCAACTTTACGGCTCTACCGAGACCTGCGCCTACGTGTGTTTGCAACCGGACGGCGAGATTAAGTTCGACAGCGTGGGCAAGGCCGCTCCGGGCGTCGAGGTCAAGATTGCCGACAACGGCGAGGTGCTGGTGCGCGGCGCAATGGTGCTTAAGGAATATTACAAACGGCCCGATGCGACCGCCGAATCGATCGACAGCGCAGGTTACTTTCGCACTGGCGACGCAGGTGTTTTCGACAGCGATGGTCATCTCAAAATCATTGATCGCGCCAAAGACGTTGGCCATCTTTTAAGTGGCGAAATGTTTGCGCCAAACTACATCGAAAACAAGCTCAAGTTTTTTTCACACATTCAGGAAGCGGTGTGCTTCGGCAATGACCGGGACCACGTGGTTGCCTTCATCAACATCGATTTAACGGCGGTCGGTAACTGGGCTGAACGGCGCCATATTGTGTACTCGGGATACATCGATCTCGCAGGCAAAGACGAAGTGGTCGCGCTGATCAAAGACTGCGTGGAGAAGGTTAATGCTGAGCTTGCGACCGAGGGCGAATTGGCAAGTTCGCAGATTGCGCGCTTCCTTATTTTGCACAAAGAGCTTGATCCCGATGATGACGAACTGACGCGCACGCGCAAGGTGCGCCGTGGTTTTATCGCCGAAAAATATGAGCCGTTGCTGAGCGCGCTGTATTCCGGAAAAACGGTGCAGCACATCGAGACGCAGGTGAAGTTTGAAGACGGTCGCACCGGCAGCATTGCCGCTGACGTGAAAATTTCTGATGCGAAACGTTTGCCCGCTCTTGGCAAAGCTGCAGCATGAGCGGCGCTGGGGTGGGCAGAAGAGAAATCGGCGACGTCATTCTCAAGGTTGACAACATTTCGCTGCGCTTCGGCGGCGTTAAAGCGCTGACCGACATTTCCTTTGACGTCAGAGAGCACGAAATCCGCGCCATCATCGGGCCGAACGGCGCAGGCAAAAGCTCGATGCTGAACGTCATCAACGGTGTGTACACGCCGCAACAGGGCAGCATCACCTTTCGCGGCGAACAACGGCGCGATATGAACACCCATGAGGCAGCAGAAAACGGCATCGCGCGTACCTTCCAGAATATTGCCCTGTTCACCGGCATGACTGTGCTCGACAACATCATGACCGGGCGCAATTTAAAGATCAAATCGACCTTTATTGAGCAGGCGTTCTGGTTGGGTCGAGCGCGTCGCGAGGAAATAGAGAACCGCAAAAAGGTTGAAGAGATCATCGATTTTTTGCAACTGCAATCGGTACGAAAAACGCCAGTCGCGCGCTTGCCATACGGCATCAAAAAACGCGTCGAGCTGGCACGTGCGCTAGCCGCAGAACCCACGATGCTGTTACTGGATGAACCGATGGCGGGCATGAACGTTGAGGAGAAGCAGGACATGTGCCGCTTTGTGCTCGACACCAATGATCAGTTCGGCACCACCATCGTGTTGATCGAACACGATATGGGTGTGGTCATGGACATTTCAGATCGCGTGGTGGTGCTCGATTACGGCAAGAAAATTGGCGACGGCACGCCCACTGAAGTGCGCAACAACCCCGACGTGATCAAAGCCTATCTGGGAGCACATTGAGCGTGGACATTCTGAATAGTGATGCAGTCAAATACTTCATCACCGTGCTTGCAGCGGGGTTGCTCACGGGCGTGATGTACGCGTTGGTCGCGCTCGGATTTGTGTTGATCTACAAAGCCTCGGGCGTATTCAATTTTGCGCAGGGCGCGATGGTTTTTTTTGCTGCACTCACGGTGGCGGGGCTAAATGAGAAGTTTGGTTTGTCGCTTTGGTTAGCGGTACCCATCACCATTGTGGTGATGGTGGCGCTCGGCTTCCTTACCGAACGCATCGTACTGCGCCCGCTGGTGAACCAGCACGAGATCACGCTGTTTATGGCGACCATCGGACTGACGTTTTTTATCGAAGGACTGGCGCAACTGCTGTGGGGCTCAAACGTGCGCACCCTGGATTTGGGCATACAGGACGTGCCGTTTCAATGGCTGATCGACAACACGGGCATTCTGATTTCACAGTTTGATTTGATTGCCGCAGGCATCTGCGCGTTGCTGGTGGGCGCGCTGGCGTTGCTGTTTAATAAAACAAAGATTGGTCGCGCGCTTCGCGCCGTGGCCGATGATCACCAAGCCGCGCTCAGCGTTGGCATTCCGCTGCAACACGTTTGGGGCATCGTGTGGGCGGTTGCAGGCTTTGTGGCGCTGGTGGCGGGCTTGCTATGGGGCTCGCGCAACGGGGTGCAGTTCGCCTTGACGTTTGTGGCGCTGAAAGCGCTGCCGGTGCTTATTCTCGGTGGCTTCACCTCAGTGCCGGGCGCGATTGTCGGTGGCTTGATTATTGGCGCGTCCGAGAAGCTTGCCGAGGTTTATCTCGGCCCGTATGTCGGGGGCGGCATCGAAGGCTGGTTTCCCTACGTGCTGGCGCTGTTGTTCCTGCTGGTGCGACCCGAAGGGTTGTTCGGCGAAAAAATTATCCGGCGGATTTGAGTCGATGCACAACAAATGCTTACCCACAACCAATGATCCGTTCGCCCTGAGCTACGCGAAGGGTTTGACGCGCGCCATCGAACCCTTCGCTCCGCTCAGGGCAAACGGAATTTGCCCCGCCGCCTTCACGTTGGAGGGATACCGTCAATGATTTACAGAGAAGCTGGACAGTACAAAACGTCCTACCTAAGCGATTCGCAAATCTTCCCGATTGCGCAGGATCGCTACGCGGTTGCCGCGCTGCTGGTGATTGCATTTATCGCGGTGCCGTTGTTCGCGTCAGCGTACATTTTTTCCGCAATCCTGATCCCGTTCCTGATTTTTTCACTGGCCACATTGGGGCTTAATATTCTTACCGGCTATGCCGGGCAGTTGTCCCTCGGCACGGCTGCCTTCATGGCCGTAGGCGCATTCGCCAGTTACAACTTCATGCTGCGCGTGCCGGGAATGCCGGTGTTGTTGGCGTTCGTGCTGGGCGGGATTTGCGCGGCACTGGTGGGCATTCTGTTCGGGCTGCCGAGCCTTCGCATTCGCGGCTTCTACCTTGCGGCATCAACGCTCGCCACCCAGTTTTTCGTGGTCTGGTGTCTGACCAAAGTGCCATGGTTCACCAACAACAGTTCGTCTGGCGTGATCACGGCGCAACAAGTGGAAATTCTCGGCTACAAATTCGAGACGCCGCAGGACAAATATTTGTTGGTGCTGGGCATTGTGTGCGTGATGGCTTTGCTGGCCAAAAACATGGTGCGCTCGACGGTCGGACGCTCGTGGATGGCGGTGCGTGACATGGACGTGGCCGCTGAGGTGATCGGCTTTCGCATCATGAAAACCAAACTCACCGCGTTCGCGGTCAGCTCGTTTTACTGCGGCGTTGCCGGCGCGCTGTATGCGTACTGCTACCTCGGCACCGTGGAGCCCGAGGCGTACAACCTTGATTTGTCGTTTCGCATTCTTTTTATGGTGATCATCGGCGGCGTAGGGTCAATCCTAGGCTCTTTTCTGGGGGCCGGGTTTATCGTGCTGCTTCCTATTGCGCTGTCGATCATCGTTCATTACACCGGTCTGCCGAATTCTGTGACCTCGAATCTCGAACTCATGGTGTTCGGCGCGCTGATCATCTTTTTTCTGATTGTCGAGCCGCATGGTTTGGCGCGACTGTGGCAAATTGGCAAAGAAAAGTTACGTCTCTGGCCGTTTCCGCATTAGTCGCTGTGCTGTTTTTTTGGTCTCGTTACAGGCAACTTGCATTAATCCACAAGGAGGTTTCATGAAACTCAAATTTACAAAGCTACTTGCTGTCTCAGCGGTAGCGATCACCACGGCCGTCACCGGCGCGCTGGCATCGGCGCAAGAACAATTCGTTCCGATCCTGTCGTATCGCGTCGGCGCCTATGCGTCTGGCGGCTCCGGCTTCTTCGGCGGCATGATCGATTATTTCAATCTGGTCAACATGAGTGGCGGCATCAATGGCGTCAAAATCACTTGGGAAGAATGCGAGACAGAATACAACGCCTCGCGCGGCGTCGAATGCTACGAGCGGCTAAAAAAGAAGAGTGGCGGTGCGACCACCGTTGAGCCGCTGTCAACCGGTATCGCGTACGGCATTCTCGACCGTGTCGGCACCGACAAAATCCCGATGACCACCTTGGGCTACGGTCGCTCTGACGCGGCCAATGGCGCGGTGTTTCCGTATGTGTTTCCGCTGATCACCACGTACTGGAATCAAGCGGCGGCGATGATCAAGTACCTCGGCGACAAATCCGGCGGCCTCGACAAGCTCAAAGGCAAAAAAATCGTCCACATTTATCACGACTCGGCGTTTGGCAAAGAGCCGTTTCCGGTGCTTGAAGCGGCGTCAAAGCAGTATGGTTTCGAGTTGGTAAAAATTGCTGTGCCGCATCCGGGTAACGAGCAAAATTCGCAGTGGCTGCAAATTCGTCAAGCCAACCCGGACTACGTCATTCTGTGGGGTTGGGGCGTGATGAACGCAGTGGCCATCAAGACGGCGGCGCGCGTCGGCTACCCCCGCGAGAAAATGCTCGGCGTGTGGTGGGCAGGCTCCGAAGAAGACGCGATTCCTGCCGGCGACGCAGCGAAGGGCTACTCCACCATGACCTACAACACACCGGGCAACTACCCGGTGCTAGACGAAATCCGCAAGAAGGTCTACGCCGGTAAAAAAGGCAACATGGAAGACCCAAGCCGTATCGGCTCCGTGTATCACATGCGCGGCATTACCGCATCAATGCTCTATGTTGAAGCGGTGAAAAAAGCGCAGGACAAATACGGCAAAGGCAAAGCGATGAACGGCGAGCAACTTCGTTGGGGCTATGAAAACCTGGACATAGATGAGGCCAAACAAAAATCCCTCGGCGCATTGGGCATGTTCCCCACACTGAAAACGTCATGCCAGGATCACGAGGGCTCGGGCGCCTCGAAGGTTCAGGTGTGGGACGGCAAAGCATGGAAAGCCATCACGCCCAACTGGATCACTGGTGACCGCGTAGCGGTGCAAAAAATGGTCGCAGAATCGTCTGCTAAATACGCGGCCGAGAAAAAAATTACGCCGGCCTGCGCCAGCTA
>JACMNN010000234.1 GCA_014378555.1 Burkholderiales bacterium | reverse complement strand
CTCCCCGCAGGGGTGAAGCTGATCGACTGGCCGCTTCGGATGGCGACCGGCGTTAGTCTGTCCAGGGTGCTGCCGTCGCCGATCTGGATAGAGTCGGCGCTTCCCCAGCACTGGATGCCGCCGGCGCTGGTCAGCGCGCAGGTATGAATCGCGCCCGCGCGCCCTCGCGCACCGCGGCCGCGCTGGTGGTCAGGCTGCTGACGGCCACCGGGCTTAACCGCTGCGATTGTGTTCCGCCACCAAGCTGGCCATATTGGTTCCGTCCCCAGCACTTCACTGCGCCTCCGCTGGTCATCACCGCGCAGGCGTGAGCAAACCCCGATGTGATCGCGGCCACGCCGCTGGCCAGGCCAGTGACGCCGACCGCCGCTGGACTATTCACGTTGCCACCATTGCCAAGCTGGCCCTTGTCGTTTAATCCACAGCATCGCGCTCCGCCCGCGCCCACCCCCGTGATGGTCGGCATCGCAGTTCAGTTCGTAGAGCGCCGCCCGTGGCTGTTGTTTGCGCATCTGACCGTCGCAGTCGAGCGCCTCCGATCGTGCCTGCCGAGACCCGTAGCAACGCGGCGCCCGGCAGGTCGTGCCATTAGCCCCGTATAACCAATTGTCTTAGACGAACACATTTACACCTTTGCAACGCAACTTAAAGCCAGCAAGCTCCGGTGCAATGCGCGCTCAGAGAAAGCCAATTGAAAGCCACGGCAGGGCGGCCACAATGATGGTGCCAATCAGCAGCGCTAGCATGTAACCCAAGATCGGTTGAATGCCTTTATCCGGATTGACCCGGCCAATAGCGCATGCAGCGTAGTAGCCAACACCGAGCGGGGGCGCGAACAAACCGAGGCCCATCGCCAGCACCACCACCATTGCATAGTGCACTTCGTGGATACCCAGTTGGCGGGCGATCGGGAACAGCAGCGGGCCGAACAGCACGATGGCAGGAATGCCTTCAAGCACCGAGCCAAGAATCACAAACATGAGCAGTGAGACCGCCATAAACATCGGCGCACCGCCGGGCAATGCCGCCATCGCTTCCGCCAGTGACCGCGAAAACCCGGACTGAGTTAAGCCCCAAGCCATTGCAGTGGCGGTTCCGATGATGAGCAAAATTGCGCCCGATAACGAGGCTGTCGCGACCAACATCGGGAACACACGTTTCCAATCGAACTGGCGATACACCAGCAGTCCCGCCAGAACGGCATAGACGATACCGATGGTCGACACTTCGGTCGCGGTGGCCACGCCCTCGACCACGGCCGCGCGGATGATGAACGGCAACGCCAGGGCAGGCACTGCAATCGCGCCAAGTTTGGCCACTTGCCGCCATCGCAAACGCACTACGCGGCTCATGTCCTCGTTGCGTGAACGCATCCACACCACGATGCACAATCCGATCCCCAACACCACTGCCGGGAGCAGCCCGCCGGTAAATAAAGCTGCAATCGAGACGCCGGTAACCGAGCCAATGGTGATCAGCACCAAGCTGGGCGGAACCGTTTCTGTTTGCGCTCCGGTTGCCGCAAGCAACGCCACTAAATCGCCCTCGTCTGCGCCACGCGCCTTCATTTCCGGGAACAGCGCGGGCGCGACCGCCGCCATGTCCGCCGCTTTGGAACCGGAGATGCCAGAAACCAGATACATCGCCCCGACCAGCACATACGACAGGCCGCCGCGGATGTGCCCCAACAAGCCAGCGAGAAAAGCCACCATCGCCTTGGCCATGCCGGTCATTTCGATCAACAGGCCGAGGAAAACGAACAACGGCACCGCCAGCAGAATCAGGTGCGACATGCCTTCATCCATCCGACCCACGATCACTGGCAACGCCGTGGTGGTGCCCAGCGCCATGTAACCCAGGGTGCCGAGCCCGAAAGCAAACGCGATTGGAATGCCGCTGAATACGGCCGCCGATACGACGCCCACGAAAAACACCAGCAGATTTAAACGCCCCAAATCGGCAAACGCGCTGTGCCCCAGCGCGAAGGCGCCAACGATGGTCGCAACAATCACCAAGCCACGCGCGCTGGTTCGCCAATCGGCATCTTTCAGCAGGCGCAGCACACAGAAAACAGCCATGAGAATAATGCCGACTGGCAGCGCTGCCGCGCGCCACACGTTAGAAATATCGAGCGCAGGCGTGGTGATAAATCGCTCTTCCGACGCGTATTCCCACGCTGGCCACATCACCATTGCCAGAAACGCGAGCGACGCGCAGACGCTTATCGATTCAAGCAGTTGTCGGCGCTCAGGCGACTGCTTCGAGACGACTGCGGTCATTCGCATGTGTTCGCCGCGGCGCAGTGCCGTGACCGCGCCGAGCATTGCCAGCCAGATGAAGAGCATTGACGCCAGTTCATCCGACCAAATCAGCGGCTTGTGAAATACGAAGCGCGCCACCACTCCGGCAAGCAGCACAACCACGTCGGCCAGCACCAGCAGTCCCGCCGCCCCTTCAACCAAGTAGCCGAGCGCCTTATCAACGCGCGCGATCAGCAAACCGAAGCCCGACGTTGGGTCGGGCGCAGCCCCGGTTATCGGAGGCGTTGGACTCATGCCAGTTTGCCGACCGATCGCTCAAGAATGGCCCACGCCTCGTCGCCGTACTTGCCCTTCCATTCGCTGTAGAAGCCCGCTTTGCGCAGTTGGTCACGAAACGCGCCGGCGTCGGCCTTGTTAAACAGCATGCCCTTGCTGGCAAGCTCGGTCTGCAAACCCGCGTTTAGAGTGGCCACATCGGCACGCTCTTTAAGTGCGGCTGCATTGCTGTGTTTGGCAACGATTGCTTGCAAGTCAGCGGGCAGCTTTTCCCATGCGCGCCGGTTGGCAAGGAACCAGAAGCCGTCCCACATATGGTTAGTTAACGAGCAATATTTTTGCACTTCAAACAGCTTGGCCGTTGAGATGATGGCCAGCGGGTTTTCTTGCCCGTCGACAATTTTTGTCTGCAGTGCCGAATAAACTTCAGCGAAATTGATCGATGCTGGGGCGGCATCGAGCGCCTTAAACATCGATGTCCACAGCGGCGACACCGGCACCCGAATCTTGAATCCCTTCAGGTCGGCTGGCGTGGTGATCGGCTTAGACGAGGAGGTGATTTGGCGGAAGCCGTTGTCCCAGATTTTGTCCATCGACACAATGCCCGACTTGCTGATCTGACCGCGAATGTAGGCGCCAAGGTCGCCGTCCATCGCCTTCCAGACGCTGTCGTAATCATTAAACGCAAAGCCAATGCCGCTGATTGAGGCAGCCGGTACCAGCGTGGACAGAATCAAGCCTGAAAGCGTGAAGAACTCGATGCCGCCCGAGCGCAATTGGCTCAGCATGTCGGTGTCTGAGCCGAGTTGATTATTCGGGAAGATTTGAATACTGACCCGGCCTTTGCTGTCGGCGCTAATTGCATCTGCCATTTCTTTGGCCCGCAGATTCATCGGGTGCGTGACCGGCAAATTATTGGCGTACTTGTAGGTAAATTCGGCCTTTTGGGCGAAGACCCTTGTTATCGGTGTGGCAAGCGTTGCGGCCGCAGCGCTGCCGAGAATAATGTTTCGACGTGAAATGCTCACTAGTATTTCCTTGTGTGGGTTGGGCAAAATTTTTGAAGCGCGGTTTCGAGTGGGGCGGTCCACTCTCCGGTGAAATCAGCGCCGGTCGTGCGGTTTGCGGTTTGCGCTTTGCTGAGGGCGCAGCGACTCGCTTAAAGCTACGCTTAGGGTGCGTCGACCATGTTGCGGCGCAGCGTCGGCAGCCCGACCCCAGCCGCGTCGAAGCCACCGTCTACAGCGATGACCTGACCGTTAATAAAACTGGCGTTTTCGCTACAAAGAAAACCAACCGCGCTGGCCATTTCTTCGGTAGTACCGTAACGACCCAGCGGAATAGTATCGTAGTAGTCGGACCGGATTGCCGCACTATGCACCCGCTTGGACATCTCGGTTTCAACCGGGCCCGGCGCGATAACGTTAACGCGAATGCCCACAGCGCCAAGTTCAACCGCATACTGTTTGGTCAGGTGAATGAGGGCTGCCTTGCTGGTGCCATAGGCGACGCGAAGCGTGCTTGCGCGCAAACCGGAAATAGATGCAATGTTGACCACCGCGCCGCCGCCGGATTTCAGCATCAGCGCAGCGAACGCATTCGTGCACAGAAAAGCACCGTCCAGATTGGTCGCCAACACGGTGCGCCATTCTTCAAAAGTTGTCTCCAAAATGGGCTTAAATACGGCCACACCCGCGTTGTTCACCAACGCATCCACGCGTCCGAATTGGGCCATGACCTGTGCCGCGGCGCGCGCCACCTGCGACGGGTCGGACACATCGCAATGAATGCCGATCATGTCGTCAGGACGGGCAATGTCCAAAACTGCCGCATCAAGCGTGGTCTGGTCGACATCCAGAAACGCGACCTTGTAGTGATGGCGGAGAAACCACTCGCCGATGGTCCGGCCGATACCGCGTGCCGCGCCTGTGACGACGGCAACGCGCGTCGAGGAATGATCAGTCATATTAATTCTCATAATTAAAAAAGTGTTTTGGCATGGTGTGACTGCACTGGGCGACTTGGCGTGCGCGCACAACGTGCCGCGCAGCGCGTGGCTGCACCGTTACACGCGCTGGCGCAACTGTTTGTTCTGCACGCCAGCAACGATGTTCGCTACTGACGCTTTGCCCGATTATGGGATCAACGAACAAGTCGCGCTGATCCAAGCGTCATTCCTAGAGCGGCGCGAGCTTCCAACGGCCTCGTTGGCTGGGACACTGAAGCGCGGGTAGCGAGCGCGTTTACGCCACGCGCAGTCGTTCATCTTTTGGTACTTCCGCGTTCCCGCTTGCTTCATTCGCATCGATGCTGCTGCTCATTCTGGAGGCAGACATTTCGATGGAGATTGTGCTGCGACGCAGCTTCCGCTCCACGCAAAAAAAGCAGTGGTACTTTTGACTCGCCAAACCTGTCGGCTTTGCGTCGCGGTAGCCCTCATCAGAAACGCCAGTCGCCGCGCCGTGACCAAGCGATCACTCGTTAAGTCCAGGCGCGAAGTTTGATTGGTTGCTTCCGGCTTATTGACCTATCCAAGCGTGTCGTAGCGCACGGAGGTCACTGACGCTGAGCAGGGCGATCCGAATGGCGGTGCTGCGCCGATACAGCCGTGTACGACTGATTTCCCGGGAAATTCGGGGACTCGGGCTGCAACCCCAAGCTGGCTACGCCCGCCAATACTTCGACCGCTGCGCATAACGTTGGTCAGGCTCCGCTACCGCGAATTTTTTCGCGAGCCAACGTTCGCGTTGACGGCCCAAAATCTGCGCGATTAGCTAAGCAGAAGTGATCACTGCATATCGCTTTCACGGTTGGCGGATACCCCGGCGGCGTTCGAGATGATCACCCGATGCGCCGCCATAAGGATTTCAGCTTAGGACGCGCGCGCTTTGATCCACACTTTTCGCTTGTGGCCAACCGCCACCACGCCGAACAACATCGCCAATAAAAGCAGGTTCCAGTCACCCAAGAATGGAACGGGGATTGCCACGGGAATTACCGTATCGATATCGCTGCTGGTGTTGTTTCCGATAACGGGGTCCGTGCTGCCGGCAGGCGGTGCGACATTCGCTGAGTTGCTGACAGTGCCATCAGCAGCCGTCACGAGGGTGGTCACGTTGATTTGATAAGTTTCGTTGAGTTTCAGAGTGGGTAGCGCGAAGTTACCAGCCACCAATTGGTTCACGGTGGGAGGGCTTGCGCATTTCCCTGGCGTGTCCGAACACGAGACGCTGATCATGCTGAGACCTCGGCTCATCACGTCACTCAGCAGGGCACCCGTAACGTTCGACGGACCCAGATTGGTCACCGTAATGGTGTAGACCGAGTTTCCACCCGCATAGACGACGCTCAGATTATTAGTTTTAGTGATCGACAAGTCGGTGACAGGGGCCGGCGTGTCGGTGTCAGTGGCGCTGTTGTTGCCTGGTGTTGGGTCGGTTTGACCTGTGCCTGCGGTCGCCGTGGCGGTATTGGTCAGATTCCCGGTCGCCCCGGGGTTGACTGTGCCGCTCACCGTGATCGTGACGAAGTTGCCAGCACCGGCGTTGATATTGACCCCGGTAAAGGACACCGTATTGCCGGTCGGGTTGACGTTGCTGCCGCAGACGGCTGTGCCGGTAGCCACGCAACTACTTGTGACACCCGTGATAGCTGCAGGCACAGTGTCAGCGACGCTGGCGCCCACGGCATTCGAAGGACCGGCATTGCTGACAACGATCGCGTAGCTAATCGCAGCGCCCGCGGTATAGGTTGCTGAGCCGTCAGTTTTACTGATCGCCAGATCGGTCACAGGGGCCGGTGTATCGGTATCAGTGGCGCTGTTGTTGCTCGGTGTTGGGTCAGTCTGACCGGTGCCTGCAGTCACTGTAGCGGTGTTGACTAGATTTCCGGTGGCCGCTGCGCTGACCGTGCCGCTTACCGTGATCGTAATGAAATTGCCAGCACCCGCGTTGATGTTGACGCCCGTTAACGCGACGCTGTTACCGCTTGGGTTGACGTTAGTGCCGCAGCTGGCGGTGCCGCTGGCCACGCAACTGGTGGTAACTCCTGTGATTGCTGCAGGCACTGTATCGGCCACACTGGCGCCCACGGCGTTCGAAGGGCCGGCGTTACCGACAACGATGGCGTAGCTAATAGCATTGCCCGCGGTGTAGGTGGTTGAGCCGTCGGTTTTACTGATCGACAAGTCGGTCACAGGAGCCGGCGTATCGGTATCAGTAGCGCTGTTGTTGCTTGGTGTTGGGTCAGTCTGACCGGTGCCTGCAGTCACGGTCGCGGTGTTCACTAGATTCCCGGTGGCCGCTGCGCTGACCGTGCCGCTCACCGTGACGGTGATGAAGTTGCCGGCACCGGCGTTGATGTTCACGCCCGTTAACGAAACGTTGTTGCCGCTTGGACTGACGTTGGTTCCGCAGACGGCGGTGACGCTGGCTTCGCAACTGGTCGTAACATCCGTGATAGCTGCGGGTACGGAATCAGCGACGCTGGCGCCGACGGCGTTTCAGGGACCCAGATTGCCGACAACGATGGCGTAGCTGATTGCATTGCCCGCGGTGTAGGTCGCTGAGCCGTCAGTTTTACTGATCGACAAGTCGGTCACAGGGGCCGGCGTGTCAGTATCAGTGGCGCTGTTGTTG
>JACMNN010000233.1 GCA_014378555.1 Burkholderiales bacterium | reverse complement strand
CAGGGTCTTTCCGAACAACAGAATCAGTCCAGAAATGGCCAACACCGAGAACGAAATTGCTGTGCCCCAGTGCGCCATGCGCTCCAGCAGCGTAAATCGCTCCATCATGCGCCCGGTGGGGGAATCGTGCAACTGCATGGTTCCCTTCCACGCGTAAAAGCTCCCGATCATCAGCATCATGGCTACCAATGCCCAGCCGCCGATCACTGAAAACCAGCCGTTACGCAAGGCACGCCAGTTTTGGCCACCGTCTTGAATCAACACGCCTGCCTCGGGCGCCGGGATACTGGCGTAGCCTTCGACGGCACCGCGTGCGTTTTTCCAGATGGGCGCATTGTTATAGGGCTGTGTGACCACTCGCTGCTGCTCAAGCTTTGCAAGCTCAGCAGGCGAGGCTACTGGGCCGCTGCTTTGCTGCGCCAGCGCCATCGTTGCAATCAACAGCGTCGCGACCAATGCAAGTAGACGTTTCATACCGTGCCCCTTTCGCTGCAAATACAGTGGCTAGTTGACACGCTTATATTCATTTTGATTGTCAGCGCGGGCGCGGAGCTGAAGCTGCCATGCATTGCGGTCAGCAAAAAGCTTACCCTCGCCGTACGGTACGTCGTCGGCTTTTGCAGCGGATGCACCGGGCTTGGCCGTAATCGTTTGTGGTGTTTCGCCACATCCCGCCAGCACGGCGAGTGCGGTGATGGGCAGAAGCAGCTTCATCATGATTTTTGCGGAATGGCTTGAACCGCAGGTGCGGTGGCCTTGGTGTCGGGACGTCCGTAGGCTGTTGCGTGGCCCCACAAATCACCGCCTCGACCGCGACGCATCACGCGTTCGCGATAAATGCCAGACAGCACATCGCCGTCACCTGCAAGCAACGCTTTGGTTGAACACATCTCGGCGCACGCTGGCAGCTTGCCTTCCGACAGGCGATTGCGCCCGTATTTTTCGTGTTCGGCTTTCGAATTGTCCTTTTCTGGACCGCCGGCGCAGAACGTGCATTTGTCCATCTTGCCGCGCACACCAAACGCGCCCGCTTGTGGAAACTGCGGCGCGCCGAATGGGCAAGCGTAGAAGCAGTAGCCGCAACCGATGCACAGGTCTTTGTCGTGCAACACCACGCCGTCTTCGGTTTTGTAAAAACAGTTCACCGGGCAGACGGCCTGACACGGCGCGTCCGAGCAGTGCATGCAGGCCACCGAGATTGAGCGCTCGGCGCCCACGATGCCGTCATTTAAGGTGACCACGCGGCGGCGATTTACGCCCCATGGGACGTCATGCTCGTTTTTGCATGCGGTGACGCAACCGTTGCATTCGATGCAGCGCTCGACATCACAAATAAACTTCATTCGTGCCATGGTGTGCTCCTTATGCTCGCTCGACTTGGCAAACGGTGGTCTTGGTTTCTTGCATCATGGTGACCGAGTCGTAACCGTAGGTGGTCGCCACGTTGACCGATTCGCCACGCACGATCGGCGCCGCGCCGTCCGGATATTTAGCAAGCAAATCTTTGCCCTGCCACCAGCCAGAAAAGTGGAAAGGAATAAACGTAACGCCCGGCCCTACACGCTCGGTGATCATCGCTTTCACTTTGATCTGCGAACCGGTTACCGCTTTGACCCAGACGTATTCGTTGTTACGAATGCCGCGGTCATTGGCGTCTTTAGTATTGATCTCAACGAAGTTTTCTTGCTGCAATTCAGCAAGCCACGGGTTGGAGCGAGTTTCTTCGCCGCCACCTTCATATTCGACCAAGCGGCCCGAGGTGAGTACCAGCGGAAATTTTTCGTAAACCTTGTCGGCAATCGCTTTGTCTTGCACCGATTTGTAAAGGGTTTTGACGCGCCAGAAGGCGCCGCCTTTGTCGGCGTGGGTTGGGTACTTGGCCGTCAATGCTGCGTTGGTGCCGTACAACGGTTCACGATGCTGCGGGATTGCATCCGGGAAGTTCCACACCACGGCGCGCGCCTTGGCGTTGCCGAACGGATGGCAGCCGTGGTTTTTCATAAACACACGCATTTGCCCGCCGGTCAGATCGGTCTTCCAGTTTTTGCCCTCTGCGCCAATTTTTTCAGCCTCAGTTAACTCGTCCCACCAGCCCAGTTTTTTCAACAACACGTGATCCAACTCGGGATAGCCGGTAGTGAGATCAGCGCCCTTTGAATGCGAGCCATCTTCGGCCAGCAGGGAAATACCTTCGCGCTCAACGCCAAAGTTGGCGCGGAAGTTGCCGCCGCCTTCCATGACGTGCTTCGAGGTGTCGTAGAGGTTAGGTGAACCAGGGTGTTTCATCTCCGGTGTGCCATAGCAAGGCCACGGTAGACCGAAATAGTCCCCATCGCACGGTCCGCCATTCGCCTTCAGCGTTTTTGGATCAAACGTGTGCATGTGCTTCATGTGCAGCTTCAAGCGCTCAGGCGATTGACCGGTATAGCCGATGGTCCAGGCGCCCTTGTTAATTTCGCGAAGCACATCTTCGAGCTCGGGTTCAGGCCACTTTTTGTCGCCATCGGGTTTGATGATTTTGCAGTTCTTAGTGAACTCTTTGTCAAAACCAAACTTCTTGGCAAACGCATACATGATCGCGTGATCGGTCTGCGATTCAAACAGCGGGGTGATGACACGCTCGCGCCATTGCAACGAACGGTTCGATGCCGTAGCTGAACCACTGGTTTCAAACTGCGTACAAGCTGGCAATAAGTACACGCCGTCTTTGCGATCAGGCATCGCGGCTGAAGCCGTTGGATACGGGTCGATGATGACCATCATCTCGACTTTTTCCATCGCCTTTTTCATTTCCGGTCCGCGCGTCTGCGAGTTCGGCGCATGGCCCCAGAACAAGATCGCCTTCAGATTTGAATCTTGATCAATGGTCTCGTTCGGGTCGAGTACGCCGTCAATCCAGCGCGACACCGTCATGCCGGGCTTCTCCATCATGGTCTGCGAAGCGAACTGCTGTTTCATCCACTCGTAATCAACACCCCACACCGTGCACCAATGCTTCCAGGCGCCTGTCGCCAGACCGTAATAGGCGGGCAGCGAGTCCGGGTTCGGGCCGACGTCGGTCGCACCCTGCACATTGTCATGACCGCGGAAAATATTGGTGCCGCCGCCGGTCACGCCAATGTTACCCAAGGCCAGTTGCAGGATGCAGCTTGCGCGCACGATCGCGTTGCCAATGGTGTGCTGGGTTTGGCCCATGCACCAAACTAATGTTGCCGGCTTGCTGGTCGCGAACATTTTTGTCAGCTCGTACATGCGCGCTTCAGGGACTCCGCAGGCTTCTTCAACCTTGTCCGGGGTCCACTTTTCCATGACCTCGGCCTTGATCTTGTCCATGCCATAAACGCGATCGTTGATGTACTTGGTGTCTTCCCAACCGTTCTTAAAAACGTGGTGCAACATGCCAAACAAAAAGGCGATGTCAGAGCCGGAACGAATGCGCACGTATTCGTCGGCTTTGGCCGCTGTGCGGGTGAAGCGCGGATCAACCACGATCCACTTGGCACCGGTTTCCTTCGCGTGCAACATGTGCAGCATCGATACCGGATGCGCCTCGGCCGCGTTCGATCCAATGTAGAGCGCACACTTGGTGTTCTGCATGTCGTTGTACGAGTTGGTCATTGCGCCATAGCCCCAGGTGTTGGCAACACCAGCAACCGTGGTTGAGTGACAAATGCGCGCT
>JACMNN010000232.1 GCA_014378555.1 Burkholderiales bacterium | reverse complement strand
TTCGCGCATTGCGCAATCAGATGATTCACGAATACGTCGAGGATCGACACGCGCTGGAAAGCGCGCTGATCGCGGCTCGCGATGCGGTGCCGATGCTGTGCGTAACAGCGGGGCGGCTGGGCGATGAAGTTGCGCGGCGGATGAAGCAATAACGCCGGTAACGGGGCAGTGAAACGGGGTTAGCGAGTGCCTAAAAGCAGACCCAACGTGCCGTTCGCGCGGTGGGTCTGACCGCTAGATGGCCGTTGCGTGACTGATACGGTTGACCATGTCGTTGGTGATGGCAGCAACGTGATTCAGTAAGGGTCAAATTCCGTTAGTCGCGAGCGGTTCGACATCTTTAAGCCGCTGGACAATCTCGTGAACCAACGCCCGCGCCAAAAGAAGCTTACCCATGCGCGGCAGCCGCACTGCGCCCGCAGCACCGCGCTCATCAATCAGCGTGACCTGATTTTCATCGGCGCCAAACGCGCTTTGGGCGTGGTTGGCGATCAATAGCGGAATGCCTTTTCGGGCGCGCTTTTCGGCGCCGTATTGTTCTACTTTTTCACTCTCTGCCGCAAAGCCGACGCAGAACGGCGGGCCAGATTTGCCTTGACCTTGGCGCGGGTACTTTGCGATATGGGCGAGGATGCCCACTGTGGGTTCGAGGTGAACGGTGAGGCCGGCGTTGGTCTTTTTGATTTTTTGTTCGGCGTTGCTGGTGGGCCGATAGTCGGCCACCGCCGCCACGGCAATGAAGATGTCGGCGTGGTCGACCTCGGCCTCAACCGCCACCAGCATTTGCGCGGCGCTGGTGACGTTCACCCGATCAACCGAGTAGGGTGTGGCCAGATGCGTGGGCCCGCTCACCAGCGTCACCTGAGCACCCGCGTCAGCACACGCCTGCGCTAGTGCGTAACCCATCTTGCCACTGGAGTGGTTGGTGATAACTCGCACTGGGTCTATGGCTTCTTGCGTGGGGCCAGCGGTGATAAGCACGCGTTTTCCGGCCATCACTTTGGGTTGCGCCCAGGCGTCGAGTGCGGCCATGATGTCGGCGGGTTCGAGCATCCGGCCGTCGCCGATTTCGCCGCAGGCTTGGTCGCCGGTTCCGGGGCCGATGACGTGAACGCCATCGGCTCTGAGCGTGGCGACGTTTCGCTGCGTGGCCGGGTTTTGCCACATTTGCAAATTCATGGCCGGGGCCACGATGAGCGGAATGGTGCGCGCCAAAACCGTGGTCGAGAGCAGGTCGTCGCTGCGACCATGGACCAGGCGCGCAAGAAAGTCAGCCGACGCAGGAGCGATGAGCATGACGTCGTTGCCGCGGGTGAGTTCAATATGCGCCATGCCGTTGTCGGGGCGGGTGTCCCACAGGTCGCTGTAAACGGGGTGGCCGGAAAGCGCTTGGAACGTGGCGGGCCCAACAAATTCGCGGGCAGCGGCGGTCATGGCGACGGTGACTTCACGGCCTGATTTGATCAGCAGGCGGGTGAGTTCGGCAGATTTATAGGCTGCGATTCCGCCAGTGATGCCGAGCAAGACGCGGTGCGTGGGTTTGACTTGGTGTTCCATTGCGAAAGTGTAGCTTTGGTGTGGTCAGACCCTTCGCTACGCTCAGGGCTAACGGGTTGGGTTAATTGTTCGCTTTCGCTCACGGCGAGGGGATCGGTCAGACCCTTCGCTGTGCTCAGGGCGAACGGTTGCAGAAATCCGTTTGCCCTGAGCGTAGCGAAGGGTTTGATTGCTTTGAGCGGGCGATTTTCGTCGTGCAATGCTAGCCCTTGACTTTTTGGTCCGCGCCGAGTGCTCGGGGCGAGCGGATTAGGTCAATTGTTCGCTTCGCTCACGGGCGTGTGGATCGGTCAAACCCTTCGCTTTGCTCAGGGCGAGCGGGTTGGGTCGATTGTTCGCTTTCGCTCACGGCGAGGGGATCGGTCAGACCCTTCGCTGCGCTCAGGGCGAGCGGATTTGTTTGAATCGTTCACTACGTTCAGGGCAAATGGATTTCCTCATCCGTTCGCCCTGAGTGTAGCGAAGGGTTTGACTGTTGTGCGAGGGCTATTTTCTTGGCTCGATTCCAGCCCTTGATTTTTCGCTCGGCTTCGAGCGCTTCAATGCGGGTTGGAAATTCTTGGCTCCACATCAATACTACGGGGCGGCGTTTGAATGTGTAGCAGTTTGAAAAATAGCCATTCTGGTGTTGCGCGAATCGCTGTTCCAGATTGTCGGTATGACCGGTGTAGAAAGCTTTGTCGGCACACTCGACGATGTAGCACCAGAAGGGTTTCATGGATGGCTTTGACTGTGGTCAAACCCTTCGCTGCGCTCAGGGCAAATGGGTCGGTCGGGTCCTTCGCTTTGCTCAGGGTGCGCGGTTGGGTCAGACCCTTCGCTGTGCTCAGGGCGAACGGGTCATTTCAATCGTGCGCTTTGCTTGGGGCGAGCGGTTCGGTCAAACCCTTCGCTGCGCTCAGGGCGAGCGGATTTCGTTATCCGTTCGCCCTGAGCACAGCGAAGGGTCTGACCACTAAACGAAGCGAAGTGACTGACCACTAAACGAAGCGAAGTGACTGACCACTAAACGCAGCGAAGGGTTTGATTGCTGAGTGCGGCGCTTGAATTGCCTAAATCGCGGTTACCCGCGAAGCTCACCTACGCGAACCACTTTCAGCGCGTTGGTGCCGCCGCTTTTGCCCATGGGTTCGCCGCACGACAGCACGATCAAGTCGCCGTCGGTGACTGCGCCGCGAAGCTTTAATGCGTCTTCGGCTGCCTGCAACGCTTGTTCGCGATCCGCGTTGAACGGCACCACCATGGGCCGTACGCCTCGATACAGCGCGGCGCGCCGTGCTGCGGACACTTCGGGCGTTAGCGCAAAAATCGGCACGCCGCTGTCGTGACGGCTCATCCACAAAGCGGTGGAGCCGGATTGCGACAACGCGGCGATCGCCTTGGCGTTCAGGTGAAACGCGGTGAACAGGGACGCCATGGCAATGGCCTGATCGACTCGCGCAAACTGCTGGTTCACGAAATCGCGATCCAGTTCGTACACCTGCGAGCGCTCGGCGGCCAGTGCGATGGCGGCCATGGTGCGGATGGTTTCCACTGGATATTTGCCAGTTGCGGATTCTGCCGAGAGCATGACCGCGTCGGTGCCGTCGAGTACGGCGTTGGCCACATCACTCACTTCGGCGCGGGTTGGCACTGGTGCGGTGATCATGCTTTCCATCATTTGTGTGGCGGTAATGGTGAGCTTGTTTTTGTCGCGCGCGCGCTTGATCATGCGCTTTTGCAGGGCGGGCACGGCGGCGTTGCCGACCTCGATGGCGAGGTCACCGCGGGCCACCATGATGCCGTCGCTGGCGTCGATAATTTCGTCGAGCGTTTGCGGGATGATCGCTTCGGCGCGCTCGATTTTGGCGATCAGTTTGGCCTTGCCACCGGCGGCTGAAAGAATGGCGCGGGCGGTCAACATGTCGGCCGCGTTTTTCGGGAACGAGATGGCAAGGTAGTCGACATCGATGGCGACCGCCGTTTTGATGTCGGCCAAATCTTTTGAGGTCAGCGCCTGCGCGGTGAGTCCGCCGCCGAGACGGTTGATGCCTTTGTTGTTCGACAGTTCGCCGCCCAGCTCCACGGTGGTGAACACCTTGTCGCCGGCGACGCGGTCCACCTTCAACTGGATCAATCCGTCAGACAGCAACAGCGTGTCGCCGACCTTGACGTCCTGCGGTAGCTCTTTGTAGTCGAGGCTCGCCTGCGTGGCGTTTGACAGCGGCAGCATGTTGTCCAGCGCGGCATCAAGCAGGAACGGTTGGCCCGCCTCTAACCACGCCTTGCCGCCTTCAAACTTGCCGACGCGAATTTTCGGTCCCTGCAGGTCGCCCATGATGGCTACCTCGCGGCCGACCAGCGCGGCGGCTTCGCGCACCCTCTGGGCGCGGCCCATGTGATCGTCCGCAGTGCCGTGCGAAAAATTCAGTCGGAAGACGTCGCAACCCGCGCCAATCATGGCGGCAATGATCTCAACGGTGTCGCTCGCAGGCCCGAGCGTGGCAACTATTTTGGTGGCTTTCATATCGGACAGTGTAGTCCCGGTATGTGGCTGTAGTTGCAGGTAAACGCGACGACCGCCTAGATCATGCGCAAAGCGGTGATCAGTGCAGGTTGTTACACCGCGACCACGCCGAAACTACTCCGTGCAATCCCCGGCACGCGACGCCGAAATCTGCTCTTTGCGATGCTGTTGCTTGCCAAACACGCTGCCTTCGGTGTCCACATCGGCGCGGTATTCGTCTGCGCTTACGATGGTGATGATGGTGGTGTTGCTGCCGGTCACGCCGGGCAGATTGCAGCGCGCCTGTACCTGATATTTGTTGTCGGCAAGGGCTGTAATGGTTGATTTGCAAAGCATGCTGGCAGCGCGCAGCATGCGGGTGAGCTCTTTCTTCGGGCTGGCGCAATATTCGCTGTTGCGCGTTTCGTATTCCACCGGATTGAGGTCAAGTTTTTCCATCTTGCGCTCGACTTTCCACAAGCCGGGACGCAGTTGGTCGAGTGGAATAGAGTCGATGGCGAGAGCGGACACGGAGGCCACGCTCACTGCGAGCGCCAACAAAATGCGGGAAGGTGGAAATCGGTTCATGAATCTATAAACGGCTGAAGGCAAATGATGTTGACCGCGCCGCAGCGCAATGATTCAGTGTTCAATCCACCACCCGCAGCTTCACGTCGTCCACCCAGCCGGTGCCCGCGTCAAGCAACATCACACCGAGTTTTAATTCATAAATGTCGGCGGGAAGTTTAAAGCGCACGCTGTAGCGTTTAAAGTCATGCTTGCCGGTGGCTGGAACGCTGCGAACTTGTTCCAAAAGGGCGTTGCGGCTTTCGATATTGACGACCAGTAACCAGCCTTCCGGCCCGACGTCCTCGGTCTTCATCATCGCCGAGTATTCGAGTGTCTTGCCCTTGTACGCCTCAACGATGGCGCCTTGGTTGATCATGCCAAACGCCTGCGGCCGCAGGCGTTTGATTCGATAGCTCGCCTTGCCGTCGGACGCAACATCGGTGTCGACGGCCCACTCAAAGTCGCGCGTCGGCCCGTAGTGCTGCGTCGCAGACCAACCGGGCGTTCGCGGGCCGTTGCTGGGCTCTTCGAAGCTGGCGTTAACCAGCTTGATGTCGGTTGCCATGGCTGGCGCCGGCGTAGCTAAGTCTGTTGCGCCTGCTTCACCCGATGCACCCATTGCGCCAGCTAGAGCAAGCGCCGCTACCACGCTCGAAAAATTAAGCATCAGTAACCGCGCCTTTGCTCGCGCTCGACGCCAGCAGCGCAAATTTATACATCACGCCCTTGGTGTACTTAATTGGAGGAGCCGTCCAGTTAAACATTCGCGCCGCAATGGTTGCCTCATCCACATTTAGTTGCAGCAACAACTTGTGCGCATCGACGGTGATCGAATCGCCCTCTTCAACAATCGCCAGCAGCCCGCCGACTTGCGCTTCGGGTGAGATGTGGCCGACCACCATGCCCCAGGTGCCGCCGGAGAATCGTCCGTCGGTAATCAGCGCCACGGTCTCGCCCATGCCTTTGCCAACGATGGCGCTGGTCGGTGCCAGCATTTCGCGCATGCCCGGGCCGCCCTTGGGGCCTTCATAGCGCAACACCAACACATCGCCGTGATTGATTTTGTTGGCCATGATGGCGTCCATGCATTCCGGTTCGCTGTTGAACACGCGCGCCGGGCCGGTCAGCACCGGGTTTTTCAGGCCGCTGATTTTGGCCACGCAACCTTCGGGCGACAGGTTGCCTTTAAGAATCGCCAGATGACCTTGCTCGTACATTGGGTTGTCGGGCTGGCGAATCACGTCCTGCGTAAGGGCTGGCAGATCGGGCACATTGGCCAGCTCTTCAGCCATCGTTTTGCCGGTAATGGTCATGCAATCGCCGTGCAGCAGCCCTTTGTTAAGCAGCATTTTCATGACCTGCGGCACACCACCAACGGCATGCAAATCAGTCATTACGTATTGGCCTGACGGCTTCAGGTCGCACAGCACCGGCACTTTTTTGCGCATCCGCTCGAAGTCATCAATGGTCCAATCGATGTCAGCAGCGTGGGTGATGGCGAGGAAGTGCAGCACCGCGTTGGTTGAGCCGCCAGTGGCCATGATCACCGCAACCGCGTTTTCGATCGACTTTTTGGTGATGATGTCGAGCGGTTTCAGGTTGTTCTTGATCGCTTCAACCAGCACACGCCCCGACTCGGCCACGCTGTCCGACTTTTCCTGATCAGGATTCGCCATCGACGACGAACCGAGCAAACTCATGCCCAGCGCTTCGAAGCTCGACGACATGGTGTTGGCGGTGTACATGCCGCCGCAAGCCCCGTGGGTGGGGCAGGCATTCTTTTCGATGCCGATGAAATCTTCTTCAGAAATGGTGCCCGCTGCCATGCGTCCGACTGCTTCAAACGGCGACACGATGGTCAGCGCTTGACCTTTCCAGTTGCCCGGTTTGATGGTGCCGCCATAGCAGTAAATTGACGGAATGTTCATGCGGCACATGGCGATCATGCCGCCCGGCATATTTTTGTCGCACGCGCCGAGCACCAGCACGCCGTCCATCATTTGGCTTTGCGTTGCTGTTTCAATGGCGTCGGCAATCACTTCGCGTGACACGAGCGAATACTTCATGCCCTCGGTGCCCATGCTGATGCCGTCGGTGACCGTAATCACGCCAAACATCTGCGGCATGCCACCGGCCGCTTTGATCGCCTCGACCGCACGATCGGCCAACGGCTGAATGCCGGCATTGCACGGGTTCATGGTGCTGTGGCCGTTGGCGACGCCGACGATGGGCTTGTCGAAATCGTTGTCACCAAAGCCAACCGCGCGAAGCATCGAGCGGTTCGGCGAACGGGCAATGCCCGCGGTGATAGTTTTACTGCGGCGGTTGAATGGCATGTTTAGGTCTCGTCCATCACGCGGACGGTGTGGCGCGAGCGGTGCTGCCTACTCGAGCGCAAAGCGCGCACCTTAGGGCTTGCACATCAACCAACACTTACGCGCGATCAAAATTTTGGGGGTGGGAGGAAAATCTTTAGCAGCACGAAATTTTAAGCTCGCTACACTATGATCATGGTAAATCATTGCTTCCTGCGCACGCTAATGTCGCATGTAGTCGGCACGCTGGCGTTCGCTGCATTTTTGACGGGCGCCGTTTCGGCGTCCGCAACAGAGCGCGTTGTTCGCAACAATATTTTGTTTTTTGACCTGAACAATGCTGAGGCCGAGGTGGCGCAGTTTGAAAGCGAACTGCCCAGCGAAAACCGGCAACTTTTTCTGGTTCCGTCGCTGTCCCGATTTGATCCCGAGCGGCGCAAGAAAATACTCGCGCTGCACCGCAATACCGACGAGCTTATTGCGAAGGCATCGAGCTGTGCGCCACTGACGCCAGCAAATCGTGCAAGCTGCCACGCGGTGTGGGACGAACTTCGAGATTTGGAGGTTCGCCGCGAATTGCTGACCATGAAATTTGATGGCAAGCTGGCCCTCGACGACACGCGCATGATCGGTGACAGCGTGGTCGACATTGTGGTGATCTCCGGCCACCACCAACGAAAGTTTTTCCGTGGTGAACTTGCCGAACTGCATGTTGATGACCTGTTCGCCATCGCCAAAGCGGTTCCGAATGCATTCAACCACGCGCGAACGGTGATTTTGCTGGGTTGCGATACCGGCACCCCGCAGATGTTGACGGAAGTTTTCGGGAAATTGTTTCCGGCGGCTGAGCTGATCGTCGGGTCCGAGCTGCCCGCGCCCACGCGCGATGAGCCGCGCAACCTGAGTTTCATTCGCGAGCTTCTACGTAACGAATCGCAACTGCTCGCCGCCGCGGCGCCTGACGACATTACGCCGATCTATCAGCGCTTGCTTGCCGAGCGGTGGCCAGTGACGCTGCTCTGGAAACGCGAGTATTTTTTCTCTGACGACTGGCGGTATTGGGAGAACTCGGCCC
Organism: Burkholderiales bacterium; assembly: GCA_014378555.1. GTDB lineage: Bacteria > Pseudomonadota > Gammaproteobacteria > Burkholderiales > Casimicrobiaceae > Casimicrobium. The sequence continues at coordinate 3,228 of JACMNN010000232.1, read as the reverse complement.
ACGGGCTGCGGGTGATCCCACGAATATCCACCACCGAAGTACCGCGCAAAAAGAAGCGGGCCTGACGCTACGGCGTAAAAATAGGATTTGTCCGTTAAGGCGCGATCAACCGCTGCCTATGGTTCTGGAAGCCTTGTAAACAAAGGCTTTCCAAAAGGCGACAGCGAAATCGCGGCCTCCGCCTACAGGGCCGGGTACTGCATCGGCATACAGTGGCGCTGCTAGAGTTACTTTCTACTCTGCATCGCCGCAGTACCTCGTGTATACCTCCTCCAAATCGCTCCTTTTTTTCGTTCGTAACCTACCCCGCGTCTTCTCCGCATTTTGGTTGTTGCGGGTCGCGCGGCGGGCAGGCGTGGTGTTCGGCTTGGTTGCGGCAGCGTCTACATTTGCCGCAAACCCGAACACCACCCTTTTCTTCGATTTGAACAACGCAGCGCCGGAAATCGTCGCTATGCGGGCCGCGCTTGCCGAACAAAAGTTGGGCGGACGCTTAATTGTGGTGCCTTCTGCGCAACGATTTCCTGCGGCGCGGCGCATGGACATTTCCGCTTCTCAAGACCGATTTAATGCGGCTCAGGCACGCTCGCTTGACTGTAAAAAGGATGAGGGTGTTAACGGCTGTCAGCGGGTGTGGGCGGAGATGCGCGAACTCGAACTGGCGCGGCTCAAAACGACCGGCAGTTATGGCCTCGGCGAGTTGATCGAGGATATTCAGCAGGGCGTAATCGATATCAATGCAAACATTGACACGGTGGTGATCTCGGGGCATCACAGCGGCGGTTATTTTGGCGGTGAAATTTCGCGCCTCGATGTCATGGATTTGCAAACGCTCCGCTCGGTCTTTCCGACGGTATTTCTAAACGTGCGCAGCGTCCTGCTGTTGGGCTGCGAGACCGGTTCAGAGCAGATGGTTCGCGACGTTTTCGCGCCGCTGTTTCCGTCCGCCCGCGTCATCATGGGTTCCGATGGCGTGGCACCGCTGCGCGATGATCCGCGCAACCTGCGCTTCGTGCGCGCTGCGGTGCTTGCGCAGCCAACGTTGGCCGGGGCGCGCTCGGTAGGCGACGCATCGCGCATCTATCGCAAGCTGCAGCGGCAGCCGTGGCCGGTGGCATTACTGTGGAATCGCGAGCACTATTTCACCCGCGAGTCGCACTCGGCGATGCGATAACGCGCAGTTTATCTTTCGCCCATCGCTCGCGCGAGCGGACCGGCGGGGCACTTGTTGGCGGTCAATCTGGAGTCCAGACGCTAGACTATCGCCAATGCTGATCCATCCCGAAATCGACCCCATCGCGCTGCAACTAGGACCGCTTGCGATCCGCTGGTACGGCTTGACCTACCTCGCGGCGTTCGCGCTGTTCATGGCCCTGGGCAGTTACCGCGCGCGCAAGCAGATTTTGCGCGGCTGGCGTCCTTCGGACGTAGACGATCTGCTGCTTTATGGCATTTTGGGCGTCGTTCTGGGGGGGCGTCTCGGCTATTGCCTGTTTTACAAACCTGCTTATTACCTGAGCCATCCGCTTGAACTATTTGCCATCTGGCAAGGCGGAATGAGCTTCCACGGCGGTTTGCTGGGGGTGATTTTTGCCATGTGGCTCTACGCAAGGCGCAACCAGCGGCCAGCTTTTCAGGTGCTTGACTTCGTCGCACCGCTGGTACCGCTGGGGCTGGCCTCAGGACGCATCGGCAACTTCATCAATGCTGAACTGCCCGGTCGTGCCGCTGATCCGTCGCTGCCGTGGGCGATGATTTTTCCGACCGTCGACAGAATCCCGCGGCATCCGTCGCAGCTTTATCAGTTTGCGCTGGAAGGCGTACTGCTATTCATCATCCTCTGGATTTACTCCAGCAAACCGCGCGCGCTTGGGCGGGTGTCGGGCGCGTTTTTGGTCGGTTACGGCGTGTTGCGCTCAGTGTCAGAATTCTTCCGTGAACCCGACTCGTTTCTTGGCTTTCTGTCGTTCGGTATGACCATGGGGCAGTGGCTGTGCGTGCCGATGGTGTTGTTGGGCCTGTGGTTATTGCTGAGGCCTGTATCGCCTAAGGAATGACGATGGATCATGGCCGGTTGGCTAGTTGCGTTTAGTCCAAGCCAATCGTTTGGCTAGCGTCTAAAACGGCTTCAACCAAGGTGCGTTTCGCCGGTATGCCGTTCACCGTTGCGCCAAAAGCGGCTACTCAACCCGCCGAAATTCGCCGTCCACTGTTTTTGCACCGGTTTGCGCGGCAGCTACCGCGGGCTGCGGCATAGCGCGATTCGGCACAAGCAATAAAAACACCGCGAACAGGTCGCTGACGAAGCCGGGGGACAGCAGCAGCACGGCGGCTAACATGCGACGACCGCTATCGAAAACCAAGCCTTGAACGGCCATGGTTTGCAATGCGCCTGCGAACTGCGAACGCAGGGTGCGCGTTTCGCGCTTCATGACAACAATGCCAAAAATTACGCCCGGGGCGAATAGCAGGATGCCGGGAACGTTCAGCGCTTCAGCGACTCGAAGGGTTGCATAGATGTCGAGTATCGGCAACGCAATCAGAATTCCGAGTAAAACCAGTGGCATACATGTCTCCAGCAAACAATTTCGTGACGCAAACAAAATACTTAAATCTTGGGTCTGCAAAGGCGTTATTTGCGGACCTGTTAACACTCAACCGCAGTATGACAGTAAGACCACGCATTAGTGCCCTCAGCCATCGTGCTGCGCCGCGACTTGTTGCAAGTTTGTCGGTTTTGACGTCCGTTTTTGCGCTGTCAGTGGCTGTGGCTGCCACGCCGCCCGCCGCACCCACCGCGCCTGCACTGCTTTCGGTAGATGCGGCGTTTCCGGTGGTCGCAGCTTTTGAGTCGGGCAAATTTGTGGTGAAGTTCGACGTGTTGCCAGGCCACTATTTGTATAAAGACCGGTTTGAGGTGCAGGCTAACGGGCAGGCGCTTACCAAGATTTCGCTACCTTCAGGCAAGATCAAAACGGATCCTACTTTTGGGCGGGTTGAGGTGTATGAGCAGCCGATGAGCGTGTCCGCCGCCACAACATTGACCGATAAAGCAGAGTTAACCCTTGTTTTTCAGGGTTGCTCGGAGGTTGCGGGTGTGTGTTATCCGCCAACCAAACGCACCTTCACCCTGACAGCCGGCGCAAGAGACGTGCGCGCCAAAGACGTCTCGGCGGTGAGTTTTAAGAACCAGTTCAAACCAATGGTAAGCCAGTGATGTCTGACGCA
>JACMNN010000231.1 GCA_014378555.1 Burkholderiales bacterium | reverse complement strand
GGCCAAGGCCTCCGGCGCAGCGGCGATCCTGCTGCACGGTTGCGGCGGGCTCGGCGCAAACGGCAGTCTTACCGCACGTCACAAGGCGGCGAAAGATTGGCTGCTGGAGCGCGGCATCGCCGTGGTGCTTCCGGAAAGCTTCACCTCGCGCAACGTCGAACAAATTTGCACCGAGCGGCTGCAGTCGCGCACTATCCACCAAAGTGACCGGGTGCAGGACGTGATTGCGACGCGCGCATGGCTGAATGCGCAACCCGGCATAGATAGTAAAAAAATTGTGCTTTGGGGCTGGTCACACGGCGGCTCGACGGTGCTCAGCACGGTGACGCACAAACCGATATTTGGCGATTTCAGCGAAAACGTGAAGTTCGCCGAGGCGATTGCTTTTTATCCCGGCTGCTCAGCGTATGCCAACGCCAATTCAGCGCAGAAAATTTCGTCGCCGCTCACCATTCTTATGGGTGAGGCGGACGACTGGACCCCTGCGGCACCCTGTGCGGCGCTCACCGCGCGTCTAAAAAACAATGATCAGAACGTCAGCCTGACGCTGTACCCCGGCGCATTTCACGATTTTGACAATCCGGCCGGCAAGTTCCGGGTGCGCACTGAAGTGCCCAATGGCGTGAACACCGGCAAAGGCGTCACTGTCGCGCCCGATCCAAAAGCGCGCGAGGATGCTATGGCGCGGATTGATGCGCTGCTGATTAAACACAATTTCACGACGTTGAAACGGGCGCCGGCGCTACCGTAGGTCGCGTCAGCTTTATTGATCCCAGCCTTATTGCAATGAGGCTAGGCGCTCATTTTCTCCGCTGTTGATATGTGGCGTTTTGTACGCGTGGCCCACAGCCTACAAGCAATTCAGCGTAAAGCTGTAAGCTTTTTCCGGCACGACGACGGCTAAAGCGCGTCGATTTTCCGCTTCACGATAGCGTTCGCTTGCGCCGGATTGGCCTTGCCGGCGCTCGCCTTCATGACCATGCCGACGATGCTCATCAGCGCTTTTTCTTTGCCCGCTTTGTAATCGGCGATCTGTGCGGCGCTTTTGGCGAGCACTTCGTCGACGATTTTTTCAATGGCGCCGCTGTCGCTGATTTGCTTCAAGCCTTTGGCTTCGATGACGGCATCCACGCTCGCCGCCTCGCCGCTCCACAGCGCCTCGAACACGGTTTTTGCGGTTTTGTGATTGATGGTGCCATCAACAATTCGCGCCACAAGGTTTGATAATCGCACCGCGTTGACCGGCGACTGCTCAATGCTTTTGTCTTCGCGATTCAGCGCGGCCGACAGCTCGCCAAGCATCCAGTTAGCCACCAACTTGGCGTCGCCCCCCGCCTTGACTGCGGTTTCGAAGTAGCTGGCCATTGCGCCATCCTGTGACAGCAGCAAAGCATCGTAATGCGACAGGCCATACTCGGATGAAAACCGCGCGCACTTAGCCTCTGGCAGCTCGGGCATGCTGGCCTTGATGCGTGCCAGCATTTCGTCGCTGACCACCAGCGGCGGCAAATCGGGATCCGGGAAGTAGCGATAGTCCATCGCGTCTTCCTTGCTGCGCATGGCCTTGGTTTCGCCGGTGTCCGGGTTGAACAACACGGTGGCCTGCTGAATCTTGCGCCCGTCTTCAATCTCGGCGATTTGCCAGCGCACTTCAAAGTCAATCGCCTGCTGCATGAACTTGAAACTGTTCAGGTTCTTGATTTCGCGGCGGGTACCGAATTCCTTCTGTCCCAGCGGGCGCACCGACACGTTGACGTCACAGCGGAACGAGCCGTCCTGCATATTGCCGTCACAAATGTCAAGATAGCGCACCAGGTTGTGCAGCGTTTTGGCGTAGGCAATGGCCTCTTTGCCCGAGCGCATCACCGGCTCGGTGACAATCTCCAGCAGCGGCGTGCCGGCACGGTTCAGGTCGACGCCCGAGGCGCCGTCGAACTGCTCATGCACGCTTTTTCCCGCGTCTTCTTCAAGGTGCGCTCGAGTGAGTTCGATGTATTTGCTGCTGCCATCGTCTAGGGTGATGGTCAAGCCACCGCCGGAAACAATCGGCGTTTCAAATTGCGAAATCTGATAGCCCTTGGGCAGATCGGGATAGAAGTAGTTTTTGCGGGCAAAAATCGAGCGCTGGTTGATGGTTGCACCCACGGCGAGACCAAATTTCACCGCGCGTTCGACCGCCCCTTTGTTCATCACCGGCAACGCGCCGGGAAGTGCCAAATCAACCACGCTGGCCTGCGTATTTGGCGCAGCGCCAAACGCGGTGCTGCTGCCCGAGAAGATTTTCGACACAGTGGTCAGCTGTGTGTGTGTTTCAAGACCGATGACGATTTCCCACTGACTCATATGAAGCTTCACTGTGTTAACACCCTCTCCCGCAGCGCGCGACAGGGTTAGGGTGGGGGTGAGGGCGGTTACTTGCGAAAACACTTATCTGAGAACTTTTGTTACCAAACCGCTTGGTTTGCTCTGCGACGTGCTCTCTAACAGCTATGGCCCTCACCCTAGCCCTCTCCCGCGCTGCGGGAGAGGGGACTAAATTGATGGGTGTTTACGATGCCAATCCGTCGCCAGCTGATACTGATGCGCCACATTCAACATGCGTGCCTCATCGAGGTAATTGCCGATGATCTGCATGCCGACATGCTGACCCGCCTCGTCAACCCCGCACGGGTGGCTCATCGCGGGTTGCCCCGTAAGGTTGGCGCAAATGGTGAAGATGTCATTCAGGTACATCTTGACCGGATCGTCGCTCTTGGCGCCAAACTGAAATGCGGTTTCTGGCGCCGTTGGGCCCATCACCACGTCACACACTTCATAGGCGCGCTTGAAGTCCTCAGCAATCAGGCGACGCAATTTGCCTGCTTGCAAATAGTAGGCGTCGTAATAGCCGTGCGACAGCACATAGGCGCCAATCAGAATGCGTCGCTTCACTTCAGCGCCGAATCCCTCGGCACGCGAGCGCATATACATGTCCATAAGATCGCTGTATTGCGCGGCGCGGTGGCCGTAGCGCACGCCGTCAAAGCGCGACAGATTGCTTGACGCCTCGGCCGGTGCAACCACGTAATACGCGGGCACCGAATACTTCACGTTGGGCAGCGACACCTCCACGGTGATCGCGCCTAACTTGCGATACACGGTCAGCGCATCGTCGACTGCTTTGGCGATGCCGGGCGCCACGCCTTCGCCAAAAAATTCTTTCGGCAAGCCAATGCGCAAGCCGTTCAGCGGTCGGCTCAGATCGCGCGAGTAGTTTTCTTTTGGGCGATCGAGCGAGGTTGCGTCATGCGCATCAAAGCCAGCCATCGCGGTCAGCAACAGGGCGCAGTCTTCAGCGGTTTGCGCGAACGGCCCGGCCTGATCGAGCGAGGAGGCAAACGCGATGATGCCAAAGCGCGAGCACACGCCGTAGGTGGGCTTGAGTCCAGTGAGGTTGCAGAACATCGCCGGTTGACGAATGGAGCCGCCGGTGTCGGTACCGGTGGACGCAGGCGCCAAACCCGCAGCCACGCTCGCCGCCGAACCTCCGGACGAGCCGCCCGGCACCCGCGACACATCCCAGGGGTTTTTGACCGGCCCGAAATAGGACGTCTCGTTGGACGAACCCATCGCAAACTCGTCCATATTCAGCTTGCCGAGCGTGACCATGCCAGCGTCGGACATGTTTTTAACCACCGTCGAGGTATACGGTGCGATGAAATTCTCCAGCATCTTCGAGCCGCAGGTGGTGCGCCAGCCTTCGATCAGGTAGATGTCTTTGTGGGCAATCGGCACGCCGAGCAGCGGCGCGGTTTCACCAGCAGCCCGTTTAGCATCGGCCGCAGCAGCTTCAACCAGCGTTTTCTCGCGGTCTAGCGTGACATAGGCATTGAGCGCGGGTTGCAGCGCATCCGCGCGATCCAGGTAGTGCGTCGCAAGTTCGACCGCGCTGACTTGCTTGTCGTCGAGCGCTTTAACGGTTTCGGCGACGGTGGAAAAAGTGTTCCAAGCCATATCTATTCGATCACTTTCGGCACCAAAAAATAGCCGTCAGCGGACTCAGGCGCATTCTTCAAAAAAACGTCGCGGCGGTTGATTTCGGTGACGGCGTCATCGCGCAGACGCAACACCATGTCGAGGCCATGCGACATCGGTTCAACGCCGGTGGTGTCTACCGCTTGCATCTCGTCAATTAACTTGAAAATGCCGTCAAGTTTGACCTGCACGTCGGCAACATCGGCGGGGGTGACGCGAATTCGCGCTAGATGCGCGATTCGCTCAATATCTTGGGGAGTGAGACTCATTGAACTGAAATAGGGCCGCGTACTGTGCCGCTTAGCAGAAGCAGCGGCGAAACGCGAGCATTGACGTATTTTTGCAAGAGCGGTAGGGTAACATATCGGGTTAAATACAACACGCTGTAGCCACTTATCTCGGTGATCGAGAAGGGCTTGCAGACGACGTTTCCGGGGAATTTGCAGTGTCGTGTGGTTTGCATTTTGCGAGTCACGCGAAAGCGCCCATGCGGGACGCGGTCACGGGAGGCCGCTAGAGTTTATGTTCAAGTTTCTGACCAGTTATCTATCCACCGATATCGCCATCGATCTCGGTACCGCTAATACATTGATCTACGTACGCGGTCGGGGCATCGTCCTTGATGAGCCGTCGGTGGTTGCCATCCGCCAGGAAGGCGGGCCCAACGGCAAGCGCGTGATTCAGGATGTGGGCCTCGCCGCCAAGCAGATGTTGGGCCGTACGCCGGGCAACATCACTGCCATTCGCCCGATGAAAGACGGCGTGATCGCTGACTTTAACGTCACCGAGCAGATGCTGAAGCATTTCATTCGCAAGGTACTCGACAGCAAAATGTTGAGCCCCAGCCCACGCATCATCATTTGTGTGCCCTGCGGCTCAACGCAAGTTGAGCGCCGCGCCATTCGTGAATCGGCACTCGGTGCCGGTGCGTCAAAAGTGTTCCTGATTGAGGAGCCCATGGCAGCGGCGATTGGTGCTGATTTGCCGATTTCGGACGCCACGGGATCGATGGTGGTCGACATTGGCGGCGGCACCACCGAAGTTGGCGTAATTTCGCTGGGCGGCATGGTCTATGCGGGCTCGGTGCGGGTCGGTGGCGATAAATTCGACGAAGCAATCATCAACTACATTCGCCGCAACTACGGCATGTTGATTGGCGAACAGACGGCCGAAAATATTAAGAAAAAAATCGGCTCTGCGTTTCCCGGTAGCGAAGTGCGCGACATGGAAATCAAAGGCCGCAATCTGGCCGAAGGTATTCCGCGCGCGTTCACCGTGTCATCAAACGAAATTCTCGAAGCGCTTACCGATCCTTTGAATGCGATTGTCGGCGCGGTTAAGCAGGCGCTCGAGCGCACACCACCCGAGTTGGGCTCTGACATCGCGGATAAAGGCATGGTACTCACCGGCGGTGGCGCGTTGCTGCGCGATCTTGATCGCTTGCTGATGGAAGAAACCGGGCTGCCGGTGGTGGTGGCAGAAGATCCACTTACCTGCGTGGTTCGCGGCTGTGGCAAAGCGCTTGAGAACATCGACCGGCTGTCGTCCATCTTTACCACCGACTAAATTTCTGCGGTCATCGCACTATGCTTGCTGTGACCTCGATTGCCGGAAAATACGGTGCGTAGCGCGCACCGTTTAGCCGTCGCTGCGGTTTCTGCATTCGGCGAACACGCCGCGTTTTGCTCACCTCACTTTTGTCGACTCAAACAGTATGTACGGTAGAGTGACTTTACTGCCCTCCGAGCCGCCGCGCTTTTTTAATCGTGGGCCGAGCCCCATTGCGCGGTTGACCTTTTTTGGTGTGATCTCGCTGGTGCTGATGTTTATCGATGCGCGATTTCGCACGCTTGAGACAGTGCGTATGACCATCGCGACCGTCGTCTATCCCGTGCAGCAAGCAGCACTGTTACCCGCGCAGGCAGCAAAAAGCGTGGTCGAGTTATTCGACACGCGCAACGAATTGCGTGAAGATAACGCCCGCTTGAAAATGCAGTTGCTGCAAGCCTCGCAAGCACAACAGGCGCAGCTTGCGTCGAAGCTCGAAGCCGACCGGCTGGCAAAGCTTCTCGACATTGTGCAAACCTCAACAGTGCGAGCTCAAGCGGCGCAAGTTGTCTACTTAGGCCGCGACCCGTTCTCGCAAAAGGCGTTTATCCACCGCAATATGACGCAACCGCTCGAGCCCGGATCAGCGGTAGTGGACGAGTTGGGGCTGCTGGGCCAGTTAACTCGGGTGCATCCGCTGTTCGCAGAAATTACTTTGATCACCGAAAAAGATTTCGCCGTTCCGGTAAAAATCGAGCGCACCGCCATGCATGCGCTGCTTTACGGGCGCGGCGCCGGAAAATTGCCGGAGCTTCGCAGCGTAGCCAGCAACGCCGACGTCAAAGAGGGCGACGTACTTTTGACGTCCAGCATTGACGGCGTGTACCCCGGCAACATTCGCGTCGCCCGCATCGCGAGCGTTCAGCGCACCGCGGAAAGCGCGTTTGCAGTGATTGCGTGTGCGCCAACGGCCGCAGTGTCGGGATCCGACATGGTGCTGGTGCTTGACAAACCGGTCGCGCTGACACCAAGGCCGGCGCCCGACGTGGCTACCGAAGCAACCGCTAAAAAACGTAGATAGGCATGTTTCACCTACCCGACTCGCCGCTGTTCCGAATTGCCCGACCAGAAGATATTCTGCTCGCGCCAAAGCCGTGGTTTGTCGCGATCACGCTTGCGCTCGCCTTCACCGTCAACCTGCTTCCGCTATCGGGATTTGCGCTTGCGCTGCGGCCCGATTTCTTTGCGCTGGTGCTGCTGTATTGGGCCATCCACCAACCACGCTGGATCGGCATTGGCGTGGCTTGGGCGTGCGGCCTGCTCACCGATGTAGTGGAGGCAAATTTGTTTGGGCAACACGCGCTCGCGTATGCCATTCTCGGCTTTGCCGCGAGTTATTTTCATCGCCGCGTGTTGCGTTTTCCGCTGTGGCAGCAGGCGCTACATGTGCTCGGTTTGCTTTTAATTACGCAGATGGTGGTGCTGGTATTGCGTCTGATGAGCGGAGCGACGTTGCCCACCGCAGCCATTGTTCTCGGTAGCGTGAGCAGCGCGCTCATCTGGCCCGTTGTTTCAGCCTTACTGCAGTGGCCGCAGCGCGTGCGCTCGCTGCTCGACTAAACGGCCGACCGCGATGGCCTCAGAACTCAGAAACCACGATCAGGAGCTGTTTTGGTACCAGCGCCGATTAACGCTGGCTGCCGTGTTGGTTGCACTGTGTTTTGTTCTGCTGCTGGGGCGTTTCGTTTATCTGCAAGTGGTGAAGCACAAGCATTTCGCCACATTGGCCGAAGCCAATCGGATTGATGTGCAGCCAGAGGCGCCCAATCGCGGCATCATCACCGACCGCAACGGCGTGGTGCTGGCATCAAATTATTCGGCCTACACGCTGGAATTAAATCCGCAGAAAATTCCCGACATGGAAGCAGCGATTGATGAGATCGCAAAAATCGTCGAAATTTCGCCGCGCGACCGGCGTCGCTTCAAACGATTGTGGGACGAGTTTCGTAACAACGATAGCCTGCCACTCAAGTCCCGTTTGACCGACGAAGAGGTGGCCCGGGTGGCGGCCAATCGTTATCGTTTGCCCGGCGTGGAGATTAAGGCACGGCTGTTTCGCCAGTATCCATTCGGCGAGGTGGCCAGCCACGTCATCGGTTATATCGGGCGTATCAGTCAGGGCGAAAAAGAACGCATCGAAGCGCAGGGATTAACACCCAATTACAAGGGCTCAGATTACATCGGAAAAGTCGGCATTGAGCTGTCGTACGAGCGCGAGTTGCACGGCACAGCGGGCGCCACCGAAGTTGAAGTGGATGCGTCCCGTCGGGTGATTCGCACGCTGTCGCGCAAACCCTCCGTCACGGGCAACAACCTGCAACTTTCCCTCGACATCCGGCTGCAAAAAATCGCTGAGGAAGCCTTTGGTGCCAAGCGAGGCGCGCTGGTCGCCATTGATCCAACGACGGGTGGGGTGCTTGCGTTCGTCAGTAAGCCCGGCTATGACCCCAATTTATTTGTCGATGGTATTGATCCGCAAAACTGGGACCTGCTCAACACCTCGATCGACAAACCCCTGCTCAACCGCCCGCTGCGCGGCACTTATCCCCCCGGTTCGACCTACAAGCCGTTCATGGCGTTGATGGCGCAGGAATTGGGCGTTCGCACCGCGCAGCAGACCATCAGTGATCCGGGTTTCTTCCGTTTGGGCGGTGGTCATTGGCGCGACGACAAAGTGGGCGGTCACGGCATGGTTGATCTGGTCAAGTCCATCGCCATTTCGTGTGACACCTACTACTACCAAGTGGCTGCAGAAACGGACATTGACGACTGGGCCAACTTTATGCGCCAATTCGGTTTTGGAGTAAAGACCGGCATCGATATTGATGGCGAACTGCCCGGCATCCTGCCCGACCGCGCGTGGAAAGCAAAAAATCGCCCTAAAGATCCCAAACTGCACGTCGGCGATCAGGTTTCGCTCGGCATTGGTCAGGGCTTCAATACATTTACGCCGCTGCAATTAGCCTATGCGACTGCCGTGCTGGCCAACCGAGGGGTCGCGTTCAAACCCCATTTGGTGCAGCGAATTCAGGACGCTCGCAGCAGTGAATATCGATTAACGCATCCCTCGCCCGCCTACACCGTTCCGTTGAAGAATGAGCATATTGATGCGGTGCTTAAGGGCATGGCGGGTGTGGTGACCGAAGGTACGGGGCGCACCGCGTTTCTCAAAGCCAAATACACCAGCGGCGGCAAGACCGGAACAGCGCAGGTGTATGGACTGCGCGGCGGCACCTACATTGCCTCGCAAGTCGCTGAGCGACTGCGTGATCACGCCTGGTATATCGCGCTGGCACCGCTTGATAAGCCCACCATTGCATTAGTAGCGTTCGTTGAAAACGGCGGCTTCGGTGCCGAAGCCGCAGCCCCGATTGCCAAAAAAGTAATGGATGCTTATTTCGATCCGGCCCTGCTTGACGCTGCGATCAAGCGACCGATCATCGGCAACGAGGCGATTAAAGCCGCTAGCGTTGCCGCAGAAGTTCGGCGGGCACGATGATTCAACTCTGGTGGGCGAAAGTAACCGATCACCTTGATCCGTTTCTGTTCGCCATCGTCACGACCATCGCTGCGCTGGGGCTTCTGGTTCTCTATAGTGCAGCCAACGAGACCATCGGTCGCGTGATTTCGCAGTCACAAAAGGTGGTGATCGCGGTGCTGATCATGATTGTGATCGCCAACTTATCGCCGCAGTTTATTGCTCGATTTGCGGTGCCGCTTTACGTAATCGGAATCGTGCTGCTGGTGGGCGTTGCGTTGGGCGGCGAGGTGGTTAAAGGCGCACGCCGTTGGCTAAAAATTCCGGGCATTGGCAATATTCAACCGTCAGAAATCATGAAGATCGCGTTGCCGCTGATCCTCGCTTGGTACTTCGAGCGTCACGAGGGCGCGATGAACTGGCGAAACTTCGCAGTAGCGGCGATTTTGGTGGCGATTCCATTCGCGCTGGTGGTGCGCCAGCCCGATCTAGGCACCGCATTACTCATAGGTGCCAGTGGCTTTTTTGTGTTGTATCTGGCTGGTCTCGACTGGCGTGTAATGGTGGGCGCAGCGGTGGTCGGCGCTTGCGCGGTGACACTAATGTGGAGCTTCGAGGTCGGCATTCACGATTATCAAAAGGAACGGGTGATGACGTTCCTGAACCCTGAGGCAGACGGTCAAGACTCCGGTTGGCACACGACGCAGGCCGCCATCGCCATTGGCTCTGGCGGACTGCTGGGCAAAGGCTGGCTGAACGGTACGCAAACGCATCTTGAGTTTTTGCCCGAAAAACACACCGATTTTATTTTTGCGGTGTACGGCGAGGAGTTCGGCTTGCTTGGCGGGATTGTTTTGCTGGTGCTTTATTTGCTGTTCATCGGCCGATGCTTTTTGATTTCCGCTCATGCGTCAACCCTGTTCGGTCGGCTGATGGCGGGCTCAATGACGCTGATGTTTTTCACCTATGCGTTTGTAAACATGGGCATGGTGACCGGTATCCTGCCGGTGGTTGGCGTGCCGTTGCCGTTCATGAGCTTCGGTGGCACCGCGTTGATGACGCTGTTCACCGCGGTGGGCATCTTGATGAGTGTGACCAGCCACCGTAAATTGGTGAACTCTTGAGTCGTTCGCGTATCGCCGCTGGGATTGCGCTGGCGACGCTAGCGAGCGTCATCACAATGCTTTCGGGTTGCGCCAGCAAACCAGCCGTTAAGGGGCAAGCATCGGGCGCGATGCGCCCGGGCGGGTATTACAAAGATGACGGGCCCGCCGCGGCAACGCCAAGCAATCTTGATCAAATCCCCGATGCCCAACCTCGCGACGAGCCGCTGCACCGATTTGCCAACCGCCCGTACAACGTGTTTGGTGTTGACTACAAACCGCTGACCACGCTGACCTCACTGCGCCAGCGGGGCATCGCTTCGTGGTACGGCCGCAAATTTCATGGCCAAAAAACCGCCAATGGCGAGATCTACGACATGTTTGCAATGACGGCTGCGCACCCGACCGCGCCGCTGCCCAGCTTCGCCCGCGTGACCCATGTCCGATCCGGACGCTTCGTGATCGTACGTATCAATGACCGTGGACCGTTCCATGCCGGCCGCATCATCGATCTGTCTTACGCTGCGGCGCATCGCCTAGGCATTGCGCAGGGGGGCAGCGGGGAGGTCGAGTTGGAGTTGCTGCAACCGCCGTTCACACAACTCGGCGTGCCGTTGGCAATACCGCGCCCGGCTGATATTGCAGCGCTGGTTCCGCCCGTCGTGGCGCTGCAACAGTTGCCACTACAAGCGGCCTCAGATCAAGAGTATTTCGTTCAATTGGGCGCTTTCGGAAACTTTGCCAACGCTCAAACGTTCCAACAAAGGATCGAGACTGAATTAAACGTTTTGCCCCGTGTGCAGCAAATAAATTCGCTGTACCGAGTGCGATTAGGGCCTTATCCTACGCTCGTAGCTGCCACGGAGGCTCGCGACCGTGCGCAGTCCGTGCTATCAATGACTTTGTCGATTTCCACAAGCTCTGACCGATGAACTTATCTTCTCTTCGTATCGTTACTTTGTTCGGCGCGTTGCTCTTCGCCGCCCAGGTGCGCGCACAATTGACCATCGACATCGTTGGCGTCGGCGCGCAACAAATACCGGTCGCAGTGGCGGGCTTTGCTGGAAGTGACGCAGCACTTGCGCAGCAAATGTCAGCAGTAATCGAAGCGGATTTAGCGCGCAGCGGGCTCATTAAAACCGTCAATAGCAATGGCCTACCAAAGAACGGCGAGCTTGCTGCTGTGCCGTTTTCTGAACTGAAAGCCCGAGGCGCAGACGCCACCGTAATCGGCTCATTAGTACCTGCCGCAAATGGCATGGTCGCAGTGAGTTTTCGGCTGGTTGACGTCCCCAAGCAAGAGCAGTTGACGGGTCTCGTGTTCAACGTGCCGAACAAGGATTTGCGCGCCACCGCGCACCGCATTGCTGACATCGTTTACGAGCGGCTTACCGGCGAAAAAGGCGTGTTCAGCACGCGCTTGGCGTATGTCGCTAAGTCACCCGGTCGTTTCCAGTTGATCGTTGCCGACAGTGACGGTTTTAATGCAATCCCGGTGGTGAATTCCGCTGAGCCGATCATTTCGCCGGCATGGTCGCCCGATGGCAGTCGTTTGGCGTATGTGTCGTTTGAAGGTAGAAAACCCAGCGTTTACATACAAAACGTGAGCTCCGGACAGCGCACACTGCTCACCCGCGCTGCTGGCAATCAGTCGGCGCCCGCATGGTCGCCGAGCGGTGACCAGATCGTCTTCGCCTCCTCCCAAGCAGGCGGCACGCAGCTTTTTGTCGCCGGGGCCGACGGCTCGAATTCGCGACGCCTCACCAACAGCGGCGCGATTGACACAACGCCAAACTGGGCGCCAGATGGCCGCATTTACTTTATGAGCGATCGCGGTGGATCGCCACAAATTTATCGCATCGCGGGCGAAGGCGGCAACGCCGAACGGATCACCTTTGAGGGCAGCGATAACGCCAATCCTCGTGTTGCCGCCGATGGCAAGAGCATGGTTTTCGTTAAACGCGAAGGCTCGCGCTACATGCTGGCGGTGCAAGATTTCGCCTCGCGTCAGGTACAAACGTTGACTCAAGGCCCGGTCGACGAATCGCCCTCTTTTGCACCAAACGGAAAACTGATCGTGTACGCCTCGGTGTATAACGGCAAAGGAATTCTCGCGGCGGTGTCAGCTGACGGCCGCGTCAAGCAACGGCTCGGCGCCAGCAATGCCGATGTACGCGAACCGGCTTGGGGCCCGCTACCCAAGTAGACAGTTAAATCATCGCAACGATCATCGAAGCCTCGTCCACTGAAAGGAACCTCCATGAAAACCATTTTTAAACTCGCTCTTGCCGCCATTGCTGCCACAGCGCTTGCTGGCTGCTCATCAACACCCGAAACCGTCGCGCCGGTAGAAAACCGCACCACCACGACCACCGTGGTGACACCCGACACGGGCGGCACCTCCACCAACGGTGTTAATCCCACCACCGGCGCGGCTGGCAGCACAATGCCCAGCACCACCGTGGTCACGTCTGCCAATACGTTGCGCGATCCGCGCAGCCCGCTGTCGCGACGCGAGATTTTTTATGACTACGATAGCTTCACTGTGCGCGACGAATACAAGCCATTGCTTGAAGCGCACGCCGCGTATTTGAAGCAAAACCGCAATGCGCGCATCAAAGTTGAAGGTAACACCGATGAGCGCGGCAGCCGCGAATACAACTTAGCGCTCGGCCAAAAACGCAGCGAAAGCGTCAAGCGCGTGCTGACCTTGCTGGGCGTGAGCGAGAGCCAAATTGACACGGTGAGCTTTGGTGAAGAGAAGCCAAAAAATCCGACCAGCAGCGAGGCCGCCTATTCCGAGAACCGTCGCTGCGACTTGGCATACGCGGGGGAATAAATGATGCGGGGTGTGACTAATACGCAGGCGCTGCGCGCGCTTGCGCTGGGGATGATGTTGTCGACCTTTGCGGCAACCTCGGTTCATGCCGGCATGTTTGACGATGAAGAAGCGCGCAAGCAAATTTTGCAACTGCGCAGCCAGATGGCAGACACGCAGCGCGCGCTCGATCAGCGCGTGGCCGAGCTTGAAGCGCAGGCGAAAAACCGCAGCATCATCGACCTGTTCAATCAGGTTGAAACGTTGCGAGCCGAGTTCGCGCGATTACGCGGGCAGATCGAGTTACTGCAAAACGAGACGGAAAACACCCAGAAGCGGCAGCGCGATCTGTATGTCGATTTAGATGGCCGGTTGCGGAAGCTTGAAGCGCAACAGGCCGAACAGGCGGCGCGCAATGCGGCCGCTGCCGCCGCAGCAGCAGCCGCGCCTGCGGTGGCAAGCATGCCGCCGGGCCAGGTGGGCGCTGTTCCGCCGGTGAATTCAGTAAATCCAACGGCGGATGGAGTGCGCTCCATGCCGCCCGCTGCGGTTGATCCGGTTGCCGAACAACGCGCATACGATCAGGGCCTTGAGCACTTTCGTTCCGGTCGTTTTGCTGAGGCGGTGACCGCCTTCCAAATTTTTAACCGCACCTTTGCGCGCAGCACGTTGGTGCCATCGGCGCAGTATTGGATTGGTAATTCGCTCTACGCCACGCGTGATTTTCGCGGCGCGATTGCCGCGCAACGGCAGCTGATTGCGCAATATCCTGACAGTGCCAAAGCGTCGGATGCGCTGCTGAACATTGCCTCCGCGCAATCCGAGCTGGGCGACCTGCAAGCCGCGCGCATCACTTTGCAGGAAGTTGCGAGCAAGTATCCAGCGTCGGAGGCAGGCGTTAAGGCGAAGCAGCGTTTAGGAATTCGGTAGCGTAGGATTTAACAGCGCAAGGGCTGCGTTCGACAGGTTGATGGGCAGGAGCGGCGTAGCCGCTCCTGCAAGGTTAGTTCGGGGTCGAGGTGTGGCTTGAGCAGCAAAATGAGTAGCGACGACACATCAAGCTTCGCCAACCGGCTCATCACCTGGCAACGCGTCCATGGGCGGAACGATTTGCCTTGGCAAAACACGCGCGACGCCTATCGCATCTGGCTCTCAGAAATCATGTTGCAGCAAACACAGGTGACCACTGTTTTGCCATATTACGCGCGGTTTCTTGAGCGTTTTCCTGATGTGCTTTCACTCGCCCAAGCGCCCGACGATGATGTGATGGCGTATTGGGCGGGCCTCGGTTATTACAGCCGTGCGCGCAACCTGCATCGTGCAGCGCAACAGGTGGTTGGCCAGCATGGCGGGCACTTTCCGCCGAGCGTCGATTTGCTGGTGGCATTGCCCGGCGTCGGTCGCAGTACCGCAGCGGCCATTGCCGCGTTTGCTTATGACGTGATTGCACCGATTCTTGACGGCAACGTAAAGCGCGTGCTTGCACGTCACGCAGCCGTTGAAGGCTTTCCCGGGGTGAGCGCCGTCGAGAAAAAGCTGTGGTTTGAGGCCGAAACGCGCTTGCCGACATCCGCGAAAAATATGGTCGCCTACACCCAAGGGTTGATGGATTTGGGCGCGACGATTTGCGTGCGCAGCGATCCGCGCTGTCTGCTTTGTCCGATCGCAGCAGATTGCGCCGCGCGGATTAGTGGCCGCGTCGATGAAATTCCGGCCGCACGACCGAGCAAAGTGGTGCCACATCGCGCGCAAAGCTACCTTCTGTTGACTCACGCAGACCAAATTTTGCTGGTGAAACGACCGGCGCCCGGCATCTGGGGCGGGCTATGGTGTTTGCCAGAAATCGGCGCTGATGAAGACGCAGAAGTGGCCGCTCACATTCGTCATGGTGCAAGCGGATCCAACCATCCCGTGATGCTGCCGCCGATTGCCCACGCATTTACGCACTTTCGCTTGACGTTAAATATCGCGCATTTAAGCGCCGATTGTGTCGAGCCGAGAGCGATGCAACCGGGTGCAATGTGGATTGCACGCAGCGAGCTGGCGAAGGCGGCGCTGCCTAAGCCGATATCGCGGCTGTTGGCTAGTTATCCCGCGACGCTCAGCAAGGCCGCTGCGGGGTCGTAGCGCAGGCGAGGTGCCAATGGCTTACAGCCATCAGCTTTTGCAAACTCAAGCCACTACGAAACGCATTTCGCCAAACGAAACTCGACACGTCGATCCTGCAAATCGGTTAGATCGTCAGCGCCGCTGCCAACCACGTTTTCGCGGAAACCTACACCGCTGGCTTTTGTTTTTGCGGCGAGTGCTGGCACTGTCGCGTCCATTTTGCGCTTGACGTTTTGCGCGCGCGCGAGGCTTAGCTTGTCGTTAGCCAGTTCGCTGCCAGAGCGGCTAGTGTGACCGACGATTTCTAGGCAGTTATCGGCTTTGGCGACGCGGGTGGCGATTTGCCGCAGCCAGATCGGGTACGGCCCACTGACGTTGGTATCGGTCCAAAACTCGGTGCTGCGCGGTTGGAACAAGAATTTCACCGCGAGCTTTTGCGCAGCTAGTCCATGATCGACGATTTTGCCGAACGCTTTCTCCGCATCGGATCGTTTGCCGAGCTTCCAATTGGCCAGATAAAGCCCGCTGTGAATACGCAACTGGTCGCCGGTCGTGGTCTGCACGGCACGCCCATATAAGTCCAGCGCTTCGCGAAAATTGCGCTTTTCGCACGCCACAATCGCATCGGCAATTACGGTCGCAGTTTCGATGTCATCGCGATAAATCGGGTCGATTGCATCGCCGACTTTGCTGCCTTGACAGGTCTTGATGTAGGCCTCCACGGTTTGGTCTTTCACCCACACCGGGGTGTCAGAAAAGTACGGCGTAGGCGTACTGTTGACGCCGTGGAGCAGCGAACGCGCGACGCCCTTGGCCACGATTTTGTTGGTCGAAAAGTCGGCCAGTGCAAGACAAATTCGATACGCCTCAGGCTTGCCGACGGTCTTATTGTCGAGCGTGATGCCGGTGAAGGTACCAACCAGCACCATCGGGCCTTTCGCCACGTTATCGGAGGAAAAATCGCGGATATCAAGCTTCGGGAACTGGTCGCGCGCAATGTCGCGCAGCCGCGTTTCTATGTAGCTGCTGGCGGTGGTTTGCTCGCCGCTAACGCCGTCGATCAACGGGTCAATCACGACCACGCGCGTAGCGTCGATCCCAGCGTTCCTAAACAACGCGGCGGCGGCGTTGACGATGGCGGTATCAAACGGCACTCCCAGAAGGGGCGCCGGCGCGGGCACGGGCGGCTGAGCGACGACAACTTCAACCGTTGGTGGCAGCGCAGATGCCGGCGCTGCAGCGTAGTTGACGGTGGGCGTCGGCGCGGCGGCGCAACCCGCCAGTACTGAAGCGCACGCGCCGCCAACAGCAGCTAAAGCGGCGACTGATAGCGATCGTGTATTCATTTGCAACTCTCTATCAAAAAACGTTGGTCAGCTTCGCTCAGTGACTCACCCAACTGAAAGCGCTCCATTAGCGCGTTGCACCGTTCGGGCCTTCGACTGACGCGGACAGGTGGACTTGCTTCACCCGCCCCCTCGATCACGTTCGGCGTTGCTGCTCGCGCGGCTTTCGCCTGTTCTTTGGCGGTAGCGGCAACATCTAGCTTGACTGCGGACTCCGACAAAGCAGGTAATTCGGTCACAGTGATTTTTTGTTGCGTGGGTGGCGTGCGGGTGGTGACCGGCGCGACGATCAATGGTGTCGGTTTAGGTGAGGCTTCACTAGGTAGAGACGTTTTTTTGTTGGTCGAAGCGTCATTGGCCGATTCAATGGGTGGCCTGGCCAGTGTGGTCTCGGGGCTGGGCGCGGTCGGCAATTGAGCGGGGCGAGACGCTAACTTCCACGCCGCCGCAGCGATACCGAGAGCGATAAAGACAGCAATCGCTGTGACGCCGAGCGCCCTGCGAGTTTTTGTGGGCTCGCCGCGGGCGGGTGGTTTGGGCGAAATTTTTAGCGCCGCTGCTGCACCACGCGGCGGCGGCGACTCGAGCATTTTTTCGCTGATCGGCGCATCCGACTTACGGCACAGAGTGCTGACTGTAGCGTCGTCTGCTGGCGGCGGCGCGAGGGTTTCACGGTTTGGCAGCAGGGGCGGCACCGCGGTTGATTCATCGACGCTGTTTGCGACAGCCGATTGCTGCGCAACACTGCGCTCGAGCTGATCCGCTGGCAGCGCAAACGTTGTCGGGCGCTGCGAGGCTGCACTCCAGTCAAACAACGCCACAAATTCAGCCATCGTCTGCGGGCGCATCTCCGGCTTTACGGCCAACGCGTGCTCGATGGCGTCCAACCAATGCTCGGGCAGTCGCCCTACAAAAGCGTCGCGCGGTCGCAGCATGTTGTCGTGGATCATACGGCTGATGGCGGTCGGTGGTGCGCTACCCGCGAGCGTGAAATACAGCACCCCGGCCAGCGCATAAATATCGGTCCACGGCCCCTGCTTTAGTTCGCCGTCGCCGTATTGCTCAATCGGTGCATAGCCGGGCTTAAGTATTGCGGTGAACACTTGCCTGCTCTCGATGGTCTTGCGCGCCGCGCCGAAATCGAGCAACACCGGTATCCAGTGTGCGCCCACGTCCACCAGCATGATGTTGTCCGGCGCGACATCGCGGCGGTAACACCGGGCTGCGTGCAACACATTGAGCGCGTCGCACAATGGTGCAAGCAACGCCGGCAGGTTTGTCTCATCGGTGCGCCAATTACCCGCCGTTACCGCATCTCGCAGCGTGGTGCCGGCATAAAGACGCATTGCCAGATACGCCGTTCCGCGCTCCTCCCAACATCGATACACGCGCACTAGCGCGGGATGATCAAATGCGGCGAGCAGCTTGCCTTCGTTCAAAAAACTTTCGATTCCCTTGCTGAACGTCGCCCTGTCGCGACCGTGCGGCGCGATGCTGCCGTCACTCGCGCGCAGCGCCATCGCCGCGGGGAAATATTCCTTAATCGCCACTTCGCGTTGCAGCGAATTGTCGATCGCCCGATACACAATCGAGAAGCCACCAGTACCGATGACCGACACAATCGTGTAGTCGCGAATCGGGGTGCCAGGGGCGAGTGCGTGTGGCGTTAAATCAGACGACACAGCGGAGCAATGCTCCGTGTGGAGGTTAGGAAATAAGTCTAGCGCAGCGGATCAACGCTCGCAGACCCGGGAGGACTGTAGGTCGGGCTACATTGCCCGACGATTGCCATTTCGAATTGAGCCGTGCCGTGTTCATAAAAATGCTGCACGTAACCGCAGCATCCGGCCATTGCGGCCACCGCGAAGATTGACAGACGTAAGGTTCAGCGGACCGCTAAAGACGTCGCTTCGAAATTGCTGGAAGCTACCAGCACCAGCCACTAGCGATCAATACTGCTGGGACCGATCAGCGTGCGGCCGCAAAGATTTGTCGTTGCTGCGGTGCGCCGTCACCGACTATTCCGCAGCATTGACGCGCTCAGATATATCGCTCTATCCTGACCTCGCGACACCCCGCATCGTCCAAAAGACCAACCCGTTTCAAATCGCTCAGCGCAAGCGCGTTATCACCACGTGCGCCGACACTTCTCCGGGTCCGCCCGCTTTTGGGGTTATCGTCAACGCTGCGGGACTGCCCGCATTCTTGATTGAAAGTTGGGTGTTTACTGCGCTTGTGGTGATCAGGGACACCCCGAAAAATTGACTGGTACCGGTTGCTCGGCCAACCACCGAATTGGCGACTATGGCGCCATTGAGTGCAATGGCGAGTTGACCCGGCTCGTTCACACTGACCTGGAACATCACCTGATAAGTGCCGATGGCAGCCAGGCTGAACGTACCGGCCGTAAGTCGAGTGATTCCGCCGAACGCGGGGCCATTATTGGGGAACTGCACGTCCGCCAGATTCGCCACGGTTGCTGCGTTGTCGGGAGCCATCAGCGCGTAGAAGTCGGCATACTCAACCGCTCCTGCACCGGACGCTCCGGTTGCACCGGTTGCGCCAGCGGGTCCCGCTGGGCCCATCGCTCCATTTGCACCCGTCGCACCTGCCGTGCCAGCACTACCTGCAGGACCTGCTGGACCAGCGACGCCTGGGGCTCCGTTAGAACCCGCCGGACC
The DNA here is from genome assembly GCA_014378555.1 of Burkholderiales bacterium. Classification (GTDB taxonomy): domain Bacteria; phylum Pseudomonadota; class Gammaproteobacteria; order Burkholderiales; family Casimicrobiaceae; genus Casimicrobium. Next base: position 176 of record JACMNN010000231.1, on the reverse strand, counting down.
GATCGCTCCGTTCGCACCAGTCGCACCTGCCGTGCCAGCGCTACCCGCAGGTCCCGCTGGGCCGGCCGCACCTGATGTTCCACTGGGACCCGCCGGACCGATCGCTCCGTTCGCACCAGTCGCACCTGCCGTGCCAGCGCTACCCGCAGGTCCTACTGGGCCAGCGGCACCTGCTG
>JACMNN010000230.1 GCA_014378555.1 Burkholderiales bacterium | reverse complement strand
TTGAAGCACGCGCAACACTGCAATACCGTCTTTTTAAAGGCGCAGCGCGATGCAGAATGCGACCCGCATGCCGCAAAGGAGGAGCACCATGGCGAAAGAGAAAATGAGCAGCGTCGACACCGCGTGGCTGCGGATGGACTCAACCACCAATCTGATGATGATCGTCGGGGTCATGATTTTCGATGCGCCGCTCGACCTGGAGCGCTTCAAGTCATTGATCACCGGTCGCCTGCTGGTGTATCCACGCTTCCGCCAATATGTCGTCGACGACGGCATGATGGCGCACTGGATTGACGACGAACACTTTGCCATGGACGCGCATGTGCATCGTGTGCGGCTTCCCGGAGCGGCGGGTGAGCGTGAGTTGCAGTCGATGGTGGGCGACCTTGCCAGCGAGCGGCTCGACAAGGGCAAACCGTTGTGGCAAATGCATCTGGTGCAGGACTATCAGGGCGGCTCGGCGCTCATCACGCGGGTGCATCATTGCATCGCCGACGGCATCGCTCTGATCGGTGTATTGCTCAACCTGACCGACGACGATCCCAATGCGCCAGATACGCCGCGTGAAGTGCCGATGGCGGCAAAATCGAAGGTAAAAAAATTCGCCAAAGTGGCCGAGCCCTTTAATTTATTCAACGCACTCGGGCCGTTCGGCGAAAAATTGCAAACGCGCCTCGCGCCCGCTCTGCAGGCACTGGCTCCAGTGGCAGGCGTTGCGCGACAGGTGTTCGAGCAGCTTGGCCCGCTGAAAGCGCCGATGGAATCGGCGATGGATGGCGGAGCGCGCATCGGCAATCGCATGGTCGCGAAATATAGTCGCTGGGTTGACGATCCAACGCTGGCAATGGACAGCGCAAAGGTCGCTGCGGGCTTCGCGCAGGAATTGGCCTATCTGGCCACCATGCCGAGCGATAGCGTGACCCGGCTCAAGGGCAAGACCGGCACCGTTAAGTGCGTGGCGTGGAGCGAACCGCTGGATCTGGTGCGGGTGAAGGACGTCGGCTACGTGCTCGGCTGTTCGGTCAACGACGTACTGCTGGCCTGCGTCGCCGGCGCAATCCGTAGCTATCTGGTGGGCAAGGGCGACCATGTGGACGGCGCGCTGCTGCGAGCATTTGTGCCAGTGAATCTGCGACCGCCGGGCAACGAATACAAACTCGGCAATCATTTCGGCCTAGTCGGTCTGGAGTTGCCGATTGGTGAGGCCAATCCGATTGCCCGCGTGTTCGAGGTGCGCGCGCGGATGAGGGCGTTGAAGACCGGCTATCAAGCGGCAGTCAGTATGGCGCTGCTAGGCGTTCTGGGCTATGTGCCCAAGGCCGTGCAGCGGCAGGCGTTGAGCCTGTTGTCGGACAAAGGCACGGCGGTCATGACCAACGTGCCCGGTCCGGCAAAGCCACTCTATCTCGCGGGCAGCCGGATCAGTCAGAACATGTTCTGGGTACCGCAAAGCGGGCACATCGGCATGGGGGTGTCGATTTTGTCGTACGCCGGCGGCGTGCAGTTCGGGCTGATCACAGATCGCAAACTATGCCCGGACCCGGAGGCGATCATCAGTCAGTTTGAGCCGGAGTTCGACGAGCTGTTGACGTCGTTGATGTGGCTGGAGAAGGGCGCAGTATGCGCTGATGCCCGCGCGTTTGACGCGATGTTGGCTGCGTAGTTGGCACAAACGGCTATTCCCACCGGAATAGCCGTTTTGACGAACAGCGGATCGGCTATTCGAGATGCGAGCGCAACATCCACGCCATTTTTTCGTGGCTCTCCATCAAACCCACCAAAAAGTCTGCGCTGCCTTCGTCGCCACATTCGCCGGCTTTTTCAGCGTTGCTGCGCAGTTCGCGAACAATCACCTCGTGCGCGGCAAGCAATTTCTCAATCATCGCCGATGCGGAGCCCGCATCGCCCGCGCTGTCGTCGATGGATTTGGCCTTTGCGTAGGCCGCTACGCTTGCCGGTGCCGTGAAGCCCAGTGCCCGAATGCGCTCGGCTACGTCGTCGAGAATGTCGTCCAGTGCTTCGTACTGACTCTCAAAAAAACTATGCAATGCACCAAAATTTGGGCCCACTACGTTCCAGTGCGCGCCGCGAGTAGCCACGTAAAGCGCGACCTCGTCAGCCAACAAGTCCGCCAGTATTGCGCTTACCGCTTTACGGTTTTTGTCTGAGATGCCAATATTTGGTTTCATAAAGTGTCCTTAATTGTGCAGCGCTGCGCGCTTTGATTGACGCGGTACAAGCGTGGTTGAAACAGTGCAAAGACGGATTGTCAGACGATTGAAGTAATTCACAAAGCAACTTAAAATTGTTGTTGTTATCGAATTTAGCGAACACTATGGCTGCTCTCCCGTCGCTTCAACAGCTGCGCTACCTGATCGCCTTGGAAGAAGAACGTCATTTTGGTCGCGCGGCCGAAAAAAGTTTCATCACCCAAAGCACGCTGTCAGCCAGTCTGCGCGACCTTGAGAGCACGCTCGACGTCACGCTGGTCGAGCGTGATCGCCGCCATGTTTCGTTCACCGCGATCGGTGAGACCGCGGTGGCTCGGGCGCGTGATCTAGTGGCGCAAGCCAACGACTTGGTTGAGCTGTGCGCCTCGTCGCGGCATCCGCTTACCGGCACTTTTCGCCTCGGCGTGATTCCCACCGTAGCGCCGTTTGCGCTGCCCTCAACGCTCGCCACACTACGCACGCAATATCCCAAATTAAAGCTCATGCTGCGCGAAGAATTGACCGGCATTTGTCTTGATCGACTGCTCGCCAGCTCGCTCGACGCCGCGCTCATTGCGTTGCCCTACGATCTGCCCGCAGGCATCGAAACGCTGTCGCTGTTCGAGGATGAATTTTTGTTCGTTACCGCTGACCCCAAACTGGGCGCAGCGCAGTCGCCGTTGCCCATAGACAAAATTGATCCTGAACACTTGCTGCTGCTTGAAGACGGCCATTGCCTGCGCGAACACGCGATCGCCGCCTGCTCACTCAAAAACATTCACACCAATCGCGCGCTCGCCGCGACCAGCCTCATCACGCTGACCCACATGGTCGAAAGTGGTCTCGGTCACACCCTGCTGCCCGAGCTGGCGATTGCGGGCGGCGTGCTGTCAGGCTCAAATCTTTACGCCCGTCGCTTCACGCCGCGCGGTCCGTCGCGCACCATCGCGCTGGCTTTTCGAAAAACATCGGCCCGCCGCGAAGAAATCGCCGCGCTCGGAAAGATTTTCGCGCAAAGCAAAGGCGTTACCGGCTCTGCGCGCGCCAAAGCGGTGAAGCAAGCAAAGAAGCAGGTCGAGTAATCCGCAAGGCCGAGCTCACACAGGGTTCCGCGCCGCGAGGCTGCTATGTCGCGGTAGGTTCCGGTAGTGGTGCGTTGCAGCATAATCAGGCGATGCAAACCTCAACGCCCGCCCCCGCCCCTGACTTCGAAGATAAAGACGCGCCGCTCAAGGCCGACACCCGACTGCTTGGGCGATTGCTTGGTGACGTGATTCGGGCGCAGCGTGGCGAGACCACCTATGACAAGGTTGAATCAATTCGCCAAGAGTCGGTGCGCTTTCATCGCGAAGGCGCTTCGCACCGCACACTCGATGCGCTGCTTGCTGATTTGAGTATTGAGGAAACGCTGGACGTAGTCCGCGCGTTCACCTACTTTTCGCACCTCGCCAATATCGCCGAAGACGTGCAGCAAAATCGCCGCCGCCGGCATCACAAAAAGGTCGGCTCAACCGCGCAGGCCGGTTCGCTCGCCGCGGCGTTCGAACGCTTAAAAGCGGGTCATATCAGCGGCGCCGAGATCGCCCATTGCCTGGCGCGGGCCACCGTAAGCCCCACGCTCACCGCCCACCCCACCGAGATCAAGCGGCAGAGCACGCTTGATAGTGAGCGGTTCATTGCACAGTCGCTTGCATTGGACGAGGACGACCGCGAGGCCACGCTGCATCGCCTAGTTTTGCAGCTCTGGCAAACCGCCATGTTGCGGCTTACCAAGCTGCGTGTGCGTGACGAGATTGACAATGCGCTCAGCTATTTCCGCGTCAGCTTTTTGTCTGAAGTGCCGCGCCTGACCAAAAATACACTGGCGCTACTGGCCGCGCACGACCGAACCGTCGCTGAACTGCCCGCGTTTTTGAAGGTTGGCATGTGGATTGGCGGTGACCGCGACGGCAACCCGTTTGTCAATGCTGACACGCTTGAATACGTTATGGAAACCCAGTGCGAATTGGTGCTGGCGCATTTTTTAGCCGAGGTGCATTCGCTGGGCGCCGAGCTTGCCATGTCGAGCCGTCTGATTAACGTGACGCCAGCGCTTGCGGCCCTTGCCGAGCGTGGCGGCGACCTGTCACGGTTCCGTGTCGATGAGCCGTATCGCCGCGCGCTAACCGGCATCTACAGCCGCATGGCCGCGACCTATCGCAGTCTCACCGGCAAGGCCTCATTGCGTGTGCCGCACAACATTGAAGCTGCCCCCTACGCCACGCCTGATGAATTTTCCGACGATCTCGAAATCATCGTTGAGTCACTTAACGGGCACGGCTCTAATGTGATCGCCGACGCGCGGGTGTTGCCGCTGAAGCGCGCCGCGCAAACCTTTGGCTTTCATCTCGCCCCGGTGGATTTACGCCAGAATTCCACTGTGCATGAATCGGTGGTGGCTGAGTTGCTTGCCGGTTGCGGCCTGTGCGCCCACTACTCCACGTTGTCAGAAGATGACAAAGTCGCGCTGTTGTCCCGCGAATTGGAAAGCGCGCGGCTGCTTGCCTCGCCCTACATGAAGCTCTCAGAAACTGCGCTATCTGAGCTTGCCATTTTCCGCAAAGCGGCCGATGTGCACGCGCGGTTTGGCGCGGCTGCGCTGCCCCGGATGATCATCTCAATGGCAGAATCGGTGTCCGATTTACTGGAGCTGGCCACGCTGTGCAAAGAGGTCGGCCTGGCGCGCGGTGGAGACGCGCCGCATTTGGCGGTTGCCATCGTGCCGCTGTTCGAAACCATTGATGATTTGCAAAACGCGCCCACGGTGATGGCAAGCGCCTTCGCGCATCCGCTCTATCGGCGCTGGATTAAAGCGCAGGGTGACGCGCAGGAGATCATGCTTGGCTACAGCGACAGCAACAAAGACGGCGGCTATTTCACCGCGAACTGGGCGCTGTATCGCGCGCAGGCGGCGTTGGTCGAAAGTTTCGCCCAACATGGGGTGCGCCTTTGCCTGTTTCACGGGCGCGGCGGCAGCGTCGGTCGCGGCGGCGGCCCAAGCTACGAGGCTATTCGCGCGCAGCCCGCCGGTGCCGTCAACGGATTTTTGCGGCTCACTGAGCAAGGCGAAATTATCAGTAGCAAATATGGCGACCCGGATCTTGCGCAACGCAATCTCGAAACTCTGCTTGCCGCCGTGCTCGAAAGCACGCTGCTGCCCAATATCACCAGCGACGAAAAACAGCAGGCACGCTACGTTGCGCTGGCCGACCAATTGAGCGGGCGCGCTTTCACCGCGTACCGCGCGCTTGTTTACGGCGACGACGGCTTCGTCGTCTACTTTCGCGAGAGCACACCCATCAAGGAGATCGCCGAGCTCAACATCGGCTCACGTCCCGCCTCAAGAAAAGCCGGCGCACGCATCGAAGATTTGCGCGCCATTCCGTGGGTGTTTAGCTGGGCGCAAGCCCGCGTGTCGCTGCCCGGTTGGTATGGCTTCGGCAGTGCGGTTAGCGCATTGTGTGCCGAGCAACCCGAGGTAATTGACGAGTTGCGCGCAATGGCGAAAGATTGGCCTTTCTTCGCTACTGTTCTGTCAAACCTTGGCATGGTGTTGGCAAAAACCGACATGCAAATCGCCGCCGCATACGCATCCCTGGTGCAAGACAAAGTTGTTCGCGAACGGGTGTGGAGCAAGATTCACGGCGAATGGGAACGCACTTGGCATGCATACGAAACCATCGTCGGCGCGCCACCGCTGGCCGATAACCCAACACTCGCACGCTCGATCCGTAATCGCTTCCCCTACCTTGATCCGCTCAATCATTTGCAGATCGAATTGATTCGACGGGTGCGCTCCGGCGATCTGGAAGAGCGCACGCAACGGGCGTTGCATTTGACGATTAATGGCTTGGCAGCGGGGTTACGCAACACCGGTTAACGGTGGGCCGCGCGTGAGTGGTTTTGAGCGGCAAATCGGGTAATAGCTTTTTCATAAAACGACCGCTGAAATTGGCGCTCAATGCTAAAAAGTTAGAAG
>JACMNN010000041.1 GCA_014378555.1 Burkholderiales bacterium | reverse complement strand
TGGATTCACGGTGTATTTTTATTCCGATGGGGTTCGTGTCGCAGTTTCTAGTCGTATAGGTGAAAACTCTTTCTGGCGATCATTGACGAATGCGGCAAGTTACGCTCGATCACAGCAAGCGCGGTAGGTTGGAACGCTTGCGGTTCCGACGAATGGAATGGGCTGCTCGACCAGCTTTCTCGCACGATCGCTCCTTGATGCCGGTCTTGCGGTGGGCTCTGAGTACGCCGTATGACCCAATGCTTCCAGGTGGCGGGACCGGTCAGTTCAATGCGGGAAACATGATTAGCCGAATGATTATTGGTGCCGTTGCGTCAAAACTTAGCGGCGGCAAATTTGAGAACAGTGCACTCAGTGCCGCGTTTGAAAACCTGTTCAATGACCTCTCGGTGCACGTGTGGAATCCGCGACCAGCGGACCTTAGTCCTGGACACGTCATGGCCACCGCAGACGACGGTAGCGTTTTGGCAAATCAATTCCCAGATCCGCACGGGCTATCAGGGAAAAATATTACGCGGTCTTTTGACGAAACGATCAAAGCGGAAGGACGACCCGCCGATGCTATTTATCGGGTGTCACTAACGCCATTTCAAGATCAATTAGCGTCAAACTATGCATCATGGGAACGCGGCAGAGATCGTTGGAATGTTCTAACTCCAGGAAAGGAAATGACGAACTGTTCCGTCGCTACGGACCACGTACTTTCACCGCTGGTTCCCGCGTTCAAAGGCTTGATGTTGGGTGTCATTGCGGCACCATAGACTATAGGTGGTGCACTCGACGTGCTTGGCCGTCAGGCAAATTCTGGCATAGGGAAAATACAATGAATCGGCGCGGGCGGCTGGGCTTTGCCATAGGTGCAGCCTTATACGTGTTTATTTTTTGCTGGGGCGCGATCCCGTTCTTTCTCGGCAAGGACGTGGGCCAAGTAATCACGTTGGGATGGCTAGGTTTGCCTCTGTCTTTCTTGCTCATGATGCTCATGCCTACTGAAACAAGCGCGGGAACTCAAATGATTTTGGTTGGCCTGTTCGGGATAATTCAATACGGAGGAATTGGTTATTGCCTTGCTTGGCGGCGAGGCAGGCGGTTAAGCAAAGTAGATGCCCCTAGCTCGCCCACTCAGCCCGGTAGGTCCGAACACTAGCAATTCTGCGGAATGCGGCGGGGCGAATTGATCAAACAGCTTTCCCGCAAGAGCCCGATTCCACATGGGCATAGAACGCGATTCGCTAGAAACTTAACAAGCTGGGTAGGGTGGGCAGTCCCTGCCCACCAACACACTAGCGATAACTAATCGCGCGGCATCAACTTCCAACTACATAGCGCTCAGAAAGCCAAGCCAGCGATAAACTCTTTGTCCATGTTCGGCGCGTCTCCACTCACCCCGTCTCGCGCCAAGCTGACCGCCTTTCATATCGCCGTTGAATCACGCGCCCAAGCGCACGCGATTCAACGGTTTCTGTGGTGTCTATGGATCGCCGCATTCAGTCGCGTCGCCACCACGGTGATCGACGGCCAGAGCTACTAGAAGATCGGCGTAGGTGGGCGCAACGATGACCGACAATTAAAACTTGCCACGTTGGGTGACATCCTCACGGTCAACCCAAGCTACAGCGGCGATGGGCTAGGCCGCATCAGTACCATCAACGTTACCAATGGCGCCAATCCGCTGCTCGCACAAACGTTTGACGTCGAGGGTGCAAAGGTCTTAGAAAACTGCCTAACCAATAATCCCGCATGAACACCTCTACGCACCACATTCCCGGTCTTGTTCTTAACTCGCATCGGTTCGAGTTACCCGTCGATTACGCAAAACCCGATGCGGCAAAAATCAGCGTGTTCGCACGCGAAGTGATCGCTCCAGGCAAAGAGCATTCCGACCTGCCGTATCTCGTTTTCTTTCAAGGTGGGCCAGGCTCCGGCGCGCCGCGACCGATGGGTAACAGCGGCTGGATCAAGCGCGCGTTAAAGGAATTTCGGGTGTTGCTGCTCGATCAACGCGGCACCGGCGCGTCGACGCCGATTACCGCGCAAACGCTGCGCCACCTGACGCCTGAGGCGCAAGCCGACTACTTGCAATACTTTCGCGCCGACAACATCGTGCGCGATGCCGAAGCGATTCGCAAAGTGTTAATAGGTGACAAGCCGTGGAGCATTCTTGGGCAGAGTTTTGGTGGATTTTGCGCAATGAACTATTTGTCGACTGCACCCGAGAGCCTGAAAGAAGTGCTGATTACTGGCGGCATTCCCTCGCTTACACGCTCGGTGGATGACGTGTATCGCGCCACCTATCCGCGCGTGATCGCGAAGAATCGCGCCTATTACCAACGCTATCCCGACGACGTGCAGCGCGTGCGCGAGATCGTTCGGCACCTCGCTGAGCACGATGTGCAATTGCCGGGTGGGGGCCGACTGACGGTGCAGCGCTTTCTGCAGCTTGGACTGTCGTTTGGCATGAGCGATGGTTATGAATCGGTTCACTATCTGCTTGAAGATGCGTTTGTCGACGGCAACCAGGGGCGCGAAATGAACTGGAATTTTTTGTCGCACTTGGAGCAATCGCAGAGCTTCGATACCCATCCGATTTACGCGTTGCTGCAGGAAGCTTGCTACACACAACAGGTGGCTAGCGACTGGTCGGCGGAGCGGCTAATGCATGAATTTCCGCAGTTCGCGCTTGATGCTGACAGCCCAGTTATGTTCACCGGAGAGATGGTTTATCCGTGGATGTTTGATCAATATCCGCAGTTGCTGCCGCTCAAAAAGGCCGCCGACCTGCTCGCCAAAAAAACCGATTGGCCGATGCTCTACGACGTCGAAAAATTACGCAAAAATCGAGTGCCGGTTGCGGCGGCGGTGTACTACAACGACATGTATGTGCATCGTGAATTTTCGGAAGAGACGGCGCAGATTGTGCCGAACATGAAGCTTTGGGTGACCAGCGAACATGAGCACAACGGCCTGCGTGCAGATGGCGAGCACATCGTGGATCGCTTGCTCAAAATGACCCGCGGCGAATGCTAAGCGGGGCCGTGCCACGAGCCGGTAGACCTATTCTTGAAGTTCTGGCTCGGTTCAGGATTTCGCTTTCATGCGTAGCCCGATCTGGCACTGCAATCGTACCGTTAACAGTTAAGGAAACGCAGATTTATTCATTCTTTCGTCGTTCCGGCGTAGGCCGGAATCCATGCGCCCCTACCAATCAATAGGTTACGTTGGGCGTGGGCCCCGGCCTTCGCCGGGGAGGCGAATAAATCCGTGCTTCCTTAAGTTAATGGGCGACGCTTGGCGGGGCGGTTGCGTTGTTTGGCAAAACCACATTAACTTCTAAGCCTGGATGCGCATTGCGCAGCGAAAACGTGCCGCCGTGCGCCAGCACGACTAACCTACACAGGTGAAGTCCCAAGCCGACGCCTCCGGTGCTGCGCTCGCGGGCGTTGTCTCCGCGGTAAAACGGTTCGGCCAAGTGTGGCAATTGTTGCTCAGGCACGCCCGGCCCGTAATCGCGCAGTCTGATGCTGATGCCACCGCTACTGCCGAGGCGATCGACCGTAATCGTCGGCGGCTGTGTCGCCTGCGCGCTATGTCGCAACGCGTTGTCCAGCAGATTTCTGAGCAGCAGCCGTACCCGCGCACGGTCTAGCAACATGACGGGCAGATCGCTTGCGATAACTTGCGTCACTGAAGCGCCACCGGGCAGGCTTGCCGCCACCTCCAACACCAAGGTGTTGATGTCAATGGCCTCGTGCTGCAGTTTTACATGCGGGCTGGCGAGACGTTCGCTTTCAAGCAGGTCGGCGATCAGCTCACTCATCACGGCAACGTCGCGCAGCAGCGCATCGCGACAGGGCGTCACATCAATGGTTTCTGGCAGCAGTTCAGTGTTGAGCCGAACGCGAGTGAGCGGGCTGCGCAACTCATGACTGATGGCGAGCAGCAGCGCCCGTTTGGCGTCGAGCATCTGCTGAATATCGCTGCCCATGGTGTTGATGGTTACTGCCAGTTCACTGAGTTCGTCTAGTTTGGTCGGGTTCTGCACGGCAATGGGGGTGACAAATTCACCTCGGCCAAAGCGTAGCGCCCCGGCACGAATGTGGTCCAGTGGGCGCAACATCCGCCGCACTTGTGCATATGCAAGTGCGGTGAGTAGCAGCAGTGTGGCGAGCGTCAACCAAGCAATCACGCGCGGCTGATTGTCTGAGAACGGACGAACCATGCCAAATTCAATGTGGTGGCCGTCGGCCAGCGTGCGCTGCAGCAGACGTGGCTCATTGCGCTGCCAATCATCTGCCGAGCCCGAGTCGCGCCAACGCGCATCGCGCTCGCTAGCTTCGGGACGGCTGCGCCAGTTGACGGTTGGACCGCTGATGCGCACCGTCACCGGCAGACGCTGCACCAGTGCTTGTGCGCGTTCTATGCTGGGCGGAGTGCCGATTTCAGCGGTCAGACGGTCAACATAATCGACCAGAACGGGCCGAGCTGCATCGCGCCAACCAATCGACATAACGTATCGCATACCGAACAAAAATGTACCGGTCACGGCCAGTGCAAACAACAGAAAAAGTGCCACTAGCCGCACTCGCAGTGAATGAGCCAACGCATCTCGTAAACGGTTAAGGCGGCTGGTAATAAGTCGAATTGCGTTCATGATGGCACGCGCGCCAAAGCCAGCGCATAACCGGCATTACGCATGGTCTTGATGGCGTCGAGCGGCTCAAGCTTTTTGCGCAAGCGGCTCACCACAATATCCACCGCGCGGGTGAAAAGTTCAGCGTCATGGCCGCGAAGGCGGTTCAGAATGTCGTCGCGGCTGAAGACTTTGCCGGCATCGTGTGCCAGAAGATAGAGCAGGTCGAATTCGGTGCTTGTCAGCTCAACAACTTCGCCTTGGCGCAGCACGCTGCGCGTAGAGGAATCAATCATCAACCCGTCAAACGCGAGTTGCACCGAAGGCGCAGGGCGGGCCGTCCGGCGGCGCAATACGGTTTGCAAGCGCGCCACCAACTCGCGTGGTTCGAAGGGCTTGGGCAGGTAGTCGTCGGCGCCCAGCTCCAGCCCGACTATGCGATCCATCACCTCGCCGCGGGCGGTGAGCATGATGATCGGCACGTCGCTTTCTTTTCGGATGGTGCGGCACAGCGCGAAGCCATCCATCTCCGGCAACATTACGTCAAGGATGACCGCGTCAATACCTCCGGTACGCAGCTGCACCAGTCCGGCACTGGGGCGCAGCGAGCAGACGAGGCTGAGATCAAAGCGCTGGAAATATGCGGCCAACGGCGGCCCCAATTGCGCGTCATCGTCGATGAGCAAAATGGTCGGCATGCGCGATTGTCCCATTGTCGGTGTTGGCGGAATTGCACTTGGGCTGTGGGTAAGAGCCACATTGCAACCCCGGTGGCGCGTTAAGCGACGCCGGGGTTCCGCTCGCGGCGGCAAATGAGCGGTTGATCCACGGATGGATTACTGTCAAATTTCAGCGTTAACCACGGTGCCCCCAGCCGCCGCGTTGCTCCATAAAGTCGCGAACTTTTTGTTGCTGTACTGGCGTCAGGCTGTCGTAGAAGTCAGCGACCGCGGCAATCATCTCGGGGCTTTTGTTTTGCACCAGCGTTGCTTTTTCAGTCACCAGCGTTTGCGCCCGGCTGCGGTCAAATTTTGCGCCGGCAATCATCGTTTTGAGTTCGGCACGAGGCGCTTTACCGGGTTCGAACATGCCGGCGCGCTGCGCTTGAAAGGTATCTGCAACCGTTCCGAGTCGCTTTTTTTGGTCATCATTAAGCTCAAGTTTGCCGGCGACACGGTCGATCATCTTGACGCGGAATTTGGCCATGTCGTCCGCGCTCGCATTGGCCCCCCACCCATGACGCGAATGACTGCATGCGCTGAGACCGCCCGCTAGAACTGACGCACCGAAAATGCCAATAAGTGTTTTTTTGATCCAGGGTTTCATGACAGTGTTTCCTTAGAGGAGTGTTTAAAAGTGCTTTGCGACAGGTGCTATGTTGTAGAAACAGGGCCTGAAAGTCCTCTCGCGGCGGTATCAGTTTGTTTCGTTATGTTTCGTTGAAACGGCAACACGGTTTTGGTCATGCGGGCCAAAATCACGTCCTCCTGCCTTATCTGCTGGAGCAAGCGCCGGGCGTGACAACACGCAGGTGGGTCCCCGTGCGGGTGTTTTTGGCGATGCCAGCACACCGGGTAGGGCGGTACTTTTTTGCAAGCCGCCACTGTTGAACGCCGCAGCACGGCAAAATACGCGCTATGAAACCTAATAAAAGAATGCAGGCACTGATTGACGAGGGCCTGATCGACACGGTCGTACGTCAGTTAATGAGCGGCAAAGAGGCCATGGTTTTCGTTGTGCGCAATGGCGACGACACACTTTGCGCCAAGGTCTACAAAGAGGCGACTAACCGCAGTTTTCGGCAGGCTGTGGACTACACCGAGAATCGCAAAGTCAAAAACACGCGGCAAGCCCGCGCGATGGCTAAGGGCAGCAAATTCGGCCGCGCGTCGCAAGAGGCGGCGTGGCAAAGCGCCGAGGTTGACGCGTTGTACCGGCTCGCCAGTGCGGGTGTGCGCGTGCCCAAGCCGTTTAATTTTCACGACGGCGTGCTGTTGATGGAGTTGGTGGTGGACGAAAACGGCGACGCTGCGCCGCGTTTAAACGATGTGCTGTTTACGCGCGAGCAGGCGCTGCAACATCATGCTTCGTTGTTGATCGAGGTAGTGCGCATGCTGTGCGCGGGCGTGGTGCATGGTGACCTGTCGGAATTCAATATTTTGCTCGCCGCCGACGGCCCGGTGATCATCGACCTGCCGCAAGCGGTGGATGCCGCAGGCAACAATCACGCCAGTCGCATGTTGCTGCGCGACGTTGGCAACCTGCGCAATTTCTTTGGACAGTTCGCTCCGGAACTCAAAAAAACCGAGTTCGGCCCGGAGATTTGGGAGTTGTTTGAGCGTGGCCTGCTAACGCCGGAAACCCCGCTTACCGGTCACTTTGATCACTCAACGGCGCCGGTCGATTTGGTCGAAATCATGCGCGAAATTGAAGATGCGATGCTCGAAGAAAAGGCGCGGCAGTTACGGATGGCGGAAGCGTAAGGAAGCGCTGAAACATTGGTCTCCCCGGCGAAGGCCGGGGCCCACGCCCTACGGCCTCCACCGATTTGTCCGGACGGTGCGTCCCGGCCTGCGCTGGGAAGAGTTTTCGCTTTGTCTGGCGTTTACCGAAGCTTAAGCGCGGCCACACCCGTTGCCACTACGCAAACTTCAAAGCACCATCGTCCAGCTTGCCATAACGCAGCAGCATGATGTCCTTGGGATAGTTTTGATAAAGCTTCCACGGCGCTTTCGAGCCCTGCTTCGGAAACAAATGCATCGCACGCGCGAAGTAACTTGACGAAAAGCTCACCCACGGTTGTTCGGTGATGGATGGGTCGGTGTTGTACGGCGTGCATTGCTTAATGCCACGCTTTTTCATGTAATTGAGCAGGCGACACACATACTCGCAAGTCAGGTCGCACTTTAACGTCCACGACGCATTGGTGTAGCCTGACGATGAGGCTAGATTGGGCACGCCGCTGTACATCAATCCCTTGTAGTTCATGGTTTTGGCGAGATCAACCGGCACGCCGTCCACCATCAATTGCAGCCCGCCCAGCACCTGAAGATTGAGCCCGGTGGCGGTGACGATGACGTCAGCCTCAAGATGTGCGCCCGATTTAAGTTGAATGCCAGTCTCGGTAAAGCGCTCAATTTCATCGGTCGCCACCGACGCGCGGCCCGATCTGATGGACGCAAAAAAATCGCCATCAGGTGCCAGGCACAGGCGCTGATCCCATGGGTTGTAGCGCGGCGTAAAGTGCTTCGCCACATCAAAGTCCGGGCCCAGCGCCATGCGCGCACCGCCCACGATCATGCGCTTGATTTTTTCGGGTTCACGGCGACAACGCTGAAAGATGTAGATGCCAAGCAGTACCCGCTTCCAACGCGTGAGACTGTAGGCGAGCTTTGCCGGTAACCAGCGTCGCAGCTTGTTGGCCAGCGCATCTTCCGATGGCCGCGCCACGATGTAGGTGGGCGAGCGTTGCAGCATGGTCACGTGTGCTGCCTGTTTCGCTAACTCTGGCACCAGCGTCACCGCGGTGGCGCCACTGCCAATGACGACCACTCGCTTGCCAGCGTAAGTCACATCATCGGTCCATTGTTGCGGGTGAACCACGCGACCTGCGAACGTTTCAACACCAGCGAAATCGGGCGTAAAGCCCTTGTCATAACGGTAGTAGCCAGAGCACATAAAAAGAAAATTGCAGGTGATGCTTACACGCTCTTTCGCATCGCCCCGCTCAACCTCCAGCGTCCATCGTGCGTCAGCCGTTGACCACGCGGCGCGGGTCGCGGTATGCCCAAATCGGACGTGCCGCTCAATGTCGTTTTCATGCGCTGTATCGCGAACATACTTGAGGATAGAGGGCCCATCGGCGATGGCTTTCCGCTCCTCCCAAGGCTTGAACGAATAGCCCAGCGTGTACATATCTGAGTCCGACCGAATGCCCGGATAGCGAAACAAATCCCACGTGCCGCCAATGCTGCTGCGTCCCTCCAAAATCGCATAACTGCGGTCAGGGCAATGCATCTGCAGGTGCCGCGCCGCGCCGACTCCCGAGAGGCCCGCGCCGATGATCAATACGTCGAAATGTTCAGTGGGCATGGCTTAATTTAGATGTGTTGTGGTCGGCGACAGGCGACCCTTCGAGATGCGGCGAAAAACAGCTACGTTCGATGCTAAGCCGACGGCTGATCGGCGAGCGACGGCAGTGCTGAAAACCGGATCAGCAGAAAATTACGGCCGATGTGCTCAACAGGCAGCGCATAGCGTGTCACGCGGTAGTGGAATTTTCAAACCACCCGCACCGTGCTGCCATAGCGTTCAAGCTTTTCATCGGTGGTTAACAGTATTAGCGGTTCGCTGAGACTCTGTGCAACTAGCAGGCGGTCGAACGGATCTTTGTGAATGGGTAGAAAGCCCCGTATCTAGCAGATTCGTTAGTCATCGCCCTCACCCTAACCCTCTCCCGCGCGGGGGAGAGGGGACAAAACTAGGGGCTAGAACCGCTTCAACCACGCAAAAAATTCTTGATACCAAAGTCGCGAATTTTGCGGTTTTAGGATCCAGTGGTTTTCGTCGGGGTACACGACCAGTCGGGCGGGGATGCCTTTGGCGCGCAGCGTGTTGTAGTACTCAAGTCCTTCGTAATACGGCACGCGGTAGTCGAGTTCACCGTGGATAACGAGAGTGGGTGTTTTGAAGTTTTTCGCGAAGGCGTGCGGCGATTGCGACTGATATTTTTCGAGGTCTTGCCACGGCCATACGCCTAGCTCTTTATTAAGCCACAGGTAGCCGTCGTCGCCGAACTGGCTGAGCCAGTTGTAGACGCCGGCGTGGCAGACGTACGCTTTGTAGCGGTCGGTGTGGCCGTTCATCCATGCCACCATGTAGCCGCCGTAGCTGCCGCCGGATGCGTAGAGTTTGTTCTTGTCGACGATACCTTCCTTGATCAGCAGATCAGTGACGGCCTCGGTGTCGGCGAGTTCGCGCTGGCCAAGGTCGCCATCAATGCTGCCGAGGAATTTTTCGTCAAAGCCCGCTGAACCGTGATAGTTCACGGCGGCTACGACATAGCCTTGCGCGGCGAACGCATGCACGTTCCAGCGGTAGTGCCAGGTGTCCATGTGTGCCGCGTGCGGGCCACCGTGAATACTGTGCAGCAGCGGATACTTTTTCTTGGCGTCGTACGTTGGCGGATAGATGACAAATGTTTGCACCGGCTCGCCCTGCCAGCCCTTAACGGTGCGGCTTTCCCACTTGCCGACCGGGACTTTATCGAGGAACGTGTTGAGGCGATCGATGCGCCGGTCTCCTTTGTCGTCAAGCGCAAACAGCCGCGCCGGATGATCAATTGAGGCCTTGGTGTACACGATCGTTTTGCCGTCTGCCGATTGCGAAAACAACATAATGTGGCCACCGTGCGCGATCACTTTCGGCTCTACGGCATCGAGCGCAAGCGACCACAGGTGCTGCACGCCCGAGTCCTCGGCCGCAAACAAGATGGCGCTGTCATCCGCGCTCCACAACGGGTTTGCGCTGCCGTAGGTGCCGACTGAGCGCGGCCAGTTTGCGGCGAGGCGCTCAGACTTGCCGGACTTGCGGTCGATCAGCATCAGGCGCGTGTGCTGGGTCGGCGCATCAGCGGGTGTTGCCAGCACCACCATGCGCGTGCCGTCGTGCGAATACACCGGCGAGGCAAGCCACATGGTGCCCAAGTCAATAGTTTTAGTTTTCCGCGATTTCAGGTTGAGCAGAATGAGGGTGCTCGGATCGGTGAGCCGCGTCACGTCTTTCTGTTGCACCCACGCCACCTCAGTGCCATCCGGCGAAATCGCGAAGTCGTTGGCGCCCGGATCGCCTTGCGGCAGCGACCACGGTTTGCCGGCAAACAAATTTTTCGCGGTGCCGCTTGCGATGTTGATTTCAAACAGCTGCGGGCGCGTGCCGTCACAAATCCAGTGATCCCAATGACGATAGTTGTCGACCTCAACCACCTTGGCCTGAACCTTCGATTCCTTCTGCTCTTTACGGCGCTTGGCTTGCTGCGCATCAGTCTTCAATTCGGGCCACACCCACGAGACGGCCGCGATGCGTTTACTGTCGGGAAACCAGCAAATGCCGGCCACACCTGTTGAGAGTTTCGTCACCCGCCGCGCCTCACCGCCGTCAGGCGCAATCACATACAGCTGCGGCTCATCGTCGCCGTCGCGCTTGGCGCAAAACGCGATTAATTTTCCATCGGGTGACCATTGCGGCGCGGTGTTCTTTTTGCCTGCGCTGGTGAGCTGCTTGCGTGACTTTCCATCAACACTATAGAGCCACAATTGCGTGGCGCTGTCGTTGCTTTCCATCGAAAAAGTAGACTGGTCGACCACCGCCCATCGGCCGTCGGGTGAGATGCAAGGCGAGCCAAGGCGCTCGCATTGCCAGAGATGTTCGACGGTAAGATGTTTTGCGGTTTTCATGCGGCACTTCACTCCTGTTGGAGCCTTGATCATACTGACTCAACGCAGCGCGGCAAACCGCGTTTAGCTGACCGGCCACCAGCGCTCAACAATCAACTCCAACCGTTGCACGCCTTGATACTCCGACAGCGACACGCGATACGCCGCACGCATCGGTTGCGGCGGCGGTTCCGCGCAACCGAAGCGGATGGCATCGAACGTGCGGCCCTCGCGTTTCAGTCGCATCTTGGTGTGTTTCAAGCCTACGATGCGTGAATCCGTAACGGTAAATTCGTCGTCGAACAGCGGCGCTGGAAATGCCTGTCCCCACACGTGCTGGTAGAGCGCGTGCGCCGTGTCGAAATCAAATTCATCGAGAGCAAATGAGCCGTCGCTTTCCACGCGCTGCTCTAGCTGATCTGGCGTTAATAATTCGCTTGCGACCTGCTCAAAGCTCTGCGCGAAGGCGGTGAAATTTTCTGCCGCAATCGTCAGTCCTGCAGCCATCGCATGACCACCGAATTTGCGCATCAGATGGGGCCCGCGTTTTGACACCAGATCGAGTGCATCGCGCAAATGAAAGCCAGGGATGGAGCGACCGGAACCTTTAAGTTCGCCCTCGTCGCCCGGGGCAAACACAATCGTCGGGCGATGATGAGCCTCGCGCAACCGGCCCGCCACAATGCCCACCACGCCTTGATGCCAGGTCGGATCGGTCACCACAATACTTTTTTGCGCTGGCGTGAAGGTGCCAGTAATCAGCTGATCGGCCTCGTCGCGCATGCCAGACTCAATGCCCTTGCGTTCGCGATTGAGGCGATCAAGTTCATCGGCAATTTCTGCCGCACGCGCAGGATCATCGGTAATCAAGCATTCAATGCCTAGCGAGATGTCGTCAAGCCGACCCGCCGCATTCACGCGCGGCCCGAGCATGAATCCCAGGTCGTACGCCGTGGCTTTTTTCACATCGCGCTTGGCGACATTAAACAGCGCTGCGATGCCCGCGTTGGCCTGTCCATCGCGCATGCGCCGCAGACCCGCTTCGACCAACCGACGATTGACCGCATCCAGCGGCACCACATCGGCCACGGTGCCGAGTGCCACCAGATCGAGCAGGCGATTTAAATCGGGTTGTGTCGCGGCAGTGAACACGCCGCGTTCACGCAGCTTTGCGCGCATCGCCAGCAACACGTAGAACATCACGCCGACACCGGCAATCGCCTTGCTCGGGAACGCACAGCCCAGTTGATTGGGGTTCACGATGGTGGGTGTGTCCGGCAGCACAGCACCGGGCAGATGATGGTCGGTAACCACCACATCAATGCCGAGCTGTCGGGCCGCCGCCACGCCGTCAACGCTGGCGATACCGTTGTCCACCGTGACGATGACGCTGGGTGCTTCTTGGGCCGCCAGCGCAACAATTTCTGGCGTCAAGCCGTAGCCAAACTCGAAGCGGTTGGGCACGATGTAGGCGACCTGCGCGCCTAGCGCACGCAAGCCACGTAAGCCCACCGCACAAGCGGTTGCGCCATCGGCGTCATAGTCGGCAACGATGACAATTTTTTGGCGCAAAGTGATTGCTTGAATCAACCGCTCGCACACCGCATCCATGCCCTTCATGGTGGCGGGTGAGGGCAGTTGCGACAGCTTCCATTCAATGTCTGACGCACTGGCAATGCCACGCGCCGCGTAAAGCCGCGCGAATAATGGCGAAATGCCGCTACTTTCGAGTTGCCTAGAAATCGCAGCGTCGAATGCGCGGCGGTGCAGGGCCGGCACAGTGGCAGGGGCTGGATGGGTCATAGTTGCTGTTGTAGCGTGCTCAACACATCCGTCAGGGTTGGCTGGCGTCGAAACACAGCGGTAAGTTTTGCCACGGTTGATGCTTTGCGCGGAGTCAGGCGCAGCCGAGGGCGGCTGTTACCGAGGATGATCGAGTCGGCAGCGAGAATCTCGGTTGAGCGCGCTTGCCAAGCGTTTTGCCAGGCGCTGACGTTGCCGTTGCGAAGTGCGGTCACAAAATCGAGCGATGCGTGTGCGCCGCTCCCGCAATCGGGAGAGGCAGGGACAATCTTGTCGGCTCCGGCTCCGGCTCCGGCTCCCGGGGTGCGGGCGGTTGTTGCCAGAGCGCGGCCACCCTCACTCCAACCCTCTCCCGCTTGCGGGAGAGGGGGCACAGGGCCAAATCCCCACAACCACACCACGTTGATCGCTGGCAAACCGCGTTCTTCTCGCGCTGCGTTCACCGGATGCGCGAACAGTAGCATCTGCAACTCATTCATCCACCGCTCAACAAGGCGCGCATCTTTTCCGCGCGGCAAATTGGGGCGCAGTGGCTCACCGATCAGCCAATCAGGACGCTCGCTTAGTACGTTGATTTCGCTGGCACAGCGCACCAACCAAGTATTTGCGTCAGCAAAAAAGAGCCGCACGCCATCAACCGCTAGATGCGCATCGGCCGCGTCGCATAACGCGCGCGACTCGATCTCGTTAAGCGCGATCAACGCCGGATCGATGGGGGTCAGGTCGGTTAAGCCGAGTGCTGCATGCAGCGGTGTTGCGACTGCGTACTGGTTCGCTTCGAGGTCGCGGTGTGAAAGCATCTCCGCCAACTTTTGGCCGTCACCAAGATCACCCGTCAGCCCAAGCGCCTCGCGCTCAGCACTGCTCCACGATCCAGAAAACGGTTCGACCAACGAGGTGCGCAGCCAAGCGGCGATGTTCGCAGGAGCTTCTAGTTTCAGGCACAACGCTTTAAGGGTTGCGCGGTCAGCAGGCAGAGAACCGGGCAGAAGAAGCATTGAATGTGTTGCCAATTTTTGTGCGGTGGGCATCCCGTGCCCACCAAATCCTCGCCGTCACGCCGGGTTTGGGTGGGCAGAGGCTGCAACCCTCCCTAGGGATGCGCAGATTTATCTGCCTTCTTCGTCGTCCCGGCGTAGGCCGGGACCCATACCCTACGCCGCGCATTGATTTGTAGGGCAACATGGATTCCGGCCTACGCCGGAATGACGAGAATAGGGGTTCTACCCGTGTTTCGCTAAGACAACACGGATTGATCTGCCTTCTTCGTCGTCCCGGCGTAGGCCGGGACCCACACCTTATGCCGCTCCCACTGCCTCAATAGCCCGCGTCAGACGTTCACGCTCACCCAGCGTAATCTTTGCACCGGTGGCGTTAAACGCACCGAGCAGGGTGCGAATGGCGGTCATTTTTGCGTCGGGCGCTGTGGGCAGCTGGCGGCGGTCTGACAACCAGCGTAGCTGCTGCATGCGCCGTGCCGTGGCGATTTCTGCTGGCGAATCGATGCCGGCAATTAGCTCGGCATCAATGACCAGTGCGGCTGCGGTTTTGTCGATCGATTCCGTGGCTGGAATTTTCTCTAACGTCGCTTTCATGGCGTCAATGACACCGCCGCGTGACAGCACGGTAACGCGCTTTTTGGCGGCTGCGAGCACGTCGTCAAATTTGCGATCCATGTCGAACGCTTTGTCGCGATCCACAAATGGTGGCTCGCGCCATTTGCTGCGTGCACTGGCAATGCCGGCGTCAATTGCTTTGGCATCATCGCCATCGGCGAGCGCCTTCAATTCGTCGAGCAGGGCGTAGCGATTTTTCATGCCCTCGGAGAACTGCGCCTTCATCGTGTCGCGCTCGGAATCGCGCGCTTTGAACACCGCGTCGGTGTGCTTTTTGAACACGTCCCAAAGATTTTGCTCGTCCTTGCGACGCAGGTGTGGCAAACCTAGCGGACGTTCTGCGGCCCAGCGGCGTTGCACGGCAATCGCCCGATCAGTAATGTCGCGCGACGGCGTTGCGTTGGCCAATTCTTCGGCTTCAACAATCAGCAATTTGCGGCGTGCAATTTCTGGCTCGCGGGCGGCATCGAGTGCGCCGTCAAGCATCTTCAGTGCGACGTCAAATTTCTCGTCGAGTGATTTCCATGCGGCGTTGGCAACACCGCCACCCTTTTTCCACAGATCAAACAAGCCCGACTTGCGTTTCTCGATATCGACCCAGTCGCGCAACGTGTCGTCAGGCAACGGAGCAGCGGCTTCTTCAGCCAGTGCATGCAAGTCGTCAATGATTTTTTCACGGCCGGATGCGTTCTCATTGCGCTGCTTGCGCAGGGTGTCAAAGTGCGCTTTTGCAGGCGCGTACGCCTCTTTGCAAACCGCGTTGAACTTGTCCCATTTCGGTTTCGGCGCGCCGCCGTTTTTCTTGTCGAGCGCTTTCCATTCGTCTTGAATGGTGCGAATTTCGCGGGCCAGTTCGTCAGGTGGAAGCGGTGAGCCTTTCAGTGCTTCAGCTCGAGCCATGATGCCGTCACGCGCTTGACCGTCGCTCCATTTAAGCCAGCTTTCCAGACGCTTCACTTCACCGTCAAGTTCGTTCAGGCGCTGCTCTTCCATTTTTGGAAAGTGCTTGGCGGTGAACTGTTGATACAGTTTGGTGGCGGCATTGCGCGATCCGCGAACGTCGCCAGCGGCGATCAGTTCGCCGAGTTTGCTCAGCGCTTCATTGGCGCTAGCAAGGTCAGCGTCGTCGGCACGGGCGACGACTGCTCGCTCCGGTCTCGGTGCGGCCGCTGGCTTGTCGAGCGCATGCAGTCGACGTTCGAAATGCTCGCGCGTGGTGGCGTCAACCGTTGCCAGCCAGGCTACACACTTGGCTTTCCATTCGGCGTGCGCGGCTTCGTAGTCGGCGTGCGCTTTGGCATGCAACTGCGCGGCATCAGAGGCCTGACTTGGCGCCGGAGCGGGTGCCGCGTCAGCGATGACCGGTGGGATTTCACCAGCGGCGGCAGGCGCTTCGGCTGCAGTGCTTTCAGCTGCAGGCGCTGCTGCTTCGGCCGCGATTGCTGGTGCATCTGCGTCCGCAACCGCGACAGCGCCAACGACTGGTGCATCAGTTGGCTCAGCATGTGCGACTGCGGTGTCGACGGATTCTGCTGGCGGCGCGTCAGTCGCCACTGCGGCAACGTCGGCCAGTGGCTCGACGGCGGTGGTTTCGGCTGTCGTTTCAGCAGGCTCAATCGCGCTCGCGTCCATAGTGGCTACTGCGATGTCGGATTCAGCGGCGGGCGCTGCGGCCTCGCCCTCGGTTACCGTTGCTGCTGCTGTGGCAGCCTCCGCAACCGG
>JACMNN010000229.1 GCA_014378555.1 Burkholderiales bacterium | reverse complement strand
CGTTTGCGCGATGCGCTCAACGCTGACATCTTCAACAAAAATATGCGGCGCAGCCACCATGACACCGGCGACGTTGTGCGGAAATAGCGCGGCGTAAATTAATGCGATGGAGCCGCCGTCGCTGTGGCCGAATAGCCATGGCTTATGCGGCGTGGTGTCGATGCCGACCGCTTTGAGGAATGCAGGCAGCACGTCGCGTGCCTGAATGTGCATGAAGTCAACATCCCACTTTTCGTCGTGTGGGCGGGCGCTGGACTTGCCGTAGCCAGGGCGGGAAAAGACCAGACCGCGCGCGCCAACCGCCTCGCAAAGTCGCGACGGAAAGTCACGCCACATCGCGACCGAGCCGAGGCCTTCGTGCAGAAAGACGATCAGCGGCGCACCCGGGTTAAATGAACCGACGAAGGCGTATTCGATAGCAAAGGCGCGATCGTTGACGCTGATCTGTGCCACTGAAGTCATCAGCGGTGAGGCAGGTAATTATTCAAGGTGACTGCGCGACTTTTCCAGATCGCGCAACTTAAAGCGTTGAATTTTCCCTGTCGCGGTTTTGGGTAGTTCAGCCACAAACTCAACTTGTCTCGGGTATTTGTAGGGCGCGAGTTTGCTCTTGACGAATGTTTTTAGCGTGTCGATCAGCGCATCATTGGCAAGGCTCATGTCTTTAAGCACCACAAACGCTTTTGCCCGGGTCAGGCCGTTTCCGTCATCGACACCAATCACCGCAGATTCGAGCACCATTGGATGCTGCATCAGCGTGGATTCCACCTCAAACGGCGACACGTATTGCCCACTCACTTTAAGCATGTCGTCGCTGCGTCCGGCGTAGACGTAATAACCGTCGCTGTCGCGAAAATACTTGTCGCCGCTTTTGATCCATGTACCGCGAAATGTTTCGTTTGTTTTCTCGCGATTAGCCCAATACAGCAATGCCGCCGAAGGCCCGCTAATGAACAGATCACCCACCTCGTCGCTGCCGGTCAAAACGTGCCCTGCGTCATCGCGTATTTCAACTTGGTAACCGGGCACTGCGTGGCCCGTCGTGCCGTAACGCACGTCGCCCGGACGATTAGAAAGGAACACATGCAGCATCTCGGTGGAGCCGATGCCGTCAATGATTTCGCAACCGAAATGTGCAGTAAATTTTTCACCGATTTCGCGCGGTAACGCCTCGCCTGCGGACGAGCACATGCGCAGCGCGACCGCTGCCCGAGTCGGCAGATTGGGCGACGCGAGCAGGCCCGCGTAGCCCGTGGGCGCACCGAAAAAAACCGTAGGCTTGTGTTCGATGAAGCGCTTAAAGCAGGCGTCGGGGGTTGGCCGTTCCGCCATCAAAACGGTCGTCGCACCGACCGA
This sequence comes from Burkholderiales bacterium, assembly GCA_014378555.1. Classification (GTDB taxonomy): domain Bacteria; phylum Pseudomonadota; class Gammaproteobacteria; order Burkholderiales; family Casimicrobiaceae; genus Casimicrobium. The sequence goes on along the minus strand of JACMNN010000229.1, from coordinate 12,112 downwards.
CAGAGGAAAGCTCAGCGCATTGCCCAGGCCGTAAGCAAAAAACAATTTCGCAGCTGAAAAGCAAACGTCGTTTTCGGTCAGGCCGAGGATTGGTTCAGCGTAGAGTTCTGCGGTCCAGTAAAGGTTGCCGTGGGTGTGCACCGCGCCTTTGGGGCGGCCTGTTGAACCCGACGAATACAGCCAAAAGCCCGGCTCGTCGGCACCCGTGTTGGCGGGTGTTGTGGATGGGTCGCATGTCGATAACAGCTGCTTCATCGATATGCCATCAGCCCCATTGAGTTCGTCTGCGCCGCTGATGATCAAGCTTTTCAGTTCGTGATTGCACTTCGTTTTTGCGGCGGTCAGCATCGGCAACAATGCGTGCGAAACAATGGCTGATTGCGCGCGACTGTGCATCAACATGTACGCATAGTCATCCGCCGTCAGCAGCGTGTTCACGGCAACCGGCACCACGCCCGCATACAGCGCGCCAAGAAATGCGACTGGCCAATCGTTGCAGTCGTGCATCAACAGTAGTACCCGTTCTTCGCGACGCACGCCAAGCTTTGCCAGTGCCGCGGCGAAGCGACGCACAAGATCTTCGAGCTCGCCGAAGCTCATCGATCCCTGATCGTCGATATAGGCAATCTTTGCTGCCCGCATCGTGTTGCGTTTAAGCACATGCGCAGCGAAGTTAAATTGCTCTGTTGGTGGCGTGGTGCTTCGTTGAATCGGTGCTGTCATTGTGTCCTCCTTGGACTGCACATTGAAATTTACCGCTCGGCGCATAAAAATGCGATGTCGCGCAGACAAAAACGCAATATAATGCATATCAATAACACTTTACGCCGCACCGATCAATAAATGCCCCGCAAGCCATCACATGCGCCGCGTTGAACCGCCGATAGCCGCCCCCGTGGATGCGCGCGATCCGTTTCTCGCCGCGCTGGGCGATCGTGTGCGTTCGCTGCGCGCGCGAAAGGGCATGACGCGGCGCGATTTGTCGCTCGCGTCTGCGGTATCGGAGCGGCATCTAGCGAGCCTCGAGGGCGGGGTCGGTAATGCGTCGGTGTTAATTTTGCGGCACATCGCGCAGTCGCTGGATTGTCAGATTGCCGAGTTGCTGGGTGACGAGACGACCGTGTCCCCGGAGTGGTTGTTGATTCGCGATTTGTTGCGCAATCGCAGCGACGACGATTTGCGGCGCGGGCGACTCGCGCTGGCTGAAGCGTACGGTCAAGCGGGCACTCAATCGGCGCGCTCGCGGCGGCTGGCGCTGGTTGGCTTGCGCGGCGCGGGCAAGTCCTCGTTGGGGCAGCGCTTGGCCGATGCTTTGAACGTGCCGTTTGTCGAACTCAATCGCGAGATCGAGCGCGTCGCGGGATGCGGGCTCGCAGAAATTCATAATCTGCTGGGGTCGAGCGCCTATCGGCGTTATGAACGCCGCGCACTCGAAGAGACCATTGCGCTGTATCCCGACGCCGTGATTGCAACGCCGGGCGGCATCGTTTCCGACGCATCGACGTTTAATATGTTGTTGGCAAACTGCTTTACCGTTTGGCTCAAGGCGTCCCCCGAAGAGCACATGAATCGGGTGATCGCGCAGGGCGATTTGCGCCCGATGGCGGGCAACAGCAGCACGGAAGCAATGGACGATTTGAAACGCATTCTCGCCGGCCGCGCTGCGTTTTACGGCAAGGCAGACCGGTCGTTCGACACCAGCAAAAAAACAGCAGACGAATGCTTTGACGCGCTGCTTGCGGTCATCAGGTCGAACGTATAAGTCAGCATAAAGCGCAGTAAAGTGCATTTGTCGCTTGATATTGGGTCGCCTATGCATAATAATGCGTTGAAGAATAAATCGTTGGTCGCTAGCCGCTTTGAGTGTGCAGGCGACTCAGGCGCTGACCACGTGAGGAGTCTCTTGACCACATCCGCATCCCCCATAGCTAATTCAGACGTACCGATCGACTACAGAACCGAGCCGTCTAAATACCACCACTGGTCACTCAAATTCGATGGCGCGGTGGCGACGCTGGCGATGAATGTCGACGAGAATGCGGGCCTGAAACCGGGCTACAAATTAAAGCTAAACAGCTACGATCTGGGCGTTGATATTGAACTCCATGACGCTGTTAACCGCGTTCGCTTTGAGCATCCGGAGGTGCGCACCGTGGTGGTGACAAGCTCAAAGGATCGCATTTTTTGCTCCGGCGCCAACATTTTTATGCTCGGCGTATCGAGTCACGCGTGGAAAGTGAACTTTTGCAAATTCACCAACGAAACACGCAACGGGTTGGAGGATTCCAGCGAGCATTCGGGTCTTAAATTCCTCGCCGCCATAAATGGTGCCTGCGCGGGGGGCGGTTACGAATTGGCGCTGGCCTGCGACCAGATTGTGTTGATTGATGATCGCTCGTCTGCGGTGTCATTGCCGGAGGTGCCTTTGCTTGGCGTGCTGCCCGGCACCGGTGGTTTGACCCGGGTGACCGACAAGCGCCACGTTCGCCACGATCTCGCCGATATTTTTTGCACCACTACCGAGGGCGTGCGTGGGCAAAAAGCGAAGGATTGGCGGCTGGTTGATGAGCTGGCCAAGCCCGCAGTGTTCGCGGAAAAAGTGCAGCAACGTGCGCTGCAATTGGCCGCCAAGAGCGATCGTCCTGCGGACGGCAAAGGTGTGTCGTTGTCGCGAGTTGAACGCGTTGACGAGCCTGATGCACTGCGCTATTTGCATGTGACCGTTGACATTGATCGCGCTCGGCGCAGTGCTGTTTTCACGGTCAAAGCGCCGGTCGGTCCGCAGCCCGAAACGATTGCTGCGATTGAAGCGGCGGGTGCGGCTTGGTGGCCGCTCGCCATGGCGCGTGAGCTCGATGATGCAATTCTTTCAATGCGCACCAACGAGCTCGACATCGGCACCTGGATTTGGAAAACCGAAGGCGATGCCGCTGCGGTGTTGGCCAGTGATGCGACGCTCTTAAAACACCAGGATCATTGGCTGGTACGCGAAACGATAGGTCTCATCCGTCGCACGTTGTCGCGCATAGACGTGTCGTCGCGCACGCTGTTTTCGCTGATCGAGCCGGGCTCCTGCTTTGCTGGAACTTTTCTCGAAATCGCGCTTGCCTGTGACCGCAGCTACATGCTCGCGTTGCCGGATGACGCTGTGCGTGCGCCGACAATTACCGTGGCTGAGGCGAACTTTGGCTTGTTCCCAATGGCCACTAACCAGTCACGCCTGGCGCGTCGCTTTTACGAAGAAGTAACGCCCATCGAAGCGGTGCGCAGCCAATCAGGTGTTGCGCTAGATGCTGACGCGGCATTAGCGCTTGGCCTGATCACCTTTGCCCCGGACGACATTGACTGGGCAGACGAGGTGCGCATCGCGCTGGAAGAGCGCGCCGCAATGTCGCCCGATGCGCTCACCGGCATGGAGGCGAATCTTCGTTTCAATGGAAAAGAGAACATGGCGACCCGCATTTTTGGGCGACTGACCGCGTGGCAAAACTGGATTTTCCAGCGACCGAATGCGGTAGGCGAAAAAGGCGCGCTGAAGCTCTACGGCAAAGGCGAAAAAGCACAGTTTGATTTCAATCGCGTCTAACGGCGCGCACTAAATTTCACAAAAAAAAGGACGAATCGGTATGGCAACATTTGTTTTAGTTCCCGGTGCATGGCACGGTGGCTGGTGTTATCGCGACACCGCCAAAGCGTTGCGAACGCAGGGCCACACGGTATTCACGCCGACGTTAAGCGGCAACGGTGAGCGCAACCATCAGAACCACGAGGGCATCACGCTTGAGACGCATATTCGCGATGTGATCGGCGTATTCACAGCCGAAGAGCTCAGCGACGTTGTGTTGCTAGGTCATTCGTACGGCGGCATGGTGATCACGGGAGTGGCAGATCGCATCCCGGAAAAAATTAAACAACTTATCTACTTAGACGCGTTTGTGCCTGAGAACGGCGACACCTTGAGCGGCCTGCTCGACAAAGCGTTGCCGAAGGACATCGCCGATGTATTCCACGGTGCCTTTTACGGTAGCGCGGGCGCGGACAATAGCCAGCTAATGGCGCCGATCCCCGCTGCGATGTTTGGCATCAAGTTGGAAAATCAGGCGTGGGTGGATCGCCGTTGCAATGCGCAGGCGCTGGCAACGTTTGAGGTGCCGCTGTTGCTGTCCGGCAAGGGGGCAAATTTACCCAAACATTTCTTGCTGGCAGACGCTTGGGACCCCAGTCCGTTTCGCTACTTTGCCGCAAAGCTTGCCGGCCAACCGCAGTGGACGCAGTCAAAACTGCCGTCGAGTCACGACGTGATGGTCGACATGCCGCATGAGCTTGCCACCGAGATCGTGCGCTTCGCGTAGTCGTGACCCGACACTGACAAACACCCTGAAATCACCAAGAAGTACCCCATGCAATCCGGCATCAATTACAGCGAAAAAATTCCCAATAACGTCAATTTGTCTGAGGACAAAACACTGCAGCGTGCACTCGAGCATTGGCAGCCAAACTACCTTAACTGGTGGAACGACATGGGCCCTGAGAGCGCGATGCAAGACGACGTGTATCTGCGCACCGCCGTAAGCGTTGAACCGTCGGGCTGGGCGCAGTTTGATCACGTGAAAATGCCGGACTACCGATGGGGCATTTTCATGAACCCGAGGGACGAGGCACGCCAGATCAATTTTGGCGAAAACAAGGGCGATGCTGCATGGCAGGATGTGCCTGGCGAGCATCGCGCGAACCTGCGCCGCATCATCGTCACGCAGGGCGACACTGAGCCTGCGTCGGTCGAGCAGCAACGTCATTTGGGCCTCACTGCGCCGTCGATGTATGACCTGCGTAATCTGTTCCAAATCAATGTGGAAGAGGGGCGTCATCTGTGGGCGATGGTCTACCTGTTGCATAAGCATTTTGGCCGTGACGGTCGAGAAGAAGCCGATGCGCTGCTGCAACGCAATTCGGGCGATGCCGACAATCCGCGCATTCTGGGTGCGTTCAATGAAAAAACGCCGGACTGGCTGGCTTTTTTTATGTTTACCTATTTCACCGATCGCGACGGCAAATTTCAACTCTGTGCGCTGGCAGAAAGCGCGTTTGATCCGCTGGCACGCACCACGAAATTCATGCTGACTGAAGAGGCTCATCACATGTTCGTAGGCGAGAGCGGCATCGCGCGCGTGCTGTCGCGCACGGCCGCCGTGATGAACGAATTAAAGACCGAAGACGCGGCAAAAATTCGCGCTGCAGGCGCCATTGATTTGGAGACGATCCAGCGCTACCTGAACTTCCACTTCAGCGTCACCATTGACCTGTTTGGCGCCGACGAATCAAGCAATGCGGCGATCTTTTATAACTCCGGTCTCAAGGGCCGTTTTGAGGAAACTAAACGCGATGATGACCATCGTTTGCAGGGCCAAACCTACGCCGTGCTCAGCGTAGTGGACGGCAAGCTCGTGGACCGCCATGTGCCGATGCTCAACGGCCTGAATGAAGTGCTGCGCGACGATTACATCAAGGACTCGATTGGCGGCGTAGGTCGTTGGAACAAAGTGCTCGAAAAAGCCGGCATCGCCTTCCGCTTGTCCGCGCCGCACAAAGCGTTCAACCGCAAGATCGGTGCGCTTGCTGGCGTGAAAATTAGTCCTGAAGGACGCTTGGTCTCCGAGGTTGAATGGGCGGTAAACGAGAAGAACTGGCTGCCAACTGCAGAGGATCGCGGGTTTGTTTCGTCACTGATGGGACGTGTGGTTGAGCCGGGTAAATTTGCCGGCTGGATTGCGCCGCCGACGATGGGCATTAACCGGCAACCTGTCGATTTTGACTACGTTCGGTTTAACTAATCACCGCGTTAATCGGGAAAGCCGCCCCGATACGAAAATACACTGACCGCGTCGCTTCATTTTTTATCGATTCGCTGCCATGACCGAAGTCCTCAAACAACATCTTATCGACCCGGAAATCTGCATTCGCTGCAACACTTGTGAAGACATCTGTCCGGTGGGTGCGGTGATGCACGATTCGCGCAACTACGTGGTGGATGCTGAAAAGTGCAATCACTGCATGGCCTGCATTTCGCCGTGTCCGACGGGCTCGATTGACAACTGGCGCACGGTGTTGCGTGATGCTGCTTTTTCCACCGCTGACCAGTTGACTTGGGACGAACTGCCGCTGGCAGTTGAGCTTGACGAGGCAAGCGTAACTATGGCGGTCGCGCGCACGTCGAGCGACGGCGATTCGATACAAGCGAACGGCGCTGACGCAGGCCTCGGATCCATCGTCGCGCCGCCGTCTGCGGCCACGCCTGTCGTCAATCTTTACGGTGCAAAGAACACGATGATTGCCACCGTGAGTGGTAACTATCGGGTCACCGCGCTGGGCACTGACAGCGACACCCATCACATCGTGCTCGACTTTGGTAGCGGCAATTTTCCGGTGCTTGAAGGTCAGTCGCTCGGCATCATTGCGCCGGGCGTCGATGTCAACGGCCGTGCGCATCATGCGCGGCAATATTCGATTGCCAATCCTCGCGATGGCGAGCGGCCGGGCTACAACAATGTGTCGCTGACGGTCAAACGGGTGACCGTTGACTATGTTGGTAATCCGGTACTTGGCATTGCTTCGAACTACGTTTGCGATTTAAAAAAGGGCGACGCCGTGCAGGTGGTCGGCCCATTTGGCGCGAGCTTTTTGATGCCGAATCATGCCGGCAGCCATCTGCTCATGATCTGCACCGGCACCGGCAGCGCGCCGATGCGGGCGATGACCGAGCGTCGACGCCGCCTTCGCGCAACCGGCGACACGCTGGCCGATGGCAGGCTGATGTTGTTCTTCGGCGCGCGCTCGCAAAAAGAACTGCCGTATTTCGGGCCACTGATGAATTTGCCGAAAGATTTCATCGATATCAATTTCGCGTTTTCGCGCACACCGAATGAACCCAAGCGCTACGTGCAAGATCTCATGCGTGAGCGTGCGGCAGACATTGCAACGTTGCTGAAAGACGTGAACAGTTACATCTACGTTTGCGGCCTGAAAGGCATGGAAGCGGGCGTGCTGGAAGTGCTGCGTGACACGGCGATTGCGCACGGCATGGATTGGCAGGCGCTGCATGCAGAACTCAAGCGCGACGGGCGTCTGCATCTTGAGACGTACTAAGCTGGCTACGCGCTAGGGAAACACGGACTTAGTAATTTGTCATCCTGAGTGCGGCGAAGCATCAGGTCGGATGCGAGGACGGTTGTAAGTCATTGAAATCATTGCCTGTCACATGATCCTTCGCTTTTCGCTCAGGATGACATTAATCTGCGTATCCCAGTTCTTGTAGAGGCGGGGAAAGCTGGAACGCAGCGACAGCACGCTCATCACCGAGCGTAGCGCCGCCCGCTGCTGCGCATTTTGTTTCGCGTGCACAAGCGAAACCCGGCGCCCGCGTTTGTCGAAGATAATCCCGACCTATTCAGCTAACCGGCACCCGCCGCATCGACCATGAAAACCCGCCACCTTGCCGCCGCCCTCGCGGCCAGCTTCATCACCACGTTGACTTACGCTCAGGCCTGGCCGACTAAACCGGTTCGCATTGTGGTGCCCGCTCCCGCTGGCTCGTCGCTAGATTTTGTGGCCCGCGTGCTGGGCGAAAAACTCGGGGCGAAATGGGGGCAGGCCGTAGTGGTCGATCCGAAGCCGGGCGCAGGCGGCTTGATTGGCGTGGACGTTGCCGCCAAATCGAGCGATAACCACACGTTGGTCATCGGCTTTCCTGGCCCGACCGCGTACGGCCCGTTTCTGTATAAAAAGATGCCGTATGACGTGGTGAAGGATTTGCTGCCTATTGTGGTGACCACTACTCAGCCGAACGTGCTGGCGATCAACGCTGCCCTGCCGATTAAGACCGTAGCGGAGCTGGTCGCCTACGGCAAAGCTAATCCGGGCAAGCTCTCGTATGCGAGCGTTGGCAACGGTTCGTCGTCGCATCTGGCGATGGAATTGTTTAAAACCGACGCGGGGTTTGAGGCGCAGCACATTCCGTTTAACGGCTCGCCGCCGGCCGCGCTGTCCACCGCCAACGGCGACACGCAGCTGCTTTTTGCGGTCGCCTCGGGCATCGCGCCGCATGTGCAAAGCGGCAAGATTCGCCAAATCGCCGTGACCAGTGCTGGACGTTTTGAATCGCTGAAAGATTTGCCGAGCATCGCGGAAAGTGGTGACCCGTCACTGCGAGGCTTTGAAGCGGTCGCCTGGAACGGTCTGTTCGGCCCGGCGTCAATGCCCGCTGACATCGTGGCCAAAATTAACGCCGACGTGAACGCTGTGCTCGCCGAGCCTGCGATCCGCGACCGCCTGGTTGCCGCAGGCATGGCCCCCGGCGGCGGCACGTCCGTTGCGTTCAAAGCCATGCTTGATGCCGACATGAAGAAATGGGGCGGAATCATCAAGCGTTTGAACATACAGCTTGATTAGGAATCTCGTTCCCTGGTGGGTTGCGGCGGCCTAAATTGCGCAAAGTCGGTTTACGCTGCTTTAGTCGGCTTGGCCCGCGTTAGAGTGTCGTTTCGGTGAAAAGCTACTGCTTTTTAACCGCTGACCGCTTGCTACTTTCGCGGGCGTTGTGCGCCTGCGCGCGGCGCGCCGAAGTTTCCACCGGCACTGTGCGCTCATCGCGGAAAGATCCTTGCGAACGACTTTGTTGGCGCACCAAAGAAAAAGCCCGCAGGGCGAGCCGTGCGGGCGAAGTGACGCCGGGGTTTGCCGCTCAAGGAGGAAAGTGCGGCGATCCGTTGGGTCATTTGTCTTTGGGAGACACACGAAGCATTTCACAAAGACGAGTGGAGCGGTACTACCTAGTCAGGTAGGAAAACATCTTTTTGTATCGCTTGTAACGCGCGTGGAATTAATCACGCGCCAAGCTCGTACAAGTTTCCGTTGGTTCGTTGAGCGCCCGGAGGCGCTTCGAACGAACCGGCTACAAGCGACTACTTACGCTTTGGAGTGGCTTTTGCTGAGGCCGCTTTAACTTGCGTGCCAGCGTATTCAACGCCTTCTTTGGTTGCTTTGGCAACGGTTTCGAAAGCAGCCATTGACGTTTCGACGCCAGCTTTCATTGCCGACATTGCGTACTCCGCACCCGGCATGCCTTGTGGCGCGTTCTTGGCGAGCTTGTCAACGTTTGCGACGAAGACTTTGGCAACGTCAGCAGCTTGGGCTTCAGCGTAGTGCATGGCTTCGGTTTGAGCCGAAGAAATCATATCGAAAGCCTGGCGTGACGTGGTGGTCGCCCAGTCAGCTTTTTCTTCCATTTGCTTGGCGCGCAAAGGAACGATGTCCTGCGGTGCCTTGACTGCAGCGATGGCGTGCAGGTCAGCTGCTGTGGATGCAGCAAATTCGTTGGCGGCGGTCACGCCGAAAGTGGTTGCCTTGGCGCTGTAGGCCACGGCTGCATCTACGCTCTTCAGAACGTTGGCAAGGTAGGCGCGGTTCATTTCTGCGACTTGTTCAAACATTGGAATCATGGTGTGTCTCCGAGAGGTGAAAGGTTGGTGCAGTTGAAAATTGCTGCAGCGCACAATTTGAATGTTAGCGCCTGAATATGACAAGTCAAGCGCTTTATGTTGCGCTGCAACAAATTAGAGTTGTTTGTACAAGATTAGCTCTCTTTCGGCACGAGATACCCGCTGCCGGGCTGGGTAATCCTTCGCTAACCCGCATCCGCCTTGACGCTTAGCCTGCACTACAATGGCGCACTGCACAAATTAGGATATGAACGATGGCCACCAAGACCAGTGCCGCTCGCGGCGCACGCTCCGCAATGCGCATCATCAAAAAGTATCCGAACCGCAGGCTCTACGACACAGCCACCAGCGGCTACATCACATTGACCGATGTTCGGCAAATGGTGGTTGAAAACACGCCGTTCGAAGTGCGCGACGCGAAGACCAATGAGGAGTTAACGCGCACCATTCTGCTGCAAATTATTCTTGAAGAAGAGGCCGTCGGTGTGCCGATGTTCTCAAACGACATGTTGTCGCAGATGATTCGCCTTTATGGCGGCGCGATGCAGGGCGTGGTGGGTGGTTTGTTCGAACAAAACGTACGCGCTTTTACTGAGTTTCAGAAGAATATCGCTGAAAAAGGCGGCACGCTAATCGGCAGCACCGGCGCTGATGGCGGGCAGGTAGGCTCGGAGGTGTGGCAGCAGTTCATGCAGTTACAAGCGCCCGCTATGCAGGGCGTGATGGGCAACTATCTTGAGCAAAGCAGCAAAATGTTTCTCGACATGCAGCAAAAAATGCAGGAGAGCAGCAAACAGTTTTTTCCGGGTTTCGCGTACCCAGGATTCCCAGGCGCGGCCGGCGACAAGAAGTAAAACGGACGGCGGTTGGCTAACCAACGAGTTGCCACTCCGATGGTCATGTTTCTGGCGTCATGCCCATCGGGCATTCGCCCCACGATTTTGATACGAGCTGATCGAATCGTAATTTGTAGGGCGGGCACCCCATGCCCACCGCACCACTAGGCGCGGCAGAGGCCGCCCGACCTACATCAAACTCACGCTCACAACGCATCACGCGTCACCTAAATAGCCACTATGCAACTCTCCATTTCGCCCTCAACCGCCACCCATAAAGTCGGCTTCGTCTCATTAGGCTGCCCGAAGGCGCTGGTCGACAGCGAACAGGTGCTCACCCGCCTCAAGGCAGAGGGCTACGAGACGGTGAGTGACTATGCCGACGCCGATCTGGTGGTGGTCAACACCTGTGGATTTATCGATGACGCCGTCGCCGAATCGCTCGACGCCATCGGCGAAGCGCTCGCCGAAAACGGCAAGGTTATTGTGACCGGCTGCCTCGGTGCCAAACAGGACGGCGATTTCATTCGCAACATTCATCCAAAAGTGCTTGCGGTTACTGGCCCGCATGCGCCGAACGAGGTGATGGACGCCGTACATTTGCACCTGCCAAAGCCGCACCAAAAATTTATCGATCTGGTGCCCGATCACGGCGTCAAGCTGACGCCAAAGCACTACGCGTATCTGAAAATAAGCGAGGGCTGCAACCATCGTTGCAGCTTCTGCATCATCCCGTCGATGCGCGGCGATCTGGTAAGCCGCCCGATCGGGGATGTGATGCGCGAGGCGGAATCGCTGGTCAAATCCGGCGTCAAAGAACTGCTGGTGATCTCGCAAGACACCTCGGCGTATGGCGTTGACGTCAAGTACCGCACCGACTTCGTCAACGGTAAACCGGTCAAAACGCGAATGCTCGAATTGGCGGAAGCGTTGGGTTCTTTGGGCGTATGGACGCGCATGCATTATGTGTATCCGTACCCCACGGTCGACCATATGATTCCGCTGATGGCGCGCTCCACGCTAGCCAGCGGTGGGCGCGTGTTGCCGTATCTCGATGTGCCGTTTCAGCATGCCAATTCGCGGATTCTCAAGCTCATGAAGCGCCCCGCCAGTGGCGAGAAAAACATTGAGCGCATTCGGGCATGGCGCGCGGCCTGCCCGGAGCTCACCATACGCTCAACCTTCATCGTCGGCTTTCCCGGCGAGACCGAAGCTGAGTTCGAAGAACTGCTCGATTTTCTGCAAGAAGCGCAACTTGATCGCGTCGGCTGTTTTGCCTATTCGCCGGTCGATGGCGCAACCGCGAACGAACTTCCGGGCGCACTGCCCGATGAGGTCAAAGAAGAACGCCGCGCCAGATTCATGGAGGTGCAAGCGGAGATTTCAGAGGCGCTGCTGCGCGCCAAGATCGGCCGCGAAATTGAAGTCATCGTTGACGATGTGCAAGACAACATTGCCGTTGCCAGATCATGGGCCGATGCGCCCGAAATCGACGGCCTCGTTCATGTGCAAAACGGCGGTGATTTGAACGTGGGCGACGTGGTGAAAGTCACCGTTGTCGAGACAACAGAACACGATTTAATTGCGGTGCTTCCAGGGTATCAACGCGACCAGGATTGATTCGTGGGGTGGGCCGCAGGTTGCCCACATCGAGTCTTCACCCACGGCACGCACCATCAATACAGCACACTAAATCATGATTCGCGGCACCACCACGCTCATCGCCCACATCGGCTATCCCACGCACGCGTTCAAGGCGCCGATGATCTACAACCCGTACTT
>JACMNN010000040.1 GCA_014378555.1 Burkholderiales bacterium | reverse complement strand
CGATGATTTTGACACCGCCGAACAGCACTGTTCAAACCACGGCTCAAGATGCGCCGTGAAAAACTTGCGCTGCTCTGCAAGCGACGCCGGTTGCACGTCTTGCCCACCCACGATCAGCAAGCGCATCACTTCGGTCAGTGCGGCGAAGTGATCTTCCACCATCGTTTGCACTTCGATTCGGACAAACCCTAGTTGCGCGAGTGAGCTGCGCACATCGGCCAGCGGCTGCTCCATCATGAATCCCGTCAAGTGGTGCGATGCATGCAAATTGACTGCCGCCTTGCCGACGCCCATGAACAGTTTTTCAAACTCCTCGCTGGCGGCGTCTTCATCCATCGCGGTGCTAGCGGCGATCAGTTTTGACCACGCCATCGGCAACGCCTCGCTGTTGTCATCGGTGGCCAACGGCGGTGAGCTTGCAATAGCGGCCAGCAACGCCTGATCGGGCGCAGCGGCAAACAATCGTGAAATTAACGCGTAAAAATTGGCGCGGCCGTGATCCTCCGGGGACACATACGCACGGAAAGCTACCGAGTCGCTCATCGGGTGATGTTCCTGATGTCAATCGGGTTCTCGTCGGTGTAGAGGTCAACCACGCGGCAGTCGGCACACATCTTGATTCGGGCGCGCGACGCGTCGTCGGCAAACATGCTGTGCGTTGCCAGTTTGTTGAACATATTCTCAATCATTTTCTTGGCGCCCAGCGGTTTGCCACAGCGCGTGCAACCCAAAATTTCGGCAACGTTTAACACTCGTGGTTTTTTTGCATCAGCCAACAAATTTAGGCGCGGCGCCAACGTGATGGCCTGCTCCGGGCAGGTTTTTTCGCACAGCCCGCACTGCACACATTTACTCTCAATAAAGCGCAACTCGGGTGCCTCTGGATTGTCTGCTAGCGCGCCCTCTGGGCAGCTGCCGACACAGGCCAGACACATGGTGCACTTGTCAGCGTTGACCACGATTTCGCCGAACGGTGAGCCCGTTGTCAGCGCGATGATCGGCGTTGGTGTTGGCGCGTGTTCGAGCAGGTGCGCAAAGACGGCATCAAGCGTGCCGCGTTTGTCGTTACTGAGATTAAAGGTTGCCGGAACGCGCACCGCGAGACCGCGCGGAGACGTCCACAGCGTGGTGGCCAACGATTGCTCAGTCACCACCCGCACCTTGGCGTCTTGGTAGCCGAGCGCAGCAAGAATCGTGTTTGCGATGTCTGCTTGCGCGCTGAGTGCGGCGGCGTACTGCGGGGCAATGTCTTTGGTTAACAACACCGTTAGCGACGACGCCCCGTAGGCAAATGCGCCCAGCCAAACGTCTAATCCCGCCGCCGCTGGATGCTCAAGCGCCAGCGGTAGATAGTGCGCCGGAAGGCCGTCGCCCTTGCGCGCCAACTCGCCGATGGCCGCCATGCCAGCATTCGCGTCGTGCAACAACAAAGCGGGCTCTTTGCCACCTGATGAGTGGTAAGTACGCAGCAAAGTTTTGATTTGTGTGCCCAAATCGGACACGCGCGGCACCACGTACGCTAGCGCACCGGACGGACACACCGTGGTGCAGGCGCCACACCCCATGCAAAGCTGAGGAGTCACCTCAATGTGGTCGCCCTTTGGCGCAATGGCTTTGGTTGAGCAGACGTCGATGCATTGCGTACAGCCGGTTTTTTTGTTGCGGCTGTGAGCGCAAATATTGGCGCGGTAATTAAAGAATTTTGGTTTCTCGAACTCG
>JACMNN010000228.1 GCA_014378555.1 Burkholderiales bacterium | reverse complement strand
TGGCGCGCCCGACAGGAGTCGAACCTGTGACCCTTGGCTTCGGAAACCAATACTCTATCCAGCTGAGCTACGGGCGCATGCTTCGATTATAGGGGCGCGTCCGCTGCCCGTTGGCGTCGCTATACTTACAAGTTAGTAAACGCTTGGATTTCGAGCGTTGCGTAAATATTTTTCAAAGCTACTGTCATGAGCGAAGAACACGGTACGTTGGTCAAAACTCCGAAACAACTGATTGTTGTGTGCCTGATTGCGCTGGTAGTTCCAGTAGCCATCGCGCTACTCGGCGCGCAGTTGTTGAGCGGCAGCAAGCACATTGATCGCTCTGAGCCGAAAACGCAGGTTGAGCAACGCATAAAACCAGTGGGCGAACTGGTCAAATACGACGGCGCTCCGCCACCCGCACCCGCAGCGGTGGTTGCTGTCGCGCTAGTTGCTAAGAGCGGTGAAGAGGTTTACAACGGCGCGTGCGTGGCCTGCCACGGTGCAGGCATTGCGGGCGCGCCTAAAACGGGCGACAAAGCGCTTTGGGCCCCGCGCATTGCAAAGGGCATAAACGTGTTGTACGAGCACGCAATCAAGGGCTTCAACGCGATGCCGGCCAAAGGCGGGCAAGTCGCGCTGTCTGACGACGAGGTGAAAGCCGGCGTCGACTACCAAGTCGCAAAAGCGAAGTGATCAACGCATCGATTGCAATCAACGCGCCGCTTGGCGCGTTTTTTATTGCCCGCGATTTTGCTCGATCGGCACTTCGATGAGCACCTACGTCATCGGCGACATTCAGGGTTGCGACGATGAGCTGGGCGAACTGTTGGCCTTGATTAGGTTTGACCCAGCGAACGACCACGTTTATTTCGTCGGCGATCTGGTCAATCGGGGCCCTAAGTCCGCAGAGGTGTTGCGTCGCGTCAAGGCACTTTCGGACGTCGGCGCGGCCGACAGCGTGCTTGGCAATCACGATTTCTTTTTAATCATGGCGCTGGAAGGATTTTCTAAGCTTCATGACGGCGATACGCTCGATCAGGTGTTGCGCGCAGAGGACGCGCGGGAACTCGTTGACTGGCTTCGTCAGCGTCCGCTGTTGATTGAACTTGACGACACCGTGATCGTGCATGCGGGCTTGTTGCCGGCGTGGACGATGGCGGACGCCCGGTCGTTGGCGCATGAGATTGAGCGCGAACTACGCGGGCCACATTACCGCAGTTTTTTGCAGACACTATTTGGCAATGAACCGCGCAGCTGGCATGACGATTTGCGCGGCGTAGCGCGGCAACGCGCGATCGTAAATGCGTTCGCACGCCTGCGCTTTTGCACGGCGTTTTCTGAGATTGAGTTCAAGGAAAAGCGCGACGCCTCTTTTGCGCCGAAGGGCTTTCTGCCGTGGTTTCGTCTGCCCGGTCGCCGGACCGCCAGCGCGCATGTGATGAGCGGCCACTGGTCAAGCGAGGGCTTACGATTGTTGCCCACGGTGAGCCTGCTTGACTCGGGTTGCTTGTGGGGCGGCGCACTTACCGCTGTGCGTTTGCACGATCGCGCGCTGTTTCAGGTGCCGAGCCAGCAGCCTGTTTCGCTGCTTCAGGACTGAAGTGCCGCGCGAATCAACGCCTCCGCGCGCTGCGCCACGTCACGGCGACTCAGCCCCGCGCAATTGATCGCTTCTAAAAAGCGCAGCTCTGCGATTACGGGCGCTTCGCGATGAATCGCGCGTAGCGAGTCGAGCAACGACAGGTCGTCGATATAGGCCGGAGCCTCGGTGCGTGCACCATCGGACGATCGAAAGTATCGAATAGCGACTACCCACACCTCGCCCTCAGCCGCCACAATCGGCTCCAACAGCGACGCATGAAACTTCAGCACGTCGCGACCGTTGCTGGTGGTGCCCTCCGGAAATACGGCGACCGTTTCGCCCGCCGCCAACAAGTCGTGCACCACCTGCTTTAAGCGATGCGTGTCTTTGCGATCATTGCGGTTGATAAATATGGTGCCGACATTGGTCAGCAATCGCCCCGCTATGGGCCAACTTTTTAACTCGGATTTAGCGATGAAATGACAGGCGTGCTGGGTGTTGAGTGCAAAAATATCGGACCACGAGATATGGTTGGCCACCAACGTCACCGGCTTGTCGGCGTCTAGGGGAAAGCCCACGGCGCGCACCTCGACACCCGCCTGATGCAGCACCGCACGTGACCATTGGCGGATGATGGCGTGGCGCTGCCGCTGCTCGCCGCGGGCAAACGTAGTGACGGACACCAGTAATCCACCCAACATTTTCAAAGACAGGCGCACGATGCGCCACCAAAAGGTCAGCGAAAGCATCATGGCTGCGCCTGCGATAACCGACCAAGGGTCGGCGCTGGTCGCCCAGCAAGCGGGTTTTCACTATCATTACAGGTGATGGCGGACGCCAAGTCGGCGATTGCATGGTTGATGACACTTTGCCAGTTTGCTTTGCGTCTTAATCGGAACAACGACATATTTTTAGGAGAGACGCTCATGTCACGAATTCTCGCACTCGGGCTCGCTAGCGCCCTAGTCGCGCTGGCCGGCTGCGAAGCCACCCAGCCAAAACTCGGCACCGACAGCGCAAAAACTGCAGCCACTGGCGCGGCAGGCGGCGCTGCTGCACAAAACGTTAATGCCAAACTCGGCCGCTGCGACAAACCAGCTGGCACTATTGCTTTGGTTGAAGACACCGGCCTCGACTGGTATCGCGCCTTTATGGACAAGTATCGCTTGGGTTCCACCACGCCGGTGCTTCGCCTGTTGATTCAGCAATCGAACTGCTTCATCGTCGTGGAGCGGGGTCGCGCCATGGCCAACATGCAGCAAGAGCGCGCGTTGCAAAACTCAGGCGAAATGCGTCAGAACTCCAACTTTGGCAAAGGCCAAATGGTTGCCGCCGATTACTCGTTGACGCCCGAGGTGCTGATTAGCGCCCGTGGCACCAGCGGTATGGGGGCTGCGCTCGGCGGCTTTGGCGGTCGCTTGGGCGTGCTCGGCGCGCTGGCGGGCGGCATTCAAACCAACGAATCCGCAGTGATGTTGACCCTAGTCGATAACCGTTCCGGCGTGCAGGTCGCGGCAGCGGAAGGCTCATCCAGCAACACCGATTTCAACCTCGGCGCCGTACTCGTAGGCTCTAGCGGTTTCGGCGGCGCGGGCGGCTACACCAGCACCCCCCAAGGCAAAGTCGTAACGGCCGCCTTCACCGATGCTTACAACAACATCATCGGCGCCGTTAAAAACTACAGCCCACAATCTATGGGCGACCGTGGCATGGGAACCGGTGGCCGCCTTGCGGTTGAAGGCGCGTCGCAGCCCAACGGCGCATCGGTGCAAAGCAGCCAAGCCGCTCCCCCACAGAGCGCAAACGCCAACATGTCGATCCGCGACGCGCAGGTCAAACTCAATTCGCTCGGCTACGCTGTCGGCACGCCCGATGGTCAACTGGGCAAAAATTCGGTCGCACAACTGCGCGCTTTCCAGCGCGATCGTCGTGTCACGGTGAGTGGCCAGCTAGATCAAGCTACGATGAACGAATTGGCGAAATAACTTTTCGTCGATCAGAACAGCCCGCCTTGTGCGGGCTTTTTTGTGTGCCTTTCGAGCGACCGAACCTCGGCCACGCTGATTGCCGTTGTATGGGTCAAAATGGCCAATAGACAAAAATCGTAGGTCTAAGCATGAATCAACGCATCGAGTGGTCGCCTGTGAAGTCGCCTTCGCCGTTTAAACAAGACGGTACGCACCGCATTCCCAATCGCGTTTACAGTGATGTTGAACTGCACGCGCGAGAGCTCGAGGCATTTTTCTATAAAGCGCACTGGTGCTATGTCGCGCTTGAATGCGAAATCCCAAACCAGGGTGACTACAAGGCTACGATGATTGGCGAGCGGCCGGTCATCGTGGTGCGTGATCGCGACGGTAGCGTGAATGTTCTGGAGAACCGCTGTGCGCACAAGGGCGCCAAGTTTTGCCAGAAAGAGTTTGGTAACGCCAAAGTTTTCGTCTGCCCGTATCACCAGTGGGGCTACCGCTTGAACGGCGATCTTGCCGGTGTGCCGATGAAGAACGGTGTAGCCGGTCAAGGCGGTATGGGCGCCGATTTCAAAATGGAAGACCATGGGCTTAACCGCCTAAAAGTCCGTGTTCACAATGGCATCGTATTCGCGAGTTTTGATGACGATATTGAGCCCTTCGAGTCGTTTGTCAGCGCCGAGCTGATGCCGTTTTTCAATCGCACCTTCGATGGCCGCGCACTCACCCTGCTCGGTTACAACCGTCAGCGCATTCGCGGTAACTGGAAGCTGATGCAGGAGAACATCAAGGACCCGTATCACCCCGGCTTATTGCACGTATTTTTCGTGACATTCGGACTGTGGCGGGCCGATCAAAAAAGCGAGCTGCGCATCGATCCGCGCGGTCGTCATGCGCAGATGATTTCGACCCGCAATTCTGGGGGCGAGAACAAAGAGGTCACCGCGGGTGTGACCAGTTTTAAAGAGTCAATGATCCTTGAAGACCCGCGCCTGATGGACGTGGTGCAGGAGCCTTGGTGGGGCGGGCCGACAGCGGTGATGCAAACGATTTTTCCGAGCGTGATCGTGCAGCAGCAGGTCAATTCGCTGTCCACGCGACAGATCATTCCGCGCGGCCCGAATGAGTTTGATTTTGTGTGGACGCATTTCGGCTTCGCTGACGACACGCCAGAGATGACCGAACGGCGGCTCAAGCAGGCCAATCTGTTTGGCCCAGCGGGACTGGTCTCGCTCGACGATGGGGAGGTGATTGAGTATTGCCAGCAGGCGGCGACAGCCTATCCGGACGGCGAGTGCGTGGTCGAGCTCGGTGGCAAGGACGGCGGCGTAGCCAGCCCGCACATGGTGACCGAGACGCTGATTCGCGGCATGTATCGCTATTACCGCGAGACGTTGGGACTATGAACGTGCTCGACGCAAACGCGGTGTTGCACATCAACGCCTGTTACGGTGACGCACTAGACCGCTTTGATCTAGCTGCATGGCAAGCGCTGTTTTTGCCGGATGCCGTGTACCGGGCGCAGGCGCGCGAGAACTTTGATAGTGGTCTACCGCTCGCCGCGATCTATCTTGACGGACACGGCATGATGACCGATCGCATCACTGGCATCGAGAAAACGCTGGTGTTCGCCCCGCGATTTACCAGGCACATCATCGGCCTTTCAAAAATCGACGGCAGCAGCGCGCTAACGCCATTCATCATCGTGCAAACCATCACCACCGGCCTGCCGGAAATTCTGGCAACCGGTTGTTATCACGACACCTTGGCAAACACCTCCGACGGCGTCCGTATCGCATCAAGAAACGCGGTGTACGACAACGCGCTGATTCCCAATTCACTCGTCTACCCACTTTAGAAAAAACACTATGGATCTCGGTCTCAAAGGCAAAAACGTTATCGTCACCGGCGGTAGTCGTGGCATTGGTCGTTCGACGGCGCTGGCGTTTGCAGCGGAAGGCGCAAACGTCGCTATCTGCGCGCGAAATCCGGAAGCGCTTGAGCGGGCCCGTGCCGAGATCGCTGCGCTAGGGGTGTCGGCGTTCGCACAATCTTGCGACGTCGGGGATGCGGCCGCACTCACCGCGTTCATGCAGGCCGCCAACGACGCGCTCGGCGGCATTGATGTGCTGGTTAACAATCCGTCCGGTTTCGGCATGGCGGACAGCGACGAAGGCTGGGCGGCGGGCTTCAACGTGGACATGATGGCAGCGGTGCGCGCCAGTTGGCTGGTGGTGCCGTGGATGGCGGCGCGTGGCGGTGGGGCAATTGTGCACATCGCGTCGATTTCAGGCATGGAGGGCAGCACCCGCTCAATCCCTTACGCGGCGGTTAAAGCGGCGATGATTTCGCACTCGAAGTCGCTGGCGCTGTCGCTGGCCAGCAAAAACATTCGGGTGAACTGCGTGTCGCCAGGTTCAGTCGAGTTTCCCGGCGGCGTGTGGGAGCAGCGAAAGCTGGAGGGCGCACCGGTTTATGAGGCGACGCTCAAGGGCATTCCGTTTCAACGCATGGGCAGGCCCGAGGAAATCGCCGCCGCGGTGGTGTTTTGCGCGTCGGCACCGGCGAGCTGGTTGACCGGCGTCAATTTGCCGGTGGACGGTGGACAGCATCGCGGAAACCTTTAAGGAAACGCAGATTAATGCCTTGTTTCGTCGTTCCGCACCGGCCTTCGCTGGGGTGACGAATAAAGTAGAGTTTCGCTAATAACTTTTTGCTGAAACAACCATTTTTATAGGCCTACGTGGCAAGAAGGTGGCATTGTCGACATAGCGCAATTTGACGCTCCTAATCAATATTTACTAGGGAGTTAGTAAAAAGCTGATCGGCGAAATTTACGTTATGTGCTCGGAAGTGACCCGTCGTGAACCGCACGCAGACCCATTCACCACTTACATCAAAAACCAGCTTGCGCAACCAGAGCCGTCACCACACTGTCAATTTTCGTCAGTCAAATAACTAAGATAAAGCCCCGAAACTGCTTCTTTTTGGCTATTTGACGTGCATTTCGCCCTGGGCACGGACATTGCCCTAGACTAGACAATTAACAACGTGGAGTGGCTCATGGGCTTCTTTGGAAACTGGTTCGGCAACAAGGCCAGTGCCCGTACGCCATCCGGCGCTGGCGCAATTACCGAGCCGGTCGTCCGCGACTTCACCACCAAGCCCAATATCGATCCGGCCGCGCTGCAAAAAATCATGCCTCGCGACGGAGAAGGCTTGCTTACCGTGTCCGGTTTGGACGGTGTAATGACCGTCGGAAAAGACATGCTGATGACCACTGACCAGCCCATTCGTTGCCAGATTTTGCGTGTGCTCGGAACGTTGGAAGCCACGGTCTATGCACAACGAATCATCATCGCCGAGGGCGCCCGAGTGGTGGGCTCGGTCCGCGTTAATGACGCAGAAGTTCGCGGTGAATTTGAAGGCTCGCTGCGAGCACGCGGCACGGCGGTTTTTCACAGCACGGCCAAGGTGTCGGGCAAGGTGCGCGCGCTTGAATTCACCATCGCCAAAGAAGCGAAGATGACCGGCGTAGACATTAGGCGCGTGGTGCCTCGCGTGTTCGACGAGCTAAATCCCGAGCAGATCAGCAGCGCAAGCTTTGATGACGGCTATTCGTCGATGTGCATGACGGTGTCGCCGCGGTCGGCGATTCGTCGTCAATAGCACCCCGCCAGGCCCGCACTATTCGGGCTAAACCTCTGCAGATCTTGGGTCCCGGACTAGGGATTCGACAAGCTAGGGGGTGAACGCCTTTCCGGCGCTACCAGCTTTCACCCCACACCGCCGTAAACCGCTCGCGAATCGCCGCTTCGGTGAAAGTATGGTTCTGCCCGCCGCGCTCGCCAATCTTTATTGAGCCGAGTAGGCTGCCGAGCTTGCACGCTTTTTCGACTGACCACTGGTGCGCAATACCGTATAGCAAGCCCGCTCTGAACGCGTCGCCACAACCGGTCGGATCGACCAGCGTCGCTGCGGCCACCACTGGCACATCAATCACTTTTCCTTGCATATGAATGCGCGAACCTGAAGCGCCGAGCGTGACGATCAGCGCCTTCAAATTGGCAGCGAATGACTCGATCGCGCGACCGGTTTTTTGCGCGATCATTTCGGCTTCGTAATCGTTGACGCTCAGGTAATCGGCAAGGCCAATCAGCTCAATTATTTCGTCGCCCGAAAACGCCGGCATCGCCTGACCGGGATCGAAGATAAACGGAATTTTTTTCGACGCAAAGCCGCGCGCATGGCGGAACATGCCATCGCGACCATCAGGCGACACGATGCCAAGCGCGATGTTGTCGATGCCGGTCACGTCGTTTAACTGCGACTGAAACATCGCGCCGGGATGAAAGCTGGTGATCTGGTTGTCGTCCAAATCGGTCATGATGTAGGCCTGAGCGGTGAACGAATCGGCCACGGTTTTTAGCGCCTCAAGGCCAATACCGAGCGTCTGCATGCGATCACGGTAGCCGGCCGCATCATTGCCAATCGTCGCGCAAATCACCGGCGCACCGCCAATCAATTTAAGGCTGTAGGCCACGTTGCCGGCGCAGCCACCAAACTCACGGCGCATCTGATCCACCATGAACGACACGCTAATTTTGTGCGTAGCCTCGGGCACGATGTGCTCACCAAACTTGCCCTGAAAAACACAAATAGTGTCAAACGCCATAGAGCCACAAATCAGGACGCGGGGTTCATGGGACATGGGTTCGCTTTCGTATGAGAATGGATGGATTGTATGCAGGGCGCATCTAGTCGTGGCTGCCGGTGCTGCGCTGCAGCGAGACTACAGACCGATTGGTTTGTGCTACCGTGCATTGGCCTCGCGCCATGAGCAACACACAGTTTGCTGCCAATGCGCGTTCTGGGCTGTCGTAAAAAATGGGAGTGAGCAGAACATGAACGGTGTAAAGATGGTCGCGATTGTCATAATCGTCGCAGGGGTTTTAAGTTTGGGCTATGGTGGTTTCAGCTACACCAAGGACACCACAGCGGTCAAACTCGGCCCCATTGAGCTGTCGGTGAAAGAAACGAAGACCGTCAATGTTCCGCTGTGGGCCGGCCTCGGCGCTATCGTTTTAGGCGCGCTACTGCTGGTGTTTGGCAGCAAAAAATAATCGCGCGATCGGCGCGAAACGGCGCAACGCGCTCAAGCCCGCTACTCTCGCACCTGCTTAGCCAGCGAGCGTACCTGCGCATGTTGCCGACGACTCACCGGCAAGCGCTCGCCGCGCCCGCGCAAGGTCACGATCCATTGCGCCTCACCGTCCGCATCCGCGTCCCGCTCGAACGTTTCAATCAAGTCGGAGCGGGCTAAACAATTGCGGTGGATGCGCAGATAGCGGCCGCCAAACTCCTCGTCAATGTGGTTGAGTGAATCCTCGATCAGATATTCGCGGCTGGCGGTGGTTACGGTGATGTACTTTTGCTCGGCACGAAAGTAGATGACCTCATCGGCTGGCACCAGCAGGAGGCGACCGCGTTCGTTGATACTAAAGAAGCGGCGCGCGCCGCGCGGCATTGCCGTTATTGCTTGAGGGTCGAGCGGTTTAACGCGCTCCAGTGCCGCCAGCAGCCGCTCGCGGCGAACCGGCTTTAAAAGGTAATCCACCGCGTGAACTTCGAACGCCTCGAGCGCATGCTGATCAAAGGCGGTGACAAAAATTACCCGCGGTGCGTTGTCCATTTTGAGCAAATGGCGCGCGGTTTCTAGGCCATCCATCTCGGGCATATGAATGTCAAGCAGCAGGATGTCCGCGCCGTGATTGCAGGCTTCGAGTGCTGCGCGACCGTTGTCGACCTCAGCCACGACCGCGTGTGGGAACGCGGGCTGTAGTTCGTCGAGCAGGTCAAATAAACGACGCCGCGCGGGGGGTTCGTCGTCGGCAATGATGATGCGACTGGGGCGCTCAGTGTGCGCAGGTTGAGCTGAAGTGACGGCGTTCATACCATTGCTTTTGGGTCGAGAGATTTTCGGTAAGGCAGCACCAGTTGCACTTGATAGCGGCCATCGCGCGGACCGGAAACCATGCGCGCTTCGGCGTCGAAGTGCAGCGCGAGGCGTTTGCGAATGTTGCTCATGGCCATTTTATTGCCACCGTGATGATTACCAGCCTGCTCCAGAAACGGATTTTTGACCGTGATGATTAATTCAGACCGCAACCGCGTAACTTCGATTTCGATCGTGCCTGAGGCCTGTATGGGCTCGATGCCGTAATAAACCGCGTTCTCAGCGATCGGTTGCAACACCAGCGGTGGCACCAGTGCGTCGGCGGGCATTTTGTCGAGCTTCCAGAGCACGTTCAGGCGATCACCGAGGCGCAGTTTTTCGAGGTCGAGATATTGCCGCGTTAAGGTTACTTCGTCGCCAATCGGCTGCAAGTCACGGTTTTCGCGCATCAGCACGCGAAACAAATCAGCCATGTTCATCAGCGCCTCCTCGGCGCGTTGCGGCTCAGCTCGCAATACGCCGAGCACGCCGTTGATTGAGTTGAACAAGAAATGCGGCCGGATGCGCGCCTGCAACGCCTGCAAGCGCGCTTCGGTGACCGCTGGCGAGAGCGCACGGCCTAGCGTGTGAAAGTACACCAGCACCGCCGTCAGCGCGATCAACGCCAACGGCAGGGAGCGCCAGACAAAACTGTCAGTCCAGCGAGCGGCGCCGACGGTGAGAAGCGCGGTGAACAGCACCATCAACCCTGCCGCCTGCCAATACGCCAGCCGCCGCAGCGCTGGGCTGCCTAGCGCCCAAGCCACGCCGACGCTGGCCGCGACCGGCAGGCTCTCGGCGATCGCGATGCTTAAGTTCGGCAATAAATCAATCGGACGCGGGGTGATGCTGATGACGTAGGCGGTCACCATCGCGATATACAACGCCAGCGCGCGGGCCAGAATGCCGGCGTTGCGCAAGTCGGGGAACACCGCCTCGCGCGCTTCACGCTCGCTGCGGGCTAAAATTTGTTGAGTCGCGGTCGTATTAGTTTTTGCGTGACTCGATGCCGCCGACGATCTCTGCTGAGACTTCGCGGGCGGCGTCGACGGCGGTAGCGGTGGCGCTGGATTTGGCAAAGACGTCGACTCTGCGCCTGTCGCCGCCGCGCCTCGGTTATCAATCATCACGCGTATTGTGGAGCAATCATGGCTGTGCAGTACTTCTAGAAAATTGTGGTTCGGGGTGAATTGCAAGGCGCACGGCGCGCAGCAACCGGAATGTACGCCCTCGTACAGGACGATGCGAGTACCGTGCAACGACGCAGTGCGCGCCAACAGCGACTTTGTAGCAGTACCTCACCAACGCGATTGTGAACAAGCCAACACCAACATGCAAGCAAACTCATCGCCTCCTGCCCACCCTTCTTCCAACAGTGCAGGCTGGTCCGGCCGGTTCGACGAACCGGTCGCCGAAATCGTCAAGCGCTACACCGCATCGATCACCTTTGACTATCGCCTCGCAGAGTTCGACATCGCGGGATCACTCGCGCATGCGCGCATGCTCGCGGCGTGTGGCGTTATTGCCGCGGCTGATTTGTCGGACATCGAACGCGGCATGGCAATCATCACTGCCGAAATTCAGGCTGGAAAATTTGCGTGGTCGCTGGATCTTGAAGACGTGCACTTCAACATCGAAAAACGGCTCACCGCGCTGGTGGGCGATGCCGGAAAACGCCTACACACGGGTCGCTCGCGTAATGATCAGGTGGCCACCGATGTGCGGCTTTACACGCGAGCTGCGTGTGACGAAATTGCCCGCTTACTGATCAAGTTGCAATCCTCGTTTGTCGCGTTTGCTGAGCAACATACCGACACGATTCTTCCCGGATTCACGCATTTGCAGGTGGCGATGCCGGTGACCTTGGGTCATCATTTAATGGCGTACGTGGAGATGTTTGCGCGCGACTACGAGCGTATTGTTGATTGTCGCAAACGCGTGAATCGTTCACCGCTAGGCGCTGCAGCGTTGGCTGGAACCACATTCCCAATTGATCGCGAAATGACGGCGAAAGAACTTGGTTTTGATTCGGTGTGCCGCAATTCGCTCGATGCGGTGAGCGATCGCGATTTCGCGATTGAATTTTTAAGCGCTTGCACCATCACCATGATGCACTTATCGCGCATCAGCGAAGAGTTGATTTTGTGGATGAGCCCGCGCTTTGGCTTCATCGATATTGCCGATCGCTTTTGCACCGGCAGCTCAATCATGCCGCAAAAAAAGAATCCTGATGTGGCCGAACTGGTGCGTGGAAAAATGGCGCGGGTGCAAGGCCATCTGGTTGCTCTGACCACCCTAATGAAGGGCCAGCCGCTGACCTACAACAAGGATAATCAGGAAGACAAAGAGCCGCTGTTCGATACCGTTGACACGGTCACCCAAACACTCATCATTTACGCCGACATGATCGGCGGCATTCGCGTCAAAGCCGACAACATGCGCGCCGCTGCGAGCGAAGGTTTTGCCACCGCAACCGACCTTGCCGACTATCTGGTGCGCAAAGGCGTGCCATTTCGCGATTCGCATGAATGCGTGGCGCGTGCGGTCAAAGCGGCGGAGCTCAAGGGCGTTGATCTCGCGGATTTGTCATTGCCGGAGTTGCAGGCGTTTTCTGCGGTCATCACCGGGGATGTGTTCGCCTCTTTAACGCTTGAGGGTTCGGTCGCCGCGCGCAAGCATTTGGGCGGAACCGCGCCTGAGCGCGTGCGCGCAGAAATTGCGTTGGCAAAAACGCGACTTGCTGCGCTGTAATCGCAACGGCGCACGAGCCACTCTCACACCTACGTAGGTCGCGGCACGCCGCGCCTACAAAAACTATCAATGAATCAAGAAACCCTCGGCCTACTCGCCGGCACCCTCACCACCGCCTCATTCGTCCCGCAAGTGTGGAAAATCTGGTCCACACGTTCCGCGCGCGACCTTTCGTGGGCGATGGTGGCGGTGTTTACAGCGGGCACTTTTTTGTGGCTGCTTTACGGCCTCAAAGTCGGCTCGATGTCGATCATCGTCGCCAACGCCATCACCTTTCTGCTATCACTCGCAATCTGCGTGATGAAGCTACGTTTTGACAACGCAATTATTGGAGATCCACGATGAAATTAGCATTCCTAGGCCTGGGCGTAATGGGCTACCCGATGGCCGGTCACTTGCAAAAAGCAGGACACAGCGTGACCGTCTACAACCGCAACGCAGAGAAGTCCGCAAAGTGGGTCGCCACGCATGGCGGCGCATCCGCTGCCACGCCTCGTGAGGCCGCCCTTGGCGCAGACATCGTGATGATGTGCGTGGGCAACGACAACGACGTGCGCTCGGTCATTTACGGCGCAGACGGTGCGCTCGCCGGACTAGCGGCAGGCGCCGTGTTGGTGGATCACACCACCGCCTCCGCCGACGTCGCGCGGGAGGTTTATGCGGCGGTAACCAAAGCTGGCAAACATTTCATCGACGCGCCGGTATCGGGCGGTCAAGCCGGCGCTGAAAACGGCAAACTCACCATCATGTGCGGCGGCGATCAGGCCGCATTCGATCGCGTCAAAGACGTGCTCGCCCTGTACGCAAAGGCAGTTACCTTGATGGGTGCCAGCGGCGCAGGCCAGCTCACCAAAATGGTCAATCAGATTTGTATCGCCGGGTTGGTTCAGGCGCTCTCAGAAGGCTTGGCATTCGCGCAAAAAGCCGGCATTGATGCCAAGCTGGTGCTCGACGTGATTAGCAAGGGCGCAGCGCAAAGCTGGCAAATGGAGAATCGTGGCGCCACCATGGTCGACGGGAAATTCGACTTCGGTTTCGCAGTCGACTGGATGCGCAAAGACCTTGGCATTTGCCTCGATGAAGCCAAGCGAAATGGCGCACGTTTGCCGGTGACCGCACTGGTAGACCAGTTCTATGCCGACGTGCAACAAGCGGGCGGCGCTCGGCAGGACACGTCTAGTTTGATCAAGCGATTGGCCTAGGTCGCGTAACGCTGCAACAGGCTGACAGAGTGGTTTTTTCATCACCTGTCAGCGACCTTACCTTGCGTCCGTGCTTACTTGCACGCCGCAGCGGCGCACGAACAACATTTATCAGCAAGGCGCGGAGTCGTCCACTCAGCCGGAAGTAGTTGGATAAGCGCGAGGCGCAAGGTTGACGCGCCGCGCCATTGCGGTTGCGGTTGCGCGCGCGTCGTCCATGCGATTGAAAAACTGATGCGAGCCCCGCCAAACGCCACGTGGATGGGGTGGCAGCAAAATTTTCATGTGTTCGTCGAGTGTCGCGCCGCGACGTAGTGCCTCAACAGGATCGAGTACCAATTCGTCGCGGTTGTTGTTTCCAACGATGCGCATGAAAATCCGCGAACCGAGCGGCGGCAGCCTAGGCCGTCGCCTCTTCGGCTGCCTCTTTCGGCGCATCCGTATCGGGGAACGCCAGTTTCACTTTGCCGTCGGCATCGATATCGATGCTGACTTTGCCACCACCGACCAGTTTGCCGAACAGTAGCTCGTCTGCCAAGGCGCGACGGATCGTGTCTTGGATGAGTCGTGCCATTGGCCGTGCGCCCATGTGCGGATCGAAGCCCTTTTTCGCGAGGTAATCGCGCAGCCCTTGCGAGAACTCAGGATCAACCTTTTTCTCGTGCAACTGTCCTTCAAGTTCAAGAAGAAACTTATCGACTACGCGCAGGATCACTTCCGACGTGAGCGGCGCAAAACTGATCGTGGCGTCGAGACGATTTCTGAACTCTGGCGTGAACATGCGCTTGATCGCCTCAAGTTCGTCGCCCTGCTCTTTGGTGTTGTTGAAACCGATCACGTTTTTGGTCAGGTTCTCTGCGCCCGCATTGGTCGTCATGATGATGATGACGTTGCGGAAGTCAGCTTTTCGTGCGTTATTGTCAGTCAGCGTGCCGTGGTCCATGACCTGCAACAACACGTTGTAGATATCCGGATGTGCCTTCTCAATTTCGTCGAGCAACAGTACGCAGTACGGATGCTTGGTGACGGCCTCGGTCAACTGCCCACCTTGGTCGTAACCGACATAGCCCGGTGGCGCGCCAATCAAACGGCTGACCGCATGACGCTCCATGTATTCGCTCATGTCGAAGCGCAACAGTTCAACGCCGAGACAGAACGCGAGTTGTCGCGCGACCTCGGTTTTGCCGACGCCAGTTGGGCCTGAGAACAGGAACGAGCCGATCGGTTTGCGCGGATTGCCCAAGCCGCTGCGTGCCATTTTGATGGCGGCAGCGAGTGCGTCAATCGCTTTGCTCTGCCCGAACACCACATTGTTCAAATCGCGATCGAGCGTTTTCAAACTATTGCGGTCATCGGAAGAGACAGTCTTCGCGGGGATACGCGCGATTTTCGCCACAATCTCTTCGATCTCGGCTTTGCCAATGGTCTTTTTCTGCTTCGACTTTGGCAAGATGCGCTGCGCGGCGCCGGCCTCATCGATCACGTCAATGGCCTTATCGGGCAGGTGCCGATCGTTGATGTGCCGTGCCGCTAATTCAGCAGCCGCAGTGATGGCGGCGGGTGAATATTTAACGCTGTGGTGCTGTTCGTACTTCGACTTTAAGCCACGCAAAATGTCGATGGTTTCGCTGATCGACGGCTCGACAATGTCGATCTTTTGGAAGCGACGGGCCAGCGCGTTGTCTTTTTCGAACACCTGACGGAATTCAGCGTAGGTGGTGGCGCCGATGCACTTTAAGCCGCCGTTAGCCAGCACCGGTTTGAGCAAATTAGACGCATCCATCGTGCCGCCACTGGCCGCACCGGCACCGATGATGGTGTGGATTTCGTCGATGAACAGAATTCCGTTTTCTTTCTCGGCAAGCTGCTTCAGCACCGCCTTCAAGCGCGCTTCGAAATCGCCTCGATATTTGGTGCCCGCGAGTAGCGCACCCATATCAAGCGAATACACCACGCAGTTATTCAGGATATCGGGCACTTCACCGTCGACGATGCGCTTGGCCAAGCCTTCAGCGATGGCCGTTTTGCCAACACCCGCTTCGCCAACCAATAGCGGGTTATTTTTACGCCGCCGGCAGAGCACTTGCACCAGTCGCTCAAGCTCATTGGCGCGGCCGATCATCGGGTCGATCTTGCCGGCTTTAGCCTGCGCGTTCAGATTGACGCAGAAGTTTTCCAGCGCGCCTTGCGGGGCTTCTTCTTTTTCTTGATCGACACTGCCGGCTTCGGCTTTTTCGGTCTTGTCTTTCGGCACTTTGCTGATGCCGTGGCTGATGTAATTAACCACGTCCAGACGCGTGACGCCGCGCTGATTCAAAAAGTAAACCGCGTGCGAATCTTTTTCACCGAAGATGGCAACCAGCACATTAGCGCCAGTGACTTCCTTTTTGCCCGACGACTGAACGTGCAAAATTGCGCGCTGAATCACCCGCTGAAAGCCCTGCGTCGGCGTAGTGTCGCTCTCGCTATTGGCGGGCAGGCGCGGCGTGTGCTCATTAATGAAATTGGCCAGCGCGGTGCGCAACTCGTCGAGATCCACCGCGCAGGCGCGCAGCACCTCAGCCGCACTCGGGTTGTCGAGCATCGCTAGCAGCAAATGCTCGACCGTGATGAACTCATGGCGCTTTTGACGTGCTTCCACGAACGCCATGTGCAAACTAACTTCCAACTCTTGCGCGATCATTTGAACTGCCTTGCTGTCGGCACGCGGCCAACGAGAACCACCACAACATAGTGATGCTATTGATAACGACTATCGAACCTGATTTTGCCTATTTAGGCGGAAACTCTAGCGCCTAGTTAGGCGGCAAATTTATCGCCTAGTTAGGCTCCATCGTACACTGAAGCGGATGTTGATACGACGCCGCAAGTTCTGCAACTTGCTCTACCTTCGTATCCGCCACTTCTTTGGTGAAAACGCCACACGTGCCCATGCCCGCGCGGTGTACCTGCAACATAACGCCGGTGGCCTGTTCGCGGGTCATTGCAAACACTTGCTGCAAGATGCCCACCACAAAATCCATCGGCGTGTAATCATCGTTTAACAGCAGGACCCTATACATGGGCGGCGGTTTGGTGTCGACGCGCTCGGCTTCGAGCACCGAGTCGTCATTGGGATTTTGATTCGGATTTGGGGAGTGAACGGCCATGCTGCGAATAACTACTTGTGGTGAAGATGCCCTGCTGCGTATAGCAACAAATATCGGTGGTGAAATTAGGATTTCAAGAGCATACGGCATGCCAGCTTGACATTCGCCGCACTTGCAGTCAACGTTGTTTTTTCGTCTAAGACAATTATCCACTTGACGAATAGGGTTGAAGGAGGGTACAACGTCGCACGGTGGCCGTTGACTGAATCAGAAAAACGAGGCGAGAAGATCAGTTTTCAGCATGCGCCACTAAACACAATAAGCTTGGTAGTAGGGAGTATTTTTATGACGACAGGCACAGTAAAGTGGTTTAACGACGCCAAAGGTTTTGGTTTCATTAAGCCGGACGATGGCACGGATGATGTGTTCGCGCATTTTTCCGCAATTGAAATGGACGGATTTCGTTCGCTAAAAGAGGGCCAGAAAGTGGCCTTTGAGGTGGTTGCAGGCCCAAAAGGCAAGCAAGCATCTAACATCAAAAATCCGCCGCAGTAGCCGCGCGAGGACGCGCCGCTCGGTAACCGCCGGACAAAGCGCATACAAAAAGGGGCCGCAATCGCGGCCCTTTTCTTTTGCCAAACTGACTTCAAAACAATATCGTTATCTGATGTAGCTGGAAGTGGAAAGGACGCGAGCGCAGCCCCTCACGCCAACCCTCTGCCAAAACAGAGGGCATGAAGTCGTCCCTAAGCGAGAGCCTCGGCCAACACCGCATTGAGCGTTTTGCTTGGCCGCATCACAGCATTTACTTTGGCAACGTCCGCCATGTAGTAGCCGCCTATGTCTACCGGTTTGCCTTGAACGGTTGCGAACTCGGCGACGATTATTTTTTCATTGTCGCTTAGTGCTTTAGCCATCGGCGCAAAGCCATCGGCAAGTGCCTTGTCATCGGTTTGTGTGGCAAGCGCTTGTGCCCAATACATCGCCAAATAAAATTGGCTGCCGCGGTTGTCAAGCGAACCTGTTTTTGGCGATGGATTCTTGTTGTTGTCAAGCAGTTTTCCGGTAGCGGCATCAAGCGTTTTGGCGAGAATTTTTGCTTTCTCGTTGCCCGTTTTGATGCCCATGTCTTCCAGACTTACGGCCAGCGCCAGGAACTCGCCGAGTGAATCCCAGCGCAAATGATTTTCTTCCACAAGTTGCTGAACGTGCTTGGGCGCCGAGCCGCCTGCGCCGGTTTCATACATGCCGCCACCAGCCATCAGCGGCACGATAGACAGCATCTTGGCGCTGGTGCCGAGTTCCATGATGGGGAACAGGTCGGTGAGGTAGTCGCGCAGAATGTTGCCGGTTGCCGAGATGGTGTCGAGGCCACGGATCACGCGCTC
>JACMNN010000227.1 GCA_014378555.1 Burkholderiales bacterium | reverse complement strand
CGCTGTGTCGTCGCGAAACCAGCCCTTCACCTCACCGTCAATCGAGATGCCGTTATCGTCGTAAAACGCGATGAGCTTGTTCAGACCGAGCACGCCGGCCAGCGAACTGACTTCGTGCGAAATGCCCTCCATCATGCAGCCGTCGCCAAGGAAAACATAAGTGTGATGGTCAATCACGCTGCCATATTGTTTGGCCAGCAACTTTTCGCCAAGCGCCATGCCGACGGCATTGCCGAGGCCCTGTCCGAGCGGTCCGGTGGTTGTTTCGATGCCCGGCGTAATCTCCACCTCGGGGTGGCCCGGAGTCATGCTGTGCAGCTGGCGGAAATTTTTGATCTCCGACATGGGCAGGTCGTAGCCGGACAGGTGCAGCAGCGCGTACGGCAGCATCGAGCCGTGGCCGTTGGACACCACAAACCGGTCCCGATTTGGCCAATGCGGATTCGCCGGGTTGTGCCGCAAATGTTTTGACCACAAGGCCACCGCAATTTCTGCCATGCCCATCGGCATGCCTTGATGACCCGATTTGGCTTTTGCCACGGCATCGACCGCGAGCATTCGGATAGCGTTGGCAGCGGTGTGCAGATCGGAGGGGGAAGCTGGGGTGGTGGCCATGCGGGAATCTTAAAGGAGGTAGCGCACCGTCGGCGCGGGCAAGCCTTGAATTATCGCTGACTGGCGGCGGCGATTCCGCACAAAAAAGTCCAGATTTTGCGACGATAAGCTTTTCGCGGAAAGCGATTTGCAGCGGGCGTTAAAGTGCTAATTTATCGAAAGTCGATAAAAGACAATTTATCAAGCCAAATCAATTAATACGAGCCTTTGCGCAAAAAGCTATTCAAATAGCGGACGTCGCGCTTTGCTAGCCAGCTGGATTTCGCGTTTCATTTCGCGAGCGCGCGCCTCGACATAGCTGGCTTCGTAATAGTCGCCGTCGCCCGCTTTGGACGCCAGTTCAAACTGATCAAGCGCGCCGCGCAGATTAGCTTGGCGCGCATACAGTTCGCCCAAAAAGCGATGCTGTTTCAACTTCAGGCCGGCGTCCGCGCTGGCCCGCGCGGCGAGGTCGAGTAGTTGCACGTCGTCCGGCTGTCGCGCCAAACTTTTCTCGACCGAGGCGAGCGCGCGCTGCGGAAGCTTCGCGCGCAGCAACACCTCGGGCAGGTCGTAATGCAATTGCCAGTGGTTGGGATATTCAATAATCGCTCGTTCGAAAAACCCCACAGCGGGGCCAATTTCGTCCGCCTGAATCAGGATTTGGCCCATCATCGCAGTAATCATCGGATGCTTCACGCCCGACGCTTCAATGGTCGCCAGTTCACGTTTGGCTCGCGCAAAATCGCGCTCACGCAACACGGCAGCGGCGAGACCGTAACGCGTTGCCGCTTCCGACGAATATTTGCGTTCCGCCAACGCCGCTTCAAAATATTTCACTGCTGCGGGCGCATCACCAACGTAGCTGCGAATCAACGCGCGCACGTAGTGAAAATCGACGCTTTCTTTAGCTAATTTGAACTCGCCCTTGCCCACGCGATCTTGCGCATCAGCGATTCGCTCCCCGGTCACCGGATGGGTGCGCATATAGCCCGGCACGACGCCGGTATCGTTGAGACTTGACGAGCGCTGCAGTCGCTCCATAAACGTGCCCATCGCGGCCGGATCGAACTGCGCGCGGGACAAATATTGAAAGCCAATGCGATCGGCTTCACGCTCGTTGTCGCGCGAAAAATTCAGATAGTTTTGCACCAGAGCCGCTTGCGATCCCATGATCGCGCCTTGTGCCGCGTCGCCCCTGCCGGCCTTGGCCGCGAGCACCGCTGCGGCTAAGCCGGCGATGCCCATCCACGCGTTTTTCCGCTGGTCATCGACCATGCGTGCGTAATGCTTTTGCGTGACGTGCGAGATCTCGTGCGCCAACACGCCTGCCAGCTCGCTCTCCGATTGACACAACAGCACCAGCCCCATATTGACGCCGATAAAACCACCGGGCATGGCAAACGCGTTGATCGCCGGATCGCCGACCGCGAAAAATTCAAAGCGATCGCGAATGCCGGGGTTCGCGATCAAGATGCGTTGGCCCAATTCGTTTAGGTACGCGTTGACTTCGGGGTCGTTTAAATACATGCCGCTGGCGCGGATTTCGCGCATCGCCTCTTGCCCCAGTTTTTTCTCTTGCTGACCGCTCACCAGCGCACCGGAACTGTCGCCTAACTCGGGCAGCGACGACTGCGCGGAGGCCGGTGCAGCCAGCATCGCGAACGTCAGCAACACCGACATTGCCTGCGCGGATTTGCGAAAACCGCGGGGTGGGTGAGCACAAGTTGGAACGTTTTGCATGTTGCTAAGATAGCCCAAATTCGTTTCCAGTTCCTTCACAAGGTTTATTTCGACATGGCTGAACCCAAACAATCGGCAACGCAACCGCTGACCCATTTCGACGCAGCAGGACAGGCGCACATGGTCGACGTGGGGGCAAAACCCGAAACGCACCGCGTTGCCCGCGCTGAAGGCTCGATTGCCATGCTGCCCGCCACGTTCGCGTTGATCGCGTCGGGTTCGCATAAAAAAGGCGACGTATTGGGTGTTGCAAGGCTAGCGGCAATTGGCGGGGCAAAGCGCTGCGCAGATTTGATTCCGTTGGCGCATCCCATCCCTTTAACCAAGGTGGCGGTTGCGTTCACCACCGACCTTGCCAGTTCGACGGTGCGCATTGAAGTGACCGCTGAAACGGTGGGCCGCACCGGCGTGGAGATGGAAGCTTTGACCGCCGCAAGTGTGGGGTTGCTGACGATCTACGACATGTGTAAAGCCGTCGATCGCGGCATGGTGATTTCGGCCATTCGGTTACTCGAAAAGTTGGGCGGCAAGTCTGGACATTGGACCGCTGATGCGTCGCCAGTCATCCCCGTTGACCGCAACATTTAGGGCGAGCAACGTCAATGGTTCTCGGTAGGGTGGGCACCCCGTGCCCACCAAGCGTTGGCAAAATTAGCCAACCGGCAAGGCAACGTTTCGGTGGCCACACTAGAGCAAGTTTGCGACAAGTGCGTCGCACCACGCGACAAAAACTTGTTGCTCATGCGCAGTGAGCAGCCGCCCACCATCCTAGCCCTCTGCGCGTTCGCGTGTGCTGTGGGAGCAGCCCAACTCATCCCGAATTTGCCCTCCCGCGCGCTATCGTCAGGTCTGCTCGTGTTGGCGCTGTCGATCGGCCTTTGGCGACTGGTTCGCCCGTGGCGAGTCGGCGTCGTGCCGTTGCTGTGTGTGGCTCTAGCGCTGGGCAGCAGTTACGCGTGGCTTCGCGCCGACGTGCGCATGTCGCAGCAGCTTGCCGCCGAATGGGAGGGGCGCGACATAGAACTGGTGGGCATCATCGACGAGTTGCCGCAAGCCGACGCGCAAGGCGTGCGCTTTGCGTTCGCCGTAGAACAAGTGCTCACGCCACTGGCTGCTGTCCCGCCAAGAATCGCACTGGGTTGGTACAAGGCCACCATCAAAGAATTGCAAGGCGAACCGCTTCCGACGCTGCGCGCGGGCGAGCGCTGGCAACTCACCGTGCGCCTCAAGCGACCGCATGGTTATGCCAACCCCAATGGCTTTGACGTCGAAGCCTGGATGCTGGAGAACCAGTTGCGCGCCACCGGCGGCGTGCGTGGCGACGAACCGAACCGTCGTCTGAGCGCGAACGCCGGACGTCCGATTGATTACGTCAATCAACTGCGCGACCGTATCCGCGAACGGATGCGGCAAGCGCTTGTGGACAAGCCCTACGCCGGCGTACTCATCGCGCTGGCATTGGGGGACCAACGCGCCATTTCAGAGGCCGATTGGGCGTTGTTTAACGCCACCGCTGTGTCGCATTTACTCTCGATCAGCGGCGCTCACGTCACACTATTCGCCACATGGGTCGCGTGGGGCGTATTCGCGCTGTGGCGCCGCGCGCCGCGCCTGATGTCGCGAATGCCGGCACAACAAGCCGCAGCAATCGCCGCCGCTGGCATTGCCGTGGCGTACGCTGTGCTCTCCGGCTTCGCAGTT
>JACMNN010000006.1 GCA_014378555.1 Burkholderiales bacterium | reverse complement strand
TCGCGGAATTCGAACGCTCGCTGGATTGACGATGCGGCGCGCGTTTTAAGCCGCGAGCTCCGCTAACGCCGCATCAAAACTCGCTTTGTCCGCTAGCGACAAACATTTGATTTCTGGGGCAATGCGTTTGACCATGCCTGCAAGCACTTTGCCGGGGCCGCATTCGATGATGTGGGTGACGCCCTGCATGGCCATTTTTTCGATTGTTTCGATCCAGCGCACCGGCTTGAACAACTGTTCGGCGAGTACGAGGCGAATCGCCACCGCGTCGCCGGCAACGTCCACCGTTGCGTTGTGCAGCACAGCGATTTTGGGCGGCTGAAAATTGGCTTTGTTTAGCGCTGCGGCCAACGCTTCAGCGGCGGGGCGCATCAGCTCGCAGTGGCTCGGCACACTCATCGGCAACAGCAAAGCGCGCTTGGCACCGGCCGCTTTAGCGAGCACCATGGCGCGTTCAACGGCGCTCTTGTGGCCGCCAATCACAATCTGCCCTGGCGCGTTCAAATTGCAGCACGATACGACCTCGCCTTCGCTTGCCTGTTCGCACACTTGGGCCAGCATGTCAGGCTCAATGCCGAGCACCGCGGCCATGCCACCGATGCCGGCGGGCACGGCGTCTTGCATCGCTTGTGAGCGGGCTTTAACGAGCTTCATTGCGGCAGCAAAATCGAGCGAACCGGATGCCACTAACGCTGCATATTCCCCAAGGCTGTGACCCGCTAGCAGCGACGGTTTAGGCCCACCCGCAGCGAGCCAAGCGTTCCAAACCGCCACGTCGGCAGCCAGCATCGCGGGCTGGGTGTTGGTGGTGATGTTCAGCGCTTCGGCCGGGCCGTCACGCATCATCGCGGTGAGCGGCGCACCGAGGGCCGCGTCAGCCGCAGCAAGGGTTTCGTCGATGTGTGCGAGTCCGGCGTAACCCGCCATCATGCCCACCGACTGCGAGCCCTGACCGGGAAAAACAAATGCAATTTTCATAATAGCTTTTTGTTGTAACGCCCGTTTTGATTGGGCTTAAAGGAAATAAAAGGCGATAGTTGACTTATCGCGGAAAACGCATTGGTGCCAATTCGCATCAGGGATTAACGCGAAAGCTGATACTTAAACAACGGCATCTAAATGATGGCTGCGAGCAAAGTCTGCCGCATTCATTTTTTGTCCGCCGTCGGGTTTAAGTCGCATCACTTCAATCTGTCCGCCCTGCGCGTTGATGAAGATCGAGTTGGCGGTCAAAAGCGACACTTCACCGGGGTGCCCGCGTGCCGCGCCAAAGGTTCGCAGAACATGTTTGCGGCAGTCGTATAGGCGCACCTTGACGCCAGACAACACACACCATGCGCCCGGTGCCGGGTTCGCGCTTCGGATCAGGTTGTAGACCTGATCGACCGGATTTGCCCAGTTGATTTTTGCCTCCTCTTCGCGAAACCATCCCTCATAGCTGGCGTTCGTCTCATCCTGCTCGGTCTGTTGATGCTTGCCCGAAACGACTAAATCCGCCGCCTCTAGCAACGCCGCCACACCGCTCGGAAACAGGTGCTTGAAGTACACATCGCCCAGCGTATCATCGGGGCCAATCACGCACTTTTTTTGCAGGATGACGGGGCCTTCATCAAGCCCATCAGTAGGACGGAATATCGTCAGCCCGGTCTCAGTCGCACCCATTGCAATCGGCCAGCTGATCGACGACGGACCACGATGCTTTGGCAACAATGAAGGGTGATACTGAATGGTGCCGTATTTCGGAATATTCAAAAAGGTTTGTGGCGCAAACTGAAGCACATACGCCATGACAGCCAAGTCAACGTCCAGCTCGCGCAAAGCATCGGCGGCTTCGCTGCGTCGCAAGCTCGCAAATTGCAGCACCCTCAGGCCCATTTCGTTGGCGGCCACGTGCAGCGCATCGGGTCGCGCACCTAGCAGATCGGGCGCACAGAACACCGCAGCGACCTCGTCACCCCGTGCCACAAACGCGTGTAGCGCCGCCTTGCCAAAATCTTGTTGGCCAATGATGGCAATTTTCATATCAGTACTTTGTCTTCTACATTCATTTCGGGTTCTACGTTAGCGTTTTCGTGCGCGCGGCGCAGACTGGAAGCCGAAACCGACGACTTGATCAATCTGCGTTGCGCTGGCGGCATCAAAAACCGCTTGAACGCCTCGGCGACTGTCGGCGACCGCTGCGGTGGTCGATCCGGCCGTCGCCTTTGCGCATCTGGAACTGCTTGCGCCCGGTGTGCAGCGGAGCCGCGATCGCGTGAACATGCGTGTCGTCACAGAGGCGATGCAGGCGCGCGCCACCGCTGCGGTCCGTTGAAAAATTTGGAGTGTTTCATTTACTGAGTCGACTGATGAAAATCGCAACCCAAATGGCTTGAACTAGGGTTAACCCAATTTCGAAACTTGACCGTGGTCAAGCGGCAATCGCAATCTGTTGCAGACAATTCGGGGAGACGGAATCACGACACAGCAACTGTATGAGGCCACGGAGGAGTGGGCAGTCAAGCTGCATCGCGAGCACCTAAGTAAATGCGCGCTGCAAAAGCGCAAGAGATTAAGTTCACGCTACCCAGGAGGAGACACATTGATAAATCAACCCACCGCAACCGCTGTTTTGGCGCTGCCAATGAGCCCAAAAATGCAGCGACTATTGGGCATCGCGTGCATGTCTAGTTGCTCCAAGTTGCAGCATGGCGGGACACGTGTCGCCGGTTTTGCTGCGATCACTAATTTCGTTGTTTAACGGAGTACGCAGCATGTCAAACGAGACCACCGCTCATACCGATCTTGCCAAGCAAACCTTAGGTCCAATCGTCGGCAATCGCTGGGCGCAATTGGCCGCCGGCGTTGTTGCAATGATCGTCATTTCGAACTTTCAATACGCCTTTACGCTGTTTACGCCTGGCCTCAAGGCGCAGTTCACGTCGGTGCCGTATTCCGAAATCGCGCTCATCTACACGCTGTTTATCTTGTTTGAAACCTGGCCAGTACCAGTCGCCGGATATTTCATAGACAAGTTCGGCATCCGCAATCTGATGCTGATTGGCGCTGTTCTCATCACGCTCGGCTGGGTGGGCGGCGGTATGTTCGCTACCTCCGTATTTCATTTGTACATTAGCTATGGCGTTCTCGCCGGAACGGGCGCGGGCATCATCTACATCGCCACCGTCGCCAACGCCATCAAGTGGTTTCCTGACCGTAGGGGTTTGGCTGCTGGCCTGACTGCTGCCGGATTTGGTGGCGGCTCGGCGTTGACACTTATTCCAATCAGTAATTCCATCACGTCTATGGGCTGGGCTGGTGCCATGACCGCATGGGGCATTGGCCAAGGCGTGATCGCTATTGCAGCAGCGCTGATATTGCATCATCCGCCCAAAGGCTGGTTGCCCAAAGATTGGGTGCAACCCAAAGCGGTGGTGCAAACGCGCAAAGAGTTCACCGCTGGGCAGATGATGTCGCAGAAAGAGTTCTACATCATGTACGCCATGTTCCTCATGGTCTGCACCGGTGGACTCATGACCACCGGCAATATGTCGCAAATCGCGAAATCACTTAACGTTTATGACGCGACTGTGATGGGCATCGCCATCGTCCCGTTTGTTGCAACGGTAGCGGGCGTAACCAACGCGTTTGCTCGAATCATGTGGGGCGCTGTTTCAGACCGATTTGGTCGCGAGTACACCATGGCCTTCGCGTTTGCGCTTGAGGGTGTGTTGATCTTCCTTATGACGCAAATTTCTGGCAACCCAATTGCATTCATGATTCTGATGCCGTTCGTATTTCTGGCTTGGGGCGAGATCTATGCCTTGTTCTCAGCGATTACGGGAGACGTCTTCGGAGCGAAAAATGCTTCAGGCAATTACGGCATCATGTACACGGCCAAGGGCCTCGCGGCCATCTTCGCCGGTTGGGGTGCCGCCGCGCTGGCTGCCATGTATGCAGGATCGTTCTCGGTTCCCTACTACATAGCGGCAGCGGTCGACATCGTCGCTGCGGTCCTAGCCCTATTCGTTCTGCGTCCAATCATCCGGAAACGGATCGCAGGCGAGAAGTAGTCGCCTGCATCGTTCCCGCCACCGCGGGAACGATGCGAAATAAAAAACCGCAGGAGTTCCTGCGGTTTTTTTTGACTTTTTTTCGATGAAACTTGGCCGTAGCCCACCTGGCGTCTGGCAAGCGCAGCGCCTAAAT
This sequence comes from Burkholderiales bacterium, assembly GCA_014378555.1. Taxonomy (GTDB): domain Bacteria; phylum Pseudomonadota; class Gammaproteobacteria; order Burkholderiales; family Casimicrobiaceae; genus Casimicrobium. Next base: position 10,183 of record JACMNN010000006.1, on the reverse strand, counting down.
TTTGCCGCTCTGTTTAAGCCGACTCAGCGTCTCTGCCGACAGATTTAAATAGGCTGCGATCTCTTTTTTCGGAATGCGATCAAACAGATCAGCATGTTTGCGCAGAAAGCGATGCACGCGCCCGGGCGCATCGAGCAGGTGCAACGTGATGGTGTGCGCCATGATCTCGCTCATGAGCTGCATCACGTAAAACTCAAACGCCTCTTTGACCTCGGCATGATCATTGATAAACAGCACCCATTGCGGCATCGATAGTTTTGCCACCCGCACTTTGGTGACGCAAACAATGCTGTACGGCGTTGGTGTCTTCAGACGCCATGCGGCGTAACTGGTTTCCATGTCTTGCTCATCGGCAAAGCGAAGAATCATTTCCTTCGCGTCTTGATCGCTCACCACGCGCTTCAAGATGCCTTGCAAAATGAAGTATTGCTCCATGTCATGCACGCCCTGATGCAACAGCGAGTCACCCTTTTGGTAGTCCACGACTGAAAGAAACGGCTCAAGTTCGGCAGTCTCCGCTTGGCTCATTCCCTTGAGCACAACGTTCTGCCGCAATTGCGCTCGAATGATGTTTTTTTCAGGATGATTTTCAATGGAAGACATTGCAGCACGACGCAAATTTGTAAGGAGAATCGCAGCAGCGTGTGGCGAATATTGACCGAGGTCAAGAGCACCTGCAGGATGTGACCCTTATGATACTTGCGACCTCATCACGGGCACGCTAAGGCACGCCGAAGCGCGAGATAAGGGTCCTGAAACCGGGACAAACAGCCCGGTTTCAACTTCAAAAACAGAAGGCAAGGCGAAGAGACCACTCAACATGACCAACGAAACGCAATCCCCCGAACAGATCGACGGCTTTCACCTTGTCATCGAGGCGCTGAAGCTCAACGGAATCGACACTATTTTCGGGCTGCCCGGCATTCCGATCACCGATCTCACGCGCATGGCGCAAGCTGAAGGCATGCGGGTCATCTCGTTTCGCCACGAGCAACATGCCGGCAACGCCGCCGCGGCCGCCGGCTTTTTGACGCAGAAACCAGGCATCTGCCTGACCGTGTCGGCCCCGGGTTTCCTGAACGGTTTAACGGCGTTGTCGAACGCGACCGTTAACTGCTTCCCAATGATTTTGATCAGCGGTTCAAGCGAGCGCGAAATCGTTGACTTGCAGCAGGGTGACTACGAGGAGATGGATCAACTCGCCATCGCCAAGCCTCTTTGCAAAGCGGCCTTCCGCGTGCTCAATGCCGAAGACATCGGCGTAGGCGTCGCACGCGCCATCCGCGCCGCGCTGTCGGGCCGTCCAGGCGGGGTGTATCTCGATTTGCCTGCCAAGCTGTTCGCACAGTCCATGGACGCTGTGGCCGGCAAGAAATCTTTGATTCGGGTGGTAGATCCAGCGCCTCGCCAAATTCCTGCGCCAGACGCCGTAAAGCGCGCTCTGGACCTGCTCAAAGGCGCAAAAAAGCCATTGATTTTGCTCGGCAAGGGTGCCGCCTACGCGCAAGCGGATGCCGACATTCGCAGCTTGATCGAAAAGACCGGCATTCCGTACCTGCCAATGTCGATGGCCAAGGGCATCCTTCCCGACACCCACGAGCAGTCCGCCGCAGCGGCCCGCTCCTACGTGCTGCCTGAAGCCGACGTGGTGGTGCTGATTGGTGCCCGCCTGAATTGGCTGCTGTCGCACGGCAAAGGCAAAACATGGGGTGGTAAAGACCACAAGGCTTGGGGCAGTCAGAAATACATCCAAATCGACATCTCGCCGCAAGAGGCCGATAGCAACGTGCCCACCGACGCTCCATTGGTGGGCGATATCGGTTCCTGTGTTTCCGCCCTGCTCGACGGCATCGGTTCGGACTGGGCGAAACCACCGGTCGAATGGACCGGCGGCATCATCGAGCGCAAAACCAAAAACATAGCGAAGATGGCCGAGACGCTGGCCAAAGATCCATCGCCAATGAACTTCCACAGCGCGTTGGCTGTGGTGCGCGACATTATTAAAGACAATCCAGAGGCGATTCTCGTGAACGAAGGCGCCAACACGCTCGATTTCACCCGCTCGATTGTTGACATGTACCTGCCGCGCAAGCGCCTCGACGTGGGCACCTGGGGCATCATGGGCATTGGCATGGGCTTCTCGGTGGCCGCAGCGGTGGTCACCGGCAAACCGGTCATCGCGGTTGAGGGCGACAGTGCGTTCGGCTTCAGCGGCATGGAAGTAGAAACGATTTGTCGCTACAACCTGCCAGTGTGCGTAGTGGTGATGAACAACAACGGCGTGTATCGCGGAACCGACGTAAATACATCGGGCACCTCAGACGTTGCCCCGACGGTGTTCGTCAAGGGCGCGCGCTACGAAATGATGATGCAGGCCTTTGGTGGTGTGGGCGTTATGGCCACAACGCCGGCCGAACTGCGCGCCGCGATGGTTGAGGCCGTTAAGTCCGGTAAGCCAACGCTGATCAACGCCATCATCGATGAGACGGCGGGCACCGAGAGCGGTCGTATTACCAGCCTCAACCCGACCATCGCCAAGAAAAAATAATTCCAGTTAATTAGGAGCAATCAAATGAGCAACAAACCCCTCGAAGGTATCAAGATCATCGACTTCACGCACGTCCAGGCAGGCCCTGCGTGTACGCAGATGCTGGCGTGGTTCGGCGCCGACGTGATCAAAGTTGAGCGTCCCGGTGCCGGCGACGTGACCCGCAGCCAGCTGCGCGATATGCCCGATGCCGACGCGCTTTATTTCACGATGCTCAACAGCAACAAGCGCTCGTTGACCCTCGACACGAAAAAACCTGAAGGCAAGGCGATCCTTGAGCAGATGATCCGAGAATCTGACGTTCTGGTCGAAAATTTTGGCCCCGGCGCGCTAGATCGTATGGGTTTCACTTGGGAACACATCCAGAGCCTCAACCCCGCCATGATTTTGGCGTCGGTCAAAGGTTTCAGTGACGGTCATCACTACGAAGACCTGAAGGTCTACGAAAACGTGGCTCAGTGCGCAGGCGGCGCCGCATCCACCACCGGCTACTGGAAGGGCGAGAATTCTGGCCCAACCATTTCCTCAGCTGCGCTGGGCGACAGCAACACCGGCATGCATCTGGCCATCGGCATTCTCACCGCCTACATCGGTCGTCAAAAAACCGGCAAGGGCCAGAAGGTCGCCGTGGCAATGCAAGACGCCGTGCTCAACCTGTGCCGCGTAAAAATGCGCGATCAGTTGCGCTTAGACAGCGTAGGCTACTTGGAAGAGTATCCACAGTACCCGCATGAAATGGACGCCTTTAAAGACGGCGTAGTGCCGCGCGGCGCCAATGCCGGTGGCGGCGGTCAGCCGGGCTGGATCCTGAAGTGCAAGGGCTGGGAGACCGATCCCAACGCCTACATCTACTTCACCGTTCAGGGCCACGCTTGGGCGCCGATTTGCGACGCATTGGGCAAACCGGAATGGAAAGACGATCCTGCGTACAACACGCCACGTGGCCGTCAGCCGCACATCATGGACATCTTCGCCACCATTGAAGCGTTTATCGCCGACAAGACCAAGTTTGAAGCGGTCGACATCTTCCGCAAGTTTGACATTCCGTGCGCGCCAGTGCTGTCGATGAAAGAACTGCTCAACGACAAGTCATTGCGCGCCAGCGGATCCATTGTCGAAGTGCCACACAAGGTGCGTGGCAGCTACTGGACCGTGGGCAGCCCAATCAAATTCTCCGACACCAAGCCTGAAGTCACCGCATCGCCGCTGTTGGGCGAGCACACCGACGAAGTGTTGGCGGGCCTGGGTTACACCGCAGCTCAAATCGCGTCGTTTCACGCTGCGGCAGCAGTTTAGCGTCGGTCGTTAAAGCGAAGATGACCACCGTGCAATCAAACGTTGACTTCCCGCAACTTATAGCCGCCTTGGGTGATGCTGTGGTCGCGGCGGATGCAGAGGGCGCCATCGTATTGTGGAACCCGGCTGCTGAGCGCCTGTTTGGTTACACGGAGAGTGAAGCGCTGGGCAAATCGCTTGACATCATCACTCCGCTTCGCTTTCAACAGCGGCATTGGGACGGCTACCACAGGACGATGGCAACCGGTCAGACCAAATACGGTCATGACCTGCTGAAAGTGCCGGCAGTCCACAAGGACGGCCGCGCCCTGTCGATCGCGTTTACCGTGGCCATGCTGTTCACGGCAGACAACAAAGTGTCATCCATCGTTGCTGTTATTCGCGACGAGACCAGCCGCTTTGCGGAAGAACGCAATTGGAAAAAACGCATCATGGAGCTCGAAGCCCAAGGAGTGGTACCGGCAACCGCGCAGCCTGACGCAGCGCGGTGATTAACATTGAGGGTTAGGTCGGGCAGTTAGCTCCCCGAGCTTTTGGCTTTGTCATGGCCCCTCAATGCACTCACGTGCCTATCCGCAACTAGGAACCCTTTATGAGCAAAGCGTTAGACGGCGTTCGCATTCTTGATTTCACCCACGTTCAGTCCGGTCCCACCTGCACTCAGTTGCTGGCTTGGTTCGGGGCTGACGTCATCAAGGTGGAACGTGCCGGCGAAGGCGACGCGACCCGTGGGCAGTTACGCGATATTCCCGGTGTCGATAGCCTGTATTTCACGATGCTTAATCACAACAAGCGCTCGATTACGCTTGACACCAAAAAAGCCAAGGGCAAAGAGGTGCTCGACACCTTGATTAAAAGTTGCGACGTGCTGGTTGAGAACTTTGCGCCGGGCGCGCTCGACCGCATGGGCATCACTTGGGAGCACATTCAAAAGCTTAATCCGCGCATGGTCGTCGCATCGATTAAAGGCTTCGGTCCCGGTCCGTATGAACATTGCAAGGTTTACGAAAACGTAGCTCAGTGCGCGGGCGGCGCGGCCTCAACCACCGGTTTCGATGACGGCCCGCCGCTGGTCACGGGTGCGCAAATTGGCGACAGCGGTACCGGCCTGCACTTAGCGCTCGGCATTGTTGCAGCACTCTATCAACGCAACACCACGGGGCGCGGGCAGAAAGTTTTGGCGCCCATGCAGGACGCCGTGCTGAACTTGTGCCGCGTCAAATTGCGCGATCAGCAGCGCCTTGAGCGCACGCACACCATGCACGAGTATCCGCAGTATCCCGACGGAAAATTTGGTGTAGCGGTGCCACGCGCAGGTAACGCCTCTGGCGGCGGCCAGCCCGGCTCGATCCTTAAATGCAAAGGCTGGGAAACCGACCCCAATGCCTACATTTACTTCATCACGCAGGGGGCCGTGTGGCCTGCCGTGTGCAAAGTAATCGGCGAGGAAGAATGGATCACCGATGAGGCGTACGCCACGCCGGGTGCTCGCCTGCTCCACCTGAAACCGATCTTCGCACGCATCGAACAATGGACGATGACCAAGACCAAATTTGAGGCGATGGACATCCTCAACAAGCACGACATTCCGTGCGGCCCGATCCTCTCGATGAAAGAAATTTCTGAAGAACCGGCACTACGCGAAACGGGCACTATTGTTGAGGTCGATCATCCAACGCGCGGCAAATATTTGACCGTCGGCAATCCCATCAAGATGTCCGACAGCGCAACCGAGGTGACCCGTTCGCCGCTGTTGGGCGAGCACACCGACGAAGTTTTGATGCAATTCGGCTTCAGCGCCGAAACCATCGCGCAATTGCGCACCGAACGGGTGATCTGAGCGAACCTGTCCTTACGGGGTAGGCCAGCGGGTCACTAGAGAACACACAGCAGTACCGAAAAATCTCAGCGAGCCGACATGAACTATCCCGTTATTCCGATTGCAGTGCTTGCTGCAAGCAAACAACGAAAGCGTGAGGCGCCGAAGGGTCGCCGCGTCGATCCGGATGCGCTGCAAGAAGTGCTCCAGTTGTTAGGCGATGAGCCACGTCGGGCCGATCTGTTGATCGAACACCTGCACAAAATTCAGGACCGTTTCGGTTGTCTTTCAGCGGCTCATCTGGCCGCCTTGGCGCAGGAAATGCGCTTGCCGCAAACCGAGGTTTATGAAGTCGCCACCTTCTATCATCACTTTGACGTGGTGAAAGAAGGCGAAACCGCACCCCCACTGCTGACGGTGCGCGTGTGCGACGGCTTGTCGTGCGAGATGGCGGGCGCTAAAGATTTATTGGCCAAACTTCCTGCGCTACTGGGCCGCGAAGTGCGCGTGATTGCGGCACCCTGTATCGGCCGTTGCGAACAGGCGCCCGCCGTGGTGGTCGGGCAAAACCCGGTGCCGCATGCCAGCGTCGAGACGGTCGTCGCCACGGTGTTGGCCGGTGAAAGCAAACACATTGCCGATGGTTTTATCGACCTGGCAACTTACCAAGCCAGTGGTGGTTACGCATTACTCAAAGCCTGCGTCGCGGGCGGCCATACGGCTGACGCCGTGATCAAAACGATGGAAGACTCGAGCTTGCGCGGCTTAGGCGGTGCCGGTTTCCCGACCGGGCGCAAATGGCGCATCGTGCGCGCCGAAGCAGGACCACGGTTGATGGCCATCAACATTGATGAGGGCGAACCCGGCACGTTTAAAGACCGCACCTATCTTGAAACCGATCCGCACCGTTTTATTGAAGGCATGCTGATTGCCGCTTGGGCGGTCGAAATCGGCAGCATATATGTCTATTTGCGCGACGAATACCACGGCTGCCGCGCCATGCTTGAGGCAGAAATCGCCAAGCTCAAACTGTCGCCGCCGATGCCCAACATGCCGCACATCGAACTGCGTCGCGGTGCTGGCGCCTACATCTGCGGCGAAGAGTCGGCAATGATCGAATCGATCGAAGGCAAACGTGGCATGCCACGGCTTCGTCCGCCGTATGTGGCGCAAGTGGGCCTGTTCGGTCGGCCAACACTCGAGCACAATTTTGAAACCTTATATTGGGTGCGCGAAATTCTCGAAAAAGGCGGCGACTGGTTTGCCTCTCACGGGCGCAATGGTCGCAAGGGCTTGCGCTCGTTTTCGGTATCGGGCCGGGTTAAGCTTCCGGGCGTAAAACTCGCCCCCGCGGGCATTACGGTGCAAGATTTAATCGACGAATATTGTGGCGGCATGGTCGACGGGCAAACGTTCTACGGCTACTTGCCTGGCGGCGCGTCGGGTGGCATTTTGCCGGCTGCCATGAACAATATTCCGCTCGACTTCGATACCTTGCAAGCGTATGGCTGCTTTATTGGATCAGCAGCGATCATCGTGTTGTCGAACAAAGACACTGCAACCGACGCCGCACGCAACATGATGCGTTTCTTCCGTCACGAATCGTGCGGTCAGTGCACCCCGTGTCGCCTGGGCACCGCCAAAGCATCAGATTTGATCGAGAAAGACCGATGGGACTTACCGCTGCTGGCCGATTTGTCGCAGGTGATGCGTGACGCATCCATCTGCGGTTTAGGTCAAGCCGCGCCCAATCCCGTGGACTGCGTGATCAAGTATTTTCCGCACGAACTGAACTGAACCCCGCATAGCTTCACCCGCGAATCAAGGACACATATGAACGCGATTACCCGAAACGAGGCCGCTGCACTTGATGTGCCGATGGTGAGCTTTAGTCTGAACGGGCGCGAGGTCAGCGGTCGCTCGACCGAGACCCTGCTCCAGGTGGCAAAACGCGAAGGCGTCGAGATTCCTCACCTGTGCTTCATGGAGGGCTTGGAGGCGGTCGGCAACTGCCGCTCGTGCATGGTCGAGATCAACGGAGAGCGCGTTTTGGCGCCGTCGTGCTGCCGCGTGCCGACCTCTGGCATGACGGTCGTTACCAACAGCGAACGCGCCGTGGCCGCGCAAAAGCTGGTGTTAGAACTGTTGCTGTCTGACATGCCTGAGACCGACTACACACGAAAAAACGAAGTCGATCTGTGGGCAGAAAAAATCGGCGTCGGCAAGCCGCGCTTTGCCGCGCGCAAAAAGGTTCGCTCGGACCTTTCGCATCCGGCCATTGCGGTAAATCTCGACGCCTGCATTCAATGCACGCGTTGCCTGCGCGCCTGCCGTGACGAACAGGTTAACGACGTTATTGGCTTAGCGTTCCGAGGCGATCACGCCAAAATCGTATTCGACATGGACGACCCGATGGGCGCGTCCACCTGCGTGGCTTGCGGCGAATGCGTGCAAGCCTGCCCAACCGGCGCGCTGATGCCGGCGCGCGACGCAGCCCTTGTGGTGCCCGACAAACAGGTTGAATCGGTATGTCCGTATTGCGGCGTGGGCTGCCAGTTGACCTACAACGTCAAAGACAACCAAATTCTTTTTGTTGAAGGCCGCGACGGCCCAGCCAATCATGGTCGCCTGTGTGTCAAAGGCCGTTACGGTTTTGACTATGCGCATCATCCGCATCGCTTGACCAAGCCATTGATCCGTCGCTCGGATGCGCCGAAAAGCGGCCAATTCACCATGGATCCGGACCGTGTCATGGACGTGTTTCGTGAGGCCAGTTGGGAAGAAGCGCTGGCCTTCGCGGGTGGCAAACTGAAGGCCATTCGCGACCAACACGGCAAGAAGTCGCTCGCCGGATTTGGCTCGGCCAAGGGCAGCAACGAAGAAGCCTACCTGTTCCAGAAACTGGTGCGCACCGGTTTTGGCAGCAACAACGTTGATCACTGTACGCGTTTGTGCCACGCCTCCTCGGTCGTCGCGCTACTCGAAGGCATTGGCTCGGGCGCGGTGTCAAATCCGGTGATGGACGTGACCAAGGCGGCGGTGGTGATCATCATCGGCGCCAATCCCACCGTCAATCATCCGGTAGCTGCGAGCTGGATCAAAAATGCGGTGAAAAACGGCACGCAGCTGGTGGTGCTCGACCCGCGTCGATCAGAACTGGCCCGCATGGCGCACCGCTTTCTGCAATTCAAAGCCGACACCGACGTGGCCTTGCTGAACGCAATGATGCACGTCATCGTCAACGAAGGTCTGGTTGACGAGCAATTTATTGCTAGCCGCACCATTGGCTATGCCGAACTCAAAGCCAACGTTGAGGGCTACAGCCCGGAAAAAATGGCGCCGATCTGCGGCATTGATGCCGACACGATCAAGTACGTTGCGCGGCTTTACGCAACCTCGAAAGCCTCGATGATTTTGTGGGGCATGGGCGTGTCGCAACACGTACACGGCACCGACAATGCGCGCTGCCTGATCGCCTTGGCCTTGATGACCGGCCAAATCGGTCGCCCCGGCACCGGACTGCATCCATTGCGCGGGCAGAACAACGTTCAGGGCGCCTCTGACGCTGGCTTGATCCCGATGATGTTCCCGGACTATCAGCAGGTGACCGACGCCACGGTGCGCGCGTCATTTGAAAAAGCGTGGGCGGCTCCCGAAGGCTCACTCGACGCCACGCCCGGCTTAACCGTGGTTGAGGTGATGCACGCCATTAAACACGGTGGCATTCGTGGCATGTACGTGATGGGTGAAAACCCCGCCATGTCGGACCCGGATGCCAACCATGCACGCGATGCGCTGGCCGCCCTTGATCATTTGGTGGTGCAGGACATTTTTCTGACTGAGACCGCGTATCTCGCCGACGTCATCCTGCCGGCCAGCGCGTTCCCTGAAAAAACAGGCAGCTTTACCAACACCGATCGACTGGTGCAAATGGGTAGGCAGGCCATCGACCCACCCGGTGACGCACGCCAAGACTTGTGGATCATTCAGCAAATAGCAGCGCAAATGGGCCTCGACTGGAATTACCAGCATGTGTCCGAAGTGTTCGACGAAATGCGCCACACCATGCCAAGCATTGGTGGCATCACCTGGGACCGCCTGGAGCGTGAACATGGCGTCACCTACCCTTGCCGCGTTGAGGGTGACCCCGGTCAATCGGTGGTGTTTGTTGATGACTTTCCACGCGAAGATGGTCGTGCTCGATTCGTGCCGGCCGACATTATTCCTGCTAACGAGCGGCCCGACAGCGAATACCCGATGGTGCTCATCACCGGCCGCCAGCTTGAACATTGGCACACCGGCAGCATGACGCGCCGCGCAACCGTGCTCGACGCCATTGAGCCCGATCCGGTGGCATTGGTGCATCCGCTTGATCTGGCAGCAATGGGCGGCAAACCGGGGGATGTGATCACCATTGCATCGAGGCGAGGCGAGGTGGTGCTTTATGCACGGGCCGACGATAGTTCGCCACAAGGCGCGATTTTTGTGCCGTTTTGTTATTACGAAGCGGCCATCAACCG
>JACMNN010000226.1 GCA_014378555.1 Burkholderiales bacterium | reverse complement strand
TCCTGAGCGCGGCGAAGGATCAGTTCGCATGCGAGGACGGTTGTAAGTCATTGCCTGGCGCATGATCCTTCGCTGTTCGCTCAGGATGACAAGTTAAAAATTCCGTGCTTGCCTAAACGAAAAGACGTCGCGCTAGTTGCAGTTTCGCCACGCGAATGTTGACTATTGCCCGGCAGCCATCTCTTTCTTAATCAACACTTCCTCTTCTTCACGGAAGCGACGATTGCCGCATTGATCGCGCCAAGTAGCGATTTGCGTTTGATGCGGCGCTACGCGCTCATTGATGGTTTTGTTGCGCTGATTGATGGGGTCGATGCGCGCATTCAACGCGGTGATGCGGTCACGCTGCGTTTGCTGCAATGTAGTGAAGCTGTCTATTTTTTGATCAAGCAGGCGATTGCGTTCAACCAGCTGCAGTCGCAGCACTTCGGATTGCGCCTTGTCTTCGTCTGTTTTCGCCGCTTGCGCGCTGGTCGACGCGGCGGAGATGGCCAGTGCCAGCGCGTCGCGCTCGGAGATGATGGTGGCTGAGCGTGCGCGAATTTCGTCGTTCGCTTTGCTCACCTCGGCCTGCTCGACGTTGATTGCGTCCTGATCGCGCTTGAATGCTTGTTGCGTTTGCAGGATTTCGGCTGCGTTTTGATTGTTGGATTTTTCCAGCTTCATGCACGCACGAAGCTCAGCAATGGTCATGATTTTGTCGTTGCGCACGGGCGTTTGCGCAGCGACGTGGTTTGTGCTGAAAGCGGCTAGAAGCGCCAACGCGCAAAGCGAAGCAGAAAGGGGGACGCTGAATGAAATTGTTTTCACGTTGAGACTGTGGCTTTAAAAAAATGATGGCGGGTCAATGTGCGGCTCGACGCAGTTTACTGATTCGGGTCGCCGCGCTTGCCGTCGACGCATCTGGCGCAGCGTTGCTATTTTTTCTCAAACCAGCGCACGATGATCGGCGCAATGCTGAAGATCAGCAACGCCAATAGCGTGCTGAGCAGTGCTGTGGCTTCGCGTCCCAGCCCTGCAGCAATGCCAATGCCTGCGGTCATAAAGATGCCCGCAGCGGTGGTGAGGCCGCGCACGCTTTCGTCATCACGCCCTTTAATAATCGCCCCGGCGCCGAGAAAGCCGACGCCCGCGATAACGCCCTGAATTACCCGCGTGATGTCAGCGTTGGTAGTGCCGGACATTTGCGGGATCAGCACAAACAGCGCGCAACTGACGGCAACCAGCATATGCGTGCGCACGCCGGCGGCCTTGCCCTTTGTCTCGCGTTCGATGCCGAGCAGCGCGCCGAAAATGGCGGCCAGTGATAGGCGCACAGTGATTCGTACGAAATCCGCCATGTCGGCAATATCTGAAAACTCATTTGCCAGGGCCGCCATTAGTTGGCTCCACAAACTTTCCATCCTCAATCCTTTTGTCAGACGTCGCGCCCTCAAGTGTTGCGCGGTTCTCGATCTGCGCAGTATTCTGAACGTGGAAACAGCGGATGTCCGTAGGCATTCATGCCGTTCGCAGCAGAACCGCGCTAAATTTGCCGGTTTCAGCGCCCCGCTAAACTCGGCACATGAAAAAGCGTTTTAGCCAACAGTTAATACCGTGAAAGTGCTTGTTTGCATCCCGGTTTACAACGCATTTGAGAGCACGCAGCGCTGTCTTGCAGCGCTCGCTAATTCACGCGTTAACAGCGAATTTCGCACCCTCATCATCAACGACGCGTCGCCCGATGCGCGCATTGCGCCGCTACTGGATGGTCACGCGTTAAGTCACGCGAATGTGCAGTCGCGACGCAACGCGATCAATCGCGGCTTTACTTGGAATGTGAACCAAGCGTTTGCCGCGGCGGGTGCCGATGAGCACATTGTGTTGCTCAATTCCGACACCTTAGTCACCCACGGTTGGCTCGATCAAATGCTCGCTGAGGTCACCCGCGATGCCAGCATTGGCACCGTCACGCCGTTCTCTAACAATGCAACGATTTGCTCGTTTCCCGATTTTTCGCGTGCTTGGCCAGTGCCAGAAATTGAAGAGCGCGAGCGTCTCGCGCAGTTGTTGCGCGAGACGCCCGCAGGGCCGATTGATCTGCCTACTGGCGTGGGGTTTTGTATGCTGATTTCAGCGCTGTGCCGGTTGAAAGTTGGCGTGTTTGATCTGGCGAATTTTCCTCGCGGTTACGGCGAGGAAAACGATTTCTGCATGCGCGCGATAGCGGCCGGATTTCGCAACGTGTTGTGCACCAATGCCTATGTTGCCCACGAGGGCGGCGTGTCGTTTAGCGATTCCGCTCAGGCGCTGATGAAGATTGGCGGACAGCGATTGCTGGCTAAGCATCCGACCTACGACGCAGAGGTATCGGCGTGGATTGCGCGTGATCCAGTGAAGGCTCGCCGCGACGCCATTGCCGCGCAATTGCAACGGTAGACCCGCGCCTACACACGGCGATCCAGCAACGCCACCGTACGCTCGGTCGCCCCGCGATGCGCCGCTACAAATTGGCCCGCGTTTTCGCCCGCATGGTCACGCGCCAACGGGTCGTTTAGCCATTGCAACACCGCATCCATCGCAGCATCGGCATGCGGCACTGCCAGCGCTGCGCCCGCCGCTATCGCTTCGTCGGCTGCTTGTTGAAAATTAAACACCGACGGGCCGAGCACCACTGGCACGCCAACCGCGCACGGTTCGATCAAATTCTGTCCGCCGGTGCCGGCAAAGGTGCCGCCCATCACCACCACCCGCGCTTTGCCGTAATACGCCAGCATTTCACCCATGCTGTCGCCGACGATCACCTCGGTGTCATTCGGCACCACGGGATCACTTCGCCGCGCGACACGAAAACCTCGCGCCGTCGCCTGGTCAAATGTTGCGTTCCACCGCTCAGGATGTCGCGGCACAATCACGGCCACCGCGCGCCCGCGTAGCGCATGTTGAACTAGCGCATCGAGTAGCAGTGCCTCTTCGCCCTCGCGCGTTGAGCCGGCAATCCACATCGGGCGACCGCCCGCAACATGCGCTGCAAGGGCCGCTGCGCGCGGCGCGACGTCTGGAGGCAATACAAGATCGAACTTTATATTGCCGGTGACCGTGACGCTGCGCGCACCCAGCGCGATGAATCGAGCCGCATGCGCCTGCGACTGCGCAGCGATGCCCGTCAAGCAATCGAGCATGGCGCGAGTCAATCCGCCACCCTTGGCGTAACCGTTCGCGGAGCGTTCGGACAGACGAGCGTTAACCAGCCATAGCGGCACGCCTGCACGTTTGGCGGCGTCACACACGCCAGGCCACAACTCGGTCTCGATCAATAGCCCCAGTTTGGGCTTTGCCGCTTGCAAAAATTTTGTAATCAACCAAGGCGCGTCAAACGGCAAATAAGCCACGGTGCCGCGCTCACCCAAATTTGCCAGCAGCGACTGCGCGGTGGCGCGCCCCGTCGGCGTAGTGCAGGTGACCAGCAGACGAGGCTTGGTAAGCTTTAGTGCCTCCACCAGCGGCATCATCGCCCGCGCCTCTCCTACCGAGACTGCGTGAATCCAGAGATCAAACGGCCCGTCTGGCAGCGTCAGCGCAAGGCGCTCGCGCCAATGCTTACGATAACCGGGGTTTGCGCGGCCTTTGCGCCACAGCCGAAGCAACGCAACGGGCAGCGCAAGAAGCCAAAGCGGGCTGTAGACGATTCGAAACCAGAGGGGCATAGCGACCCGATTATCCCTGTTGATCTAGGTCTGGCGCTGATTGCGCGCGAGAAAGGCACAGCAGCGGCCTATAAAATCTTGGTGTAAAGGAAATTTTCATGATTCTGGTCACCGGCGGCTGCGGCTTCATCGGCAGTAACTTCATTCTTGATTGGCTGGCCACGCACGACGAGCCAGTGGTCAACGTGGACGTGTTGACCTATGCGGCCAACCCCGCAACGCT
>JACMNN010000039.1 GCA_014378555.1 Burkholderiales bacterium | reverse complement strand
CTGGATTGTGATTCCAGTTGTCGCGGGTTCGAACCCCGTCGGTCGCCCCAAAATCTTGTCGAAAAGCCCTATCGTTGGGGCTTTTGTGTTTCTGCCGCTGTTGCGTTCGCAGCGAACAATGCGTGCAATCATTTTTTGTTTGCAGCGATTTCCTGCAGAAACGCCACCGCAAACGCCGCCATCGGCGAAAAACTGCGGCCTTTCAGCGACACAATTCCCATGTCGGCATACAGCGGAGCTACGCCGCGCAGGCTCAGCGCAAACAGTTTGCCCTCGCGTACTTCATCGGCAACCGCCGCGTCGGTACTGGCAAGCACGGTATCTCCCGATTGCGCGACACGCTTGAGCAGATGCACGTCATCACATTCCAACGCAATGGGCAAATGATCGGCCACGTTCAAACCCAACAATCGACGAAGCTGGCTCCTGACTTTCAGCGGCAAACGCACGCTTGCCAGTCCATAGGGCAGCATCGCGGATGGCGCGAGCGTTTGTTGGCGCAACAGCGGGTGACCGGCGCGGACGTAAAAGTGCCCATGTTGCTGGCCTGCGCTGCTGATGGTCAGGTCCGCGTCGCGCCGTATGTCGCGAATGTCGCGAATGTCCGCCACAAAAAAGTCTAAATCTTCATCACGCAGATGCTCTGCTAAATATTTCCAGTTGTTGACCTCAACGCGACTGTTGATGCCGGGATAGCGGGTTCGCAGTTCAATCATTAACTCAGGCAACAAGGTCACCGCTGGAAAAGGGCCGACACCAAACGCGATATCTCCGATCAGCCGCTCGCGATACAAGCTGACATCTCGTTCGAGGCAGCGGTTGTCAAACAACAGTTTGCGCGCCCGTTCGACCACAAACTTGCCTGCGCTGGTGCAGCTCACTTCCAAATTCCCACGATCAAAAAGCTGCATCCTCAACTCGGCCTCTGCCGCTTGCACGCTGCGGCTGAACGCGGGTTGGCTCAGATGCACCCGCTCAGCGGCGCGACCAAAATTTCGCTCGTCCGCAAGTGCGACCAGATGCGCCATTCGTTTCAAATCCATGCGCTACCTTGTCTTTCAGCCATGCACTCACTGCATTGATTATTAATTAAAAATGCATTGGACGAAACGATAGGTGCGGTCAACAATGGCGTAAACCAGAGGATATGCGCCGTGAATTCGATACAAAGTGTGATTTTGCTGCTGATCATGGCGAGCTTTGCCTGCGCGGAGCTGATCTCCCGCCGCCACCAAAATTTCAAAGCCACCAAGGACGACAGCAAGCTCGAACTATTTATGTTCTTGAGCCTAGTGCTGCTGATTCAGCCGCTGATTCTTGGCATTACTAGCAAAGCGGGTGCGCTGTGGTTTCCTGAGTTAAAGGGCGCGCTGGCGGGCATCCCTTGGTGGGCAATGTTTGCAATTTTGCTGGTGGGCGACGACATGACGCAGTACTGGTGGCACCGCATTTCGCACAGTCCGCTGCTGTGGCCGCTGCATCGTGCGCATCACACCGCGCACTATATGAGCATTCGCATTACGTATCGCAACAATTTTTTCTACTACCTGATGATGCCCGGCATCTGGGTGTCCGGTGCGTTGGTGTATCTGGGGTTCGGTAGCGTCTATCTTGTCTATCTCACCATCAAACTCACGGTCATCCTGGGCGCACATTGCGCTGTTCCTTGGGACGCGCCGCTTTACAAAATCAAGTTGCTGCGCCCGTTGATGTGGATTGTTGAGCGCACGATTTCTACGCCCGCCACGCATTGGGCGCATCACGCGCTCACCAATCAAGACGGCATTGGTCACTACACAGGCAATTTTGGAAATCTGCTTTTTCTATGGGACATCGTGTTTGGCAGCGCCCACATCACGCGGCATTATCCGGCGCAAGTGGGCCTCAAAGACGACCAGATTTTTGGCAAAGAACGCTGGTATGTCGAAATGTTCTACCCGCTAACGCGATCAAAGCGCGAGCACTCAGCGCTAACCCCCGGCGGCAAGATTTATGCGGACGACGAAACGGTGACGCCGAATGTTGTAAGCGCGCCATAAAAAGCAGTCGTGCCTTGATCGCGTAGCGCGGCGTCGGAATAGCGAGTCGACGGCGTGCCGACTATTTGTACTGCGCTCACAAATTTGAAATAGGGTGATGACACAGCGTGCCGCCTGTGCTCCAATTCAGTAGTTGCTGATCGCTAGCGGTGTATTTCCATCGGTCTGGTTCGACGGCCTAAGGAATGCTCCATGATTAAGTTGAACATCAACGGCAAGGCCCATCAGGCGGACGTTGAAGACGATATGCCGTTACTTTGGGTATTGCGCGAAATCCTCGGCATGACCGGCACCAAATATGGTTGCGGCATCGCCCAATGTGGCGCCTGCACGGTGTACGTCGACGGCACACCGGTGCGCTCCTGCTCGGTGCCTGCATCGGCATTGCAAAGCGTAAAGATCACCACTATTGAAGGCTTGTCGCCTGACATTTCGCACCCCGTGCAGCGCGCTTGGCTCGAGCTTGATGTGCCACAGTGCGGTTACTGTCAGTCCGGGCAAATCATGGCGGCTGCGGCGTTGCTTAAAGACAAGCCGACTCCGACCGACAAAGACATCGACGACGCAATGACCAACATCTGTCGCTGCGGTACCTATCAACGCATTCGCTCCGCGATTCATCTGGCCGCAAAGATGCGCACGGCGGATGCGAGCCAATGGTTGCCGATGCTCGACAAAGACCGTCATGCCGAAACGCATGGTTATGGCGCAACTTCGTCGGCTAAGGCATAGGAGCGAATCATGAACACACTCCAAAAAACAAACTCCACCAGTCAAACTTTGTCCGTTCGCTCTGAGCTCGGCGAAGGGTCTGATGGCATTGCGGTTAAGTTAAGCCCTTCGGCCGCGGCCCCAGGGCGAACCGAGGTTCGCGTAAACCCTTCACGCCGCCACTTCATCGTAGGCTCAGCGGCCATTGCTGGTGGCGGTTTCGCGCTCGGCTTCGCCGCGCTCACATCGTCATCAACTGCCGATGCGCAGGGCCTCGCGATGGTCGCCCCGGGCGACTTCGAAGTCACCGCGTGGGTGGTGATCAAACCTGACGATACCTGCGTTATCCGCATCGCGCGCTCAGAAATGGGTCAGGGCACACGCACTGGCTTGGCACAATTGGTCACTGAGGAACTCGACTGCGATTGGGCCAAAGTCGCGACCGAATATCCGTCGCCTGGCCAGAGCTTCGCACGCAAGCGCGTGTGGGGTGAAATGTCCACCGGCGGCAGTCGCGGCATTCGAATCTCTGAAGACTACGTGCGTCGTGGTGCGGCGGCAGCGCGCATCATGTTGCTGCAAGCGGCGGGTGAGGAGTGGAAGGTGCCGGTGACCGAGCTCACGGTCGCCAAGGGTGTCATCACCCATGCGGCGAGCAAACGCACCACCAGCTACGGCAAAGTCGCCGCTGCCGCCAGCAAACTCACCCCACCCGATCCGAAAAGCATCACGCTCAAAAACCCGCGCGAATGGAAAGTCGCCGGGCAGTCGATGCGTCGGCTCGACACCAAATCGAAGCTTGATGGCTCGCTCAAATACGCCGCTGATTTGCGTTTTGACGGCATGCTCTGCGCGGCGATCAAAGCGTGCCCAGTACATGGCGGCAAGCTGGTCAGTTTCGACGCTGCAAAGATCGCCGGTATGCGCGGCGTTAAAGCCACTGTGCGCGTCAACGAGGGCACCGTTGCGGTGCTTGCCGACACCTGGTGGCGGGCAAAAACCGCGCTCGATAAATTGCCGATTGTGTGGGACGAGGGCGAATACGCCAAAGCCTCCAGCGCAACGATTGCCGAGTCGCTGAAGGCTGGCCTCACCGAAACGGGCGGCCAGTACGCAGGCCGCGTTGAGGGCGACGCGATGAAAGCCATCAACGGTGCAGCGAAAAAAATCGAGGCGATCTACACCACGCCGTTTTTGTCGCACGCCTGCATGGAGCCGATGGGCTGCACCGTGCGCTACACGCCAGAGCGCGCTGAGGCTTGGGTGCCCACCCAAAACGGTGAGGCGTCGCACACCTCGTTGTCAGAGTCGTCGGGCCTGCCGTTAGACAAGTGCGAGATCTACAAAATGGATTTGGGCGGCGGCTTTGGCCGACGCGGCGGCACGCAAGATTACGTGCAGCAGGCCACGGCAATTGCCAAACTGTTTCCCGGTACCCACATCAAGCTGTTGTGGAGCCGCGAAGAAGATCAGGCGCACGATTTTTATCGCCCGATTTCGCAGGCCAAGATGACTGCGGGGCTAGACGCCAACGGCGAATTGGTCGGCATGCACGTTCGCATTTCCGGTCAGTCGATTAATGCCTGGAACAATCCGCTAGCGATTAAAGACGGCAAAGACGAACGCCAAATGCAGGGCTTCTGGCAGCAGCCACACGACGCGCAGTGGGGCTACAGCGTGCCTAATTTGCTCACCGAATACGCGATGCGCAACACGCACGTGCCCGTCGGCCCGTGGCGCGGAGTGAACACCAATCAGAACGGCGTTTACTCTGAATGCTTCATGGACGAATGCGCGAAAGCAGCAGGCAAAGACCCGCTCGAATTCCGCCGTGTGCTGATGAAAAATCATCCGAAACATCTTGCCGTGCTCAACGCGGCAGCGGAAAGATTCGACTGGAACAAACCACTCGCGCCAGGCCGTCACAAAGGCATCGCTCAGTTCATGGGTTACGCCAGTTATTCTGCCGCTGCGGCCGAAATCAGCGTGAGCCCTAAAGGTGAGATCAAAGTCCATCGCATGGCTTTCGCCCTCAACAGTGGCCACGTGGTCAACCCCGATCAGGTCGCAGCGCAAATCGAAGGCTCAGTCGCCTTCGCCCTAAGCGCCATGTACTACGGCGAAGTTACGGTTGAAAACGGCCGCATGAAAGAGCTGAATTTCGACAGCTATCGCCTGCTTAAACTCGCCGAAATGCCGAAGGTTGATACCGTGCTGGTGCCGACCTTTGACTTTTGGGGCGGAGTAGGCGAACCGACAATTTGCGTGGTCGGACCGGCGGTGCTGAATGCGGTGTTTGCAGCTACTGGCAAACCAATTCGTAATTTGCCGCTTAAGAATGAAGGGTATACGTTTGCGTAAATCGGTCGACGTTTAACCACGGTGGCTTGCAAGGCTTTCGGCAGCGTTGTTGCTGCCGATAAATAGGCCGGTCACAGCCTTTTTTTGATGCTAAGAAACACGAATTTATTTGTCTCCCCGGCGAAGGCCGGGGCGGAACGACGAAAGAGTGAATAAATCTGCGTTCCCCCTAACCGCGTTTGCGGCGCACGGTTAACGTCTACGCCAGACTCAACACAAGCACTTTGTCACACGCTTCGACGTACCTCCGAAGCGTTGTGAGCGACGGCGAATGCTTGCCTGTTGCCAACGCCCGTTCGAGGCGTGCAACCGAAGGCGGTTGCGTTCCCATGCGTTCGGCAACCTGTGACTGAGTGAGGCCCGCATCATGCCGGGCTCGCAACAACAGGTTGGGAATGAACTCAATTTATCGCTATGCGCTTACGTCAGTGCGGTGCACGTCTTGATCGTGACCTTCGCGCGCATGCCAAACATTGGACGCCAATTGTTCGCTTGTGCCCCGTAATCCGACCCAGCCACAAGCGGCGTCGCCCGAATTTCTTAGAATTGCACTCAATATGCAATCTCTCTCATCCGCCGCGCACGATAAGCGCGCCGGAATCGCCCTTGCCGCCGCGCTTGCGCTTATCGTAATTTGGGGCGTTAACTTCACCGTACAGAAGTACGTGTACACGGCCACCGGGCCGGGTGGCTTTTTGTTTGCGCGCTACCTGATCATGCCGGCGTGTGCGGTGGCGTTGCTGTCTCACACTTACGGCACCCATTGGCCGCGCGTGTCGCGCAGCGATTTCTGGAAATTGACCAGGCTCGGCGTCGCCGGACACTTTTTGCATGTGGGCATGGTGACCTACGGCATTCACTGGTCCACGGCGTTTTCAAGCTCGCTGATTCTTGCCTGCGGTCCCATATTCACTTTGCTAATTTTGCGCGTAATGGGCGTTGAGCATCTCAAGCGGGCGCAAATCGTTGGCGTAACGATTGCGTTTGCAGGAGTGCTGGTTTTTCTGTCGGACAAACTCCTTGCCGGCAACTTGACGGCGTCGGGTGGCGACCTATTTTTGTTGGTCGCATCGAGTTTGTTTTCGTATTACACGGTTGCCGCGAAGCCGCTGATCGAGCGACTGGGCGGCGTGGTGACGATGACCTACGCGGTGCTGATCGGCAGCATTCCAGTGGTGCTGTTTTCGATGCCTGCAGGATTCGCCGTGGATTGGGCTGCGGTGCCCCTAAGCGTGTGGATTGCCATGATTTGGGGCGTTACCGTGTCCGCCTTTATGGGCTGGCTGGTGTGGGGCTGGGTCAACAGCGTGCGCGGCGTGGCACGCACCGCTCCGCTTATGTATCTAATGCCACCGGTGGCCGGGTTGGTGGCGTGGGCGTTTGCGGGCGAGCATTACACCACCACCAAGCTAGTCGGCGCGGCGGTGACCTTGGGCGGCGTGGCGATTGCGCAGTTTTCAGGAAGTGCGGCGGTACGTGAAGTGCCCCCGGTGCTTGACTAGCTTTGTTGATCGGGTGGTGCACACCCACATTTGAGCTGTTAAGCCTGCCAATCGGGCGCGCTACTGTGCGCGGTGCGCCTGAATTTCATCGGCTACTTCGCTGGTCTGCCCTCCGCTAAATCGACATATTCCCATGCGTCATGCGAAATGGGATGCTTCTTGAAACCTAAAAACCACGGTTGCTCCAAGATGTATTGGACGTCGTTCCACGGCGCAATCCACGGCGCGTAATACTTCACGATGTCCTCCATTTGCGTGATGATCTGGGCACGCGCCGGGCTGTCGGGCATGGAGCGGATTTTTTCGTAGCGCTGGTCAAATTCCTTGAGCTGGAAGCGGGCGTAGTTTTCGCCGCCCGGTTGGGCGGTGGTGCTGGTGAGCAGCTGAAAGAAATTTTCGGCGTCGGGATAGTCGGCGTTCCAGCCCTCGCGCGTCATCTTGGCTTTGCCTTCACGTGCGGCCTTGCGCATATCGGGCGTTTTCATGGTCTCAATGGCAAGCCGAACGCCGATGGCGTCCATCGACTTCTTCCACAACTCGGCCAGTTGCCGTTCCAAAAGCGACGTCCGCGCGATGTAGGGCACCACCAACGGCGAACCATCGGGCATTTCACGATAGCCGTCGCCGTCGCGGTCTTTGTAGCCAAAGCGATCGAGCAGCGCACGCGCCAGCGCCGGGTCGTATTGATGGGCGCGCGCCCGCTGCAGTTGATGGCCCACCACGTTGGGCGGCACGATGCCGTTTGCCGCGACGCCGTCGCCGCGAAACACCACGCGGATTTGTTCGTCTAACGGAAAGCCAAACGAGATTGCGCGACGCAGCGCGATCTTTTCGGGCGTGTAGCCACCCACCGTCGGGTCGGTCATGTTGAACATAGTGAACCACACGTTCGGTGTCTGCCGTTTGACCATGCGGATGCCCTTATTGGCAAACGCTGCTTTCAAAATGTCGCCATCCTTGGCGACGCCGGCCATCGACGCCGGCAGTTGCGTCAGATAGTCGTGCTGGCCAGAAACAAACGAAAGCCACGCCGCTTGGCCTTCCTCAATGGTGTTGATTTCGATGCGACCCACAGCCGGTACGGGCTTGCCGGTCATCATTTTGATGATCGCCTGATCTTCCGGCGCGCTGGACGCCCAGTCCCACGTGTGTTTTCGATAGGTCGGGTTAGCCACCAGCACCGTGCTGCTGCCGCGTTTGTATTCGTCACGTTTCAATTGATAGGGCCCGGTGCCCACCGGATGGCTGCCGATGTCGAGACCGTAAAGGTTGACCACCTCGCGCGCAGCCGCGCCGGTGCTGGGCATGGCCAGGATGTAGGCGAAGTTATAGTCGCTGCCGGTCAGCCGAATACGCAGCGTGTAGCGGTCAACCACTTCGAGTCCCGGCATCGGCGAGTCGTAATCAAATTTGCCCGATGCGACGGCTGCCGCGCGCGCTTCGTTGCCGCCGATGAGTTTGCCGTCAATCAAAAATTGCCACGGGGACTTCACCTTCGGATCGAGCAAGCGCTTGATCGAATACGCGTAATCGGCGGCGATCAGCTCGCGTGGTTTGCCGTTGAACGCGGCGTCATCGGCAAAGAAAATTCCCGGTTTTATTTGGCAAAGAAACGTCGCCCCGTTGTCACTGATCGTAGGTAATGCTTGCAGGGTGCGCGGCGCCAGTTTCACCGGGCGTGCAAGGTAGTGATAGTCAAGCATCGGTTCGATGATGCGCTCACCAATACTTTGCGAAACCTCGTCAGACGCGAAGGCGTTGTCGTAGCTGGTCTCTGCCGTGGAGAACGACAGACGCAGGGTTTTGTTGCTGTCGGCTGCGAAGGCGGTAAGCGGAAAAGCAACCGCAAACGAAACCGCAGCAAGTGCGGTGCGCGTGGCCAACGAAAAAAGCGGTGTAGTCATAGTCGCGATTGTAGGAGCGACAAGATGCGAAGACAGACAAACATGAATCGCGGCTTTCGCCATCTCTCGGCCGACAGTTCCGGACTTGTGGGGGTGTTTGCGTCGCGACAGGTCACCGGGTGGCCACCCAATACCGTTCGTCCAGCGTCCGAACCCGTTCGCCCTGAGCGGAGCGTTGGGTCTGATCACGCATCAAACCCTTCGCTGCGCTCAGGGCGAACGGAGTTAAACGACCAGTATTGGGTGGCCAGCCATCGGGGTAGAGCGGATGTCACAACCACGCTACGAAACGATGAAACCCCTCACCGCGTCGATGACTGCTTGCGCCTGATCGCGATGTGGCGAGTGGCCGCTATGATCGATTTTGAGCAGTTGCGCGTGCGCCACCTCACGAGCAATGCCATCAATTTGCGCCATGGTGCCGAACTCATCGTTGACGCCCTGAATAGCGAGGAGCGGGCAGGTGATTTGCGGCAACAGTGCTTCGATACTCCAGTGGCGAAATTGCGGATTGAGCCAGATGTCGTTCCAGCCCCAGAACGCGGAATCCACGTCGTCGTGATAGCGGGCTAGCTTGCTGCGCAGATCGGTTTGCAGATAGTCGTTGCGCGTTTGCGCGATGCGCTCAACGCTGACATCTTCAACAAAAATATGCGGCGCAGCCACCATGACACCGGCGACGTTGTGCGGAAATAGCGCGGCGTAAATTAATGCGATGGAGCCGCCGTCGCTGTGGCCGAATAGCCATGG
>JACMNN010000225.1 GCA_014378555.1 Burkholderiales bacterium | reverse complement strand
ATGGCGGCAAGTAATGCGAGCGGCGGCACCATCGCGGTCATCTCATCGGTGGCCGGCGATCGCGGTCGCGGCAGCAATTATGCGTACGGCGCGGCCAAGGCGGGGCTCACAGCGTTTTGCTCGGGTTTGCGCGCCCGCATGGCCGCGCGACGAGTGCGCGTGGTCACCGTCAAACCGGGATTTATTGATTCGCCAATGACCGCGCACATCATAAAAAAAGGCGCACTGTGGGCGACGCCGGAGGCTGTCGCCGCCGGCATCGTCAACGCCATCGATAAGCAACGTGACGTGGTCTACCTCCCGGGTTTTTGGCGACTCATCATGCTCATCATTACGCACATTCCTGAGCAGATTTTCAAGCGGTTAAAAATTTAGCGCTTAAGCCGCGGCCTTCGGCGCGAAGCCCAGTATCGCCTTGGTTTCAAGAAACTCAGCAAACGCGTGATCGCCCCATTCGCGGCCGTTACCCGATTGCTTAAAGCCGCCAAACGGCGCCATGAAATCTGGCCCTGCGCTGTTGATGTTGACCTGTCCCGCGCGCAAGCGTGACGCCACTTTGCGCGTCGCCTCGACGTCAGTACCAGAAATGTACGCAGCGAGCCCGTACGGCGTGTCGTTGGCGATCTGCACCGCCTCGTCGATTGTGTCGTAGCCGATGATGGTGAGCACCGGGCCGAAAATTTCTTCGCGTGCAACGGTCTGCTCGTTAGTGACATGCGCCAGCACCGTGGGCTTAACGTAATAGCCCGTCTCCAAGCCCGCTGGTTTGCCGGGGCCACCGGCCACGACTGTAGCGCCCTCTTCGATGCCCTTGTTGATGAGCGCCTGAATCTTGTCCCACTGCGTGGCCGAGATTACCGGGCCCAGCGCGGCACCACTTGCCGGGTCGCCGACGGTGGTTGCCTCGGCCGCTTCCTTGGCAATGGCAAGCGCCTCTGCCATGCGCGAATTGGGCACCAACATGCGCGTTGGCGCGTTGCAGGATTGGCCGGAATTGCCCATCACGCCGCGCACGCCGTTGGTAATGGCGCGCTTGAAATCAGCGTCCTCAAGAATGATGTTGGGCGACTTGCCACCGAGTTCTTGGTGCACGCGCTTGACCGTAGGAGCCGCGTTGCGGGCGACGTCGATGCCTGCACGAGTCGAGCCGGTAAACGACACCATGTCCACTTCGGGGTGACAGCTTATGGCGGCACCCACCGTCGGGCCGTCACCATTGACCAGGTTGAACACACCTGCAGGCACACCTGCGGCGTGCAGAATTTCGGTCCAGATTTGCGCCGAGAAAGGCGCGATTTCCGACGGCTTGAGCACCATGGTGCAGCCGGTTGCCAATGCGGGAGCCACTTTGGCGGCGATCTGGTTAATCGGCCAGTTCCACGGCGTGATCAATCCGCACACACCGATTGGCTCTTTGCTGATCAGGGTGGTGCCACGAAGCTCCTGAAACTCGTAAGTTTTCAACACGCCGAGTGCGGTTTGCAGATGCCCTACACCCATCGCAGCCTGCGCTTTTTGCGCGAGTACAGCGGGCGCGCCCATCTCTTCGGTGATGGCTGCGGCCATGTCGTTGTAGCGAATTTTGTATTCGCCGATGACCCGTTCAAGCAGCGCGATGCGGTCGGCAACGCTCATTTGCGAGTAACTGGCAAAGGCAGCGCGAGCGGCCTTTACAGCGAGATCAACGTCGGCTGCTGAGCCCATCGAGATGTGTCCGGCAGCCGCCTCCGTCGCCGGGTTAATCACGGCCAATGTCTTTGGCGTGACCGGATCAACCCAGGCGCCGTTGATGTAGAACTTTAGGTATTCGCGCATGATGGGAGGACTCCAGAAAATTGCGGCTCGATGGCCGGAGAACTTTGATTCTAGGCGGCGCGTGGATGGCGGACCTAAGCTCGACTCAAACGCAGCTTTATGAACGCTGCGCGCCACTTAACGAGCGCTTCGGCAGAAAGCTGATTACGCTTGGCGTCGCTCAGGCGAGCCCACAAAGTGATGCACATGGCCCAAGTGATTGGCGATTTTTTGCGGCAGCAGCGACCCGGCAAGCATGCCTACAAACGCCGCGAGAATGCCGGCCAGTTGCTGCGGAAACGCCTCCCCCCAACCGGGCGCAATCATGAATAGCAACCAGGTGCCAATACCGAGCACGATGGACGCAATGGCACCCTGTGTCGTCGCGCGCCTCCAGTACAGGCCAAACACCAGCGGAACGAACGCGCCGACCAGCGTTACCTGATAGGCGCCTGACACCATGTCGTAAATTTTGGTGCCACGCGAGACCATCGCATAGCCCAGCACCAGCACTGAAAAGACAAGCACCGTGACACGCATCGCCTTGAGCGTTTGCTGATCACTCATGTGCGGCTTGAAGTGTTTGTAAATGTTCTCGACAAAGGTCACGCTCGGTGCAAGCAACGTTGCTGACGCCGTAGATTTAATCGCGGAGAGCAGTGCGCCGAAAAAGATGATTTGCGCAATCAGCGGCATTTTTTCCAGCACCAGCGTCGGCAGGATTTTTTGGGTGTCGCCCTTCAACAGCTCTGTGGTTTCCTGCGGCAAAATCATTAGCGCCGCCACCACCAAAAACATCGGCACGAAGGCAAACAACAAATAGCAAACGCCGCCAATCACCGGGCCCCGCGTGGCCGCTTTCACGTCCTTGGCCGACATCACGCGCTGAAACACGTCCTGCTGAGGAATCGAGCCGAGCATGATGGTGATGCCCGCCGCGAAGAAAAACAGCATGTCTTTCATCGTCGCTGGCGGCAAAAATTTCAGCATGTCTTTGCTCTGCGCGTAGGCAATCACCTTGTCAGCACCGCCGGCCATATCTGCGGCCATCACAGCGATGATTGACAGGCCGACCACCAGCACAATCATCTGAATGAAATCGGTGACCGCCACGCTCCACATGCCGCCGAACAAAGTGTAGATAAGGATCGAGGCGACACCGATGACCATGCCCCACTCAAACGTGATTGAACCTGCGGACAGGATGTTAAACACCAGCCCAAGGGCTGTGACCTGCGCCGCAACCCAGCCCAGATACGACACCATGATGATGATCGAGCAAAGAATTTCTACGATCTTGCCAAAGCGCTGCCGGTAGTAATCACTGATCGTCAGCAACGTTTGCTTGTAGAGCTTGCCGGCAAAAAAGAGGCCGACGAAGATCAGGCAGAACGCCGCGCCGAACGGGTCTTCAACCACCGAGCCCAAATTTCCCTGCACAAATTTGGCGCCGATGCCAAGCACGGTTTCGCTGCCAAACCAAGTCGCAAAGGTAGTGGTGACAATCATGATCAGCGGCAGACGGCGACCGGCGATGGCGAAGTCGGCGGTATTTTTCACCCGACGCGCAGCCCACAGGCCAATGCCAATCGTGACCAGCAGATACAAGAAAACAAAGCCCAACAGCATGTGCAATCCTCGTCACGAAACGTATGAAATTTAATAACGAAGTTTAGCGGGCGCACCCCGAGCCGTAAATTTGTAACAGCGATTCCGAGACGGTTGCGCCACAAACGAATCGCGGTGGAACCGAACCCGCAGTGCGCCACCTATAATTACATTTGTGGCGTGCACGACGCATGTCCTTAAACGCTAGGGGTGCTGACATTCTCACGAAAGTCGGCTGAGATGACACCCTGGAACTTGATCAAGGTAATACTTGCGCAGGGAAGCGTCGCCGAATACATACAGGCCTTACGGTCATACTCGTTCTGCTTTGCCCCTGCCGTCGAAAAAAGGAATATCGATGGCATTTCAACTGAAACTCACGCCTATTGCCGCTGTAATCGCGGCATTCGCGTCAATCCCGACGCTTGCACAAACCGCGCTGCAGCGGGTTGACGCAGTCACCGTCACCGGCAAATCTTCACCCGTGCTCGACATTGAGAACGCCGACGTCGGAGGCTTCGGGGCCTCGCTCGCAAAAACACCGCAAAGCATCTCCGTATTCGGCAGCGATTTACTCTCGGCGACTGCGACGCAGTCGCTATCGCAACTGCTCAAGCTCGACGCCTCACTCGCCGACAGCTACAACACCACGGGCTACATCGAAAGCCTGTCTATTCGCGGATTTTTGCTGACCCAAAGTGCCAACTTTCGACGCAACGGATTGGCGATTTCGAACTACGCACCGCTGGCGTTAGAGAACAAAGAGCGAGTCGAAATTTTGAAGGGTGTCGCGGGCTTGCAGTCGGGCGTTTCCGCCCCCGGCGGACTGGTCAACTATGTCACTAAAGTGCCGCAAAAAGAGTCGTTCACCACCGCCATGCTGGCCGTTGATGAACACGGCGGCAGCAAGGCGCATGTTGACGCCAACACCATGCTCGGCAATGTGGGCGTGCGCTTGAACGTCGCCGCAGAAAAGCTGCGCACCCAGTTTGATCACGCCAACGGTTCACGCCAATTTGCCAGCCTCGCACTGGCCACCATGGTGAGCCCAGCGACCTCGGTATCTGCCGATTTTGAATACCACCGCAAAAGCCAGCCGTCGGTGCCAGGCCTCGGCTTGCTCGACAGTAACAATGATGGTGTCGGCGACACCTTGCCGACGCGCATCAACCCACGCCTGAATCTCAACAATCAGACTTGGTCGTTGCCGTTTCAAGCCACCACCACGACGGCGCAAATGGCGCTGAATCATCGCTTCAGCGCCGACTGGACGGCGCGCGTTGCGGCAAGCACGCAAAACACCAAAATTAATGATCGAATTGCGTTCCCGGATGGTTGCAGCAGCGCGACCAATTATGTGTATCCGGGCCTGTGCGCCAATGGTGACGTGGATGTTTACGACTTCCGCAGTGAAGGCGAAAAACGCACCGTATCTAGCTGGGACGCCCATCTCGACGGAAAGCTGAACACCATGGGCATCAAACACTCGCTGCGCATCGGCGCGAGTGGCCGCAACATTCGCGACGCGCTGCCACCGTTGCAAGCCTATAACTTCGTCGGCACCACCAACATTTACACACCGATCGCGTTGCCCGCCGATGCAACGCCGCTTGATCTCAACACCAACAGCCGCGAGCGCGCGGTTGAAGGCTATGCGTCGGTCACATCCGACTTAACCGCAACGGTGCAATCTTTTGCCGGCCTGCGCGTGTCACGTTTAAACCGCAGCAGCGAGCGCAGCAATGGCTCGCGCGCTGTGGCTTATGACCAGACAATCACCACACCGTGGGCGGGCTTGGCGTGGTCACCGCTGACCAGCACGATGCTCTACGCGTCATGGGGACAGGGCGCTGAGATGGAAGTAGTACCAAACCGCTCGTCACGTTTTGTGAACTACGGACAATCGCTGCCTGCACTGAAAAGCCAGCAGACCGAAATAGGCGTGAAATGGCAGGCTAATTCGCGTCTGCTGTTGACCGGCGCGCTGTTCAGCATCGACAAACCGTTTGCCGACGACGTAGCGACGGCCAGTGGCATTCCGCTGCGCGTGGCCGGGGCCAAAGAAGCACGGCATCGTGGCCTTGAGCTTGCCGCGACCGGACGCGTGACCGATGCGCTGTCAATACAGGCGAGCATGACCGCACTTGACGCAAAGTTCACCAAAGCTGTTGATCCGACACTGGTCGGGCAACGCGTAACCAACGTAGCGCGGGTCAAAACATCAATTTTCGCTGACTACAAAGTTGCAGCAGTTCAGGGCTTAGCGTTGAATGCGCTGGCCACCTACGAGACCGGGAAAACGGTGACCGCCGACGGCAGCGTGACACTGCCCAACGCATGGCAACTTGACGTCGGTACCCGATATGACCACGCCATCAATGGCAAGGCCACCACATGGCGATTGAATATAGAAAACATCAGTAACCGTATTTACTGGCGCGAGGCGCCAACGCAATACTGGGGCGGCATCTACCTGTTCCCGTCAACGCCACGCACCGTGCGGGCTAGTGTTACGGTTGCGTTTTAGTTTGCCACGCTGCGTTGGTAGGCGCGGTTTGCTGCGACCTCACGGGGTCGTGGCAACCCGCCCCTACTGCAGCAAATTATTGCGCTAGAGCTATGCAGGAAACCGCCTTTACTTTGCTTGCAACTGCCGTCACCTGGCTTGAACTAATTGCCTTCGTTCTCGCGCTGGCCAACATCGCTTGCAATGTTTTTGAGATTCATTGGGGCTGGCCGCTGACGATTGTGGCGAGCGCACTTTATGTTTGGCTTTTTTACGCAAGTAAGCTTTACGGCGAAGCCGGCGTAAATGTGTTTTTTATCGTGGCTGCGGTGTGGGGTTGGTGGCAATGGTTGCATGGCCATCGCGGTGATTCAGCTTCGCCACTGCGCATCGCGCGATTAGGCCGCGTCGGGCTCATCGCAAGCATCGCTGGATTCGCTGCAGCTTGGCTCGTATGCGGATTGTTGCTTCGCGGCGTCACCGACTCAGATGTTCCATGGGTTGATGGGTTCGTGACCGCAGGCAGCATCGTGGGCACAGTGTTGCTCGCGCGCAAATTTATCGAAAACTGGCCGCTCTGGCTTATCGTCAATGCGGCAAGCGTAGCGTTATTCGCCTACAAAGGACTGCATCTGACGATGGTGCTCTATGTCATCTTTTTTCTGCTCGCGATTTGGGGCTGGATCGGTTGGCAGCAACGCATGAACAAAGCTTAATTACGACGTGAATAGCGCAAAACTAATTTGCATTATCGGTGCCGAAAGTACCGGCAAGACGACGCTAGCGCAAGCACTCGCCGCCGAGTTCGACTGCCCGTGGGTCGCCGAATATTTGCGTGAGTTTTGCGATTCGCAAGGCCGTCCGCCGACACAAAGCGAGCAGTCGCTGATTGTAAAAACGCAGGTCATCAATGAAGTGTCGAGGCAAGTCAACGCGCAGGCGCGCAATCGCCCGTACGTTTTTTGTGACACCGCGCCGCTGCTGACGGCGATCTACAGCGATTTTGTGTTTGCCGATAAGTCGCAGTACGCGCGGGCTCGCGAACTGCATTCGCGCTATGCGCTAACGCTGCTTCTCGCGCCGGATATCGCATGGGTGGCCGACGGCATGCAACGCGACGGCGCGCACGTTCGTGAACCGATCACCCAACTCATCGAACGCGAACTGGCCACCGTTCATGCCCCCGTGATTAGGATTAGCGGACAAAATGAGGCGCGCATTCAGGCTGCGATCCACGCCATACACAGCATTAAATAGCCAAAACTTACCGCTTGCTCGGCAGCGTCAGCTGCGCATGATGTTGGGCCGCATGCTGCAAAATACCGGTCATGGAAACATGGTTCGCACAGGTTTTGGAATGGTTGGCGCTGCCGCAGTTCGGCTTGACCACGGTATTTGTCGTCAGTTTGGTGTCGGCCACGCTGGTGCCGCTTGGCTCCGAACCTGCCGTGTTCGGGTTGGTCAAGCTCAATCCTGAATTATTCTGGCCCGCGATTTTGGTGGCGACCGCCGGCAACGCGTTGGGCGGGGCCATCAATTGGTGGATGGGTTTTGGCGCGAAACGGGCGTTTGAGAACTACAAACATTCGTCGGTTCGCGTGAAGGCGTTGGCATGGCTTGAGCGACTGGGCCCCAAGGCCTGCTTCTTTGCATTTCTACCCATTATTGGCGACCCGCTTGCCACCATTGCCGGCTGGCTCGGCCTGCCGTTCTGGCAATGCTTTTTTTGGGGCGCGCTCGGCAAATTTTTGCGCTATGTGCTGATGACTGCCGGGGCCTT
>JACMNN010000224.1 GCA_014378555.1 Burkholderiales bacterium | reverse complement strand
TCGGCGAACGTTACGGAAACGTAGGTTTATTCGTCTCCCCGCACCGGCTTTCATCCGGCTGACTTAAGGCTGGGTGCCTACGCAGTACGGGTCGTTTAACTCCGTTCGGCCTGAGCGGAGCGTTGGGTTCGATCTGAACACCCGAAACCGTTCGCCCTGAGCGCAGCGAAGGGTTTGATGCGTGATCAGACCCAACGCTCCGCTCAGGGCGAACGGGTTCGGACGCTAAACAAACGGTATTGGGTGTCTAGGCTACTCATTGATTTGTAGGGGCGCATGGGTTCCGGCCTACTGTCACCCCGGCGAAGGCCGGGGCGGAAAGACGAGGATGCGCGCACACGATGTGCGGTCTGCGTGGGCCATGCAGTCCGCGCGGCCCAGAATTTCGGCGCTACATCACCATCGTGCGTTTTTCGTCAGCGGTCAGTAGCGGCCCATCAAGCGTGACCCGCGAATCTTGCGTTTCGCTGTTGCGGAATCGCGCGATGATTGGGCGCAGTTCATCTTTGACATGAGCATCGCTGCTGCCGTTAAAAATATGCCCAAATAGCCCACGGCGCAAGTCGCTGGTGCCCATCAGCCAGTCGGCGATGGGATAGGTCAAATTCATGTTGTACTTCATCATGATGCCCATGTTGTGGTGCGCGCTATGGTGGCGACGGATGGTGTTGATGAACGGGGCGTTGCGCACAAAGCCGTTGTCGCGCACATGGCAACAGTAGTGGAAGGTTTCGTAGTTCAGGTACAGGCCGACCATGGTCATGAACACGATGTAGCCCGCATTCGGGTTGATCAGCAGGCTGGTGACGTAGCCCAGCGCCGAGCCGCTCACCGCCAGTACGATCAGCACTCGCCACGGAAAAAACACAATGCGAAACTCGCGCGTGGTGTCGATGGTGACATCGTTGTCAGTGAAGTATTGATGATGCTCGCGGGTGTGCCGCTCATAGATTGCGCGCAGCGCGAACACGTCAATCCGCCGGTGCATGACAAAAGTGTGCATCGCCCATTCCGCGAGATTGCCGGCCAGAAACACCGGAATCACCAGCAACCACTCCCAAGTGGCGCTGCTTAGGCGGCTGACGCAATAGCCAATGGCGGCGATACCCGCCGCATACATGACCCCGATATGCAGCAAGCCGTTATAAAGAGGGCTGATTTTGCTTTTATATTGCTCGCGAAAATTGCGCTGGCGTGTTGTCATCATGATCGATACCTCTTAACATATTGCACTGATATGTTAGTTAGTTATCGCAAAGTTGACAAGAAATTTTTTGCAGTTTTCGGTCGGTTATAGTGGCAGCGTAGGAAAATTTTTAAAAGATCAAAATGGCCATTAAGCGAACACCCGCTCCGTTGGCGGTGGGCGGACCCTCAAAAAGGGTGGCAGCTGCGCCGCTGATTGGAACCAAAACCAAGCTGACCGATATCGCCTACGACCAGATCGAAGAGGCCATTGTCACGCTGCGAATTCCGCCGGGCACGCCAATATCTGAGCAAGCGTTAAGCGATATGACCGGCATCGGACGCACGCCGATCCGCGAGGCTCTGCAACGCTTGGCGCGCGAGCACCTGGTGCTGGTGCTGCCGCAGCGCGGCGTGCTGGTTTCAGAAATTGATGTGAGCAAGCAATTGCGCTTGCTGGAAACGCGGCGCGAAGTTGAGCGGCTAATTTGCCGAGCAGCAGCGCGACGGGCGAGCGAAATTGAGCGCAAAGCTTTTGCCAAACTGGCCGATGAGTTTCAATTATCTTCGGCGAAAAAAGACGACGTTCGATTCATTCGTGCTGACCGTGATTTCAATGAGTTGTGCCTAAAAACCGCGCGCAACGAGTTCGCCGAAAGCGCGATGCGATTGCTGCACGGACTGTCGCGGCGGTTTTGGTTTCTGCATTACAAGCAAGCCGCCGACATGCCTGAGATGGCGCGTCTGCACGCTGCGGTCGCCATCGCGATCTCCCAAGGAGACATTGACAACGCGGGTGCTGCGCTTGACCGGCTGATCGACAATCTTGAGGGATTCACCCGATCGACCGTGCTCTGAGGGCGATGTCAAATTAACCGCCATGCATTCGATCAGCACTTGCCAGGAACCTCCCTTCGGTGCATCGGAGTTTTTGCGCTATGCCACTTAAGGAAACGCAGATTTATTCATTCTTTTGTCGTTCCGGCGTGGGCCTCGGCCTTCGCCGGGGAGACGAATAACTCCGTGTTTCCATGACCACACAACTTAAGAACGAATTTTTTGATGATTGAATCGATTGAAGCGCTACGGCGCGTGTACGGCGAGGCCAAGATCCGCGCGCTCAAAAAGCAGATTGATCATATTGATGCGCACTGCGCGCGCTTCATTGCGCTGTCGCCGTTTGTGGTGATTGCCAGCGGCGATACGGCGGGGGCGCTTGATGCATCACCGCGCGGCGGCGAGCCTGGATTTGTGCGGGTGGCGCATGCACAGCAGTTGCTAATACCCGATTCGCCAGGCAACAATCGATTGGACACGCTGACCAATATCGTCATGACCGGACGCATTGGCCTGCTGTTTATGATTCCGGGCATGGACGAAACCTTGCGGGTGAATGGCCGGGCCCGCTTGACCGATGATGCGCTGCTGCTGGCCACCTTCGCCAACGAAAAGCGCACGCCAAAACTAGTGATCGAGATTGCGGTGACCGACGCTTACTTGCACTGCGCCAAGGCGTTTATGCGATCAAAGTTGTGGCATGCAGAAAGCCAGATTGACCGTGCCGCGTTACCGACGATGGGTGAGATGTTGAGCGATCAGACCGGCCTGCCCGGCGCGCCGGAAACGCAGCCCGAAATGCAGGCGCGCTATGCGCTGGACTTGTAGCTACGGAACCGCAAATTTAATCAATTTGTCCTCCTGAGCGAAAAGCGAAGGATCACGCGACAGGCAAATATTTCAATGATTTACAGCCGTCCTCGCATGCGAACTGATCCTTCGCGGCGCTCAGGATGACATTAATCTGCGTTTCCCGAGTGGGCTCGCGAAAAACCTAATCGGCACAACTTACGTAGCTGGTCCGTGAAGAATGCTGCCCTGCACGGTCGAGCTGCTGGGGCTTAGCGTGAAATTGCTACTAACACGAACAATCGAAATAGAATAACAAGTCAAGCTTGTAAAGGATGCCATTATGGATCGTCGCTCATTTGTCAAAACCACCTCCGCCCTGTCGATTTTGTCGGCACTGCCGAGCTTCGGTCAAACACCGGCCCGCGTGTTTGCGCCTCAGTCTGGTGACTGGCGTTCGTTCGAAATAACGCATCGTGTTGAGCTGCTCAAGCCCACCGGCGGCACCAAGCTGTGGATTCCAATTCCGGTGGTTGAAGACGGCTACCAACGCAACATGACTACAAGCTGGACGCTGTCCTCGGGCGACGCTGAACGCGTGATTGAGCCGTATTACGGCGCTGCGATGCTGGTGGTGAACGTCGATCCAAAAGAGGCGAAGCCGGTTATTGACATGACCACCCAAGTGCAAATTCAGTCGCGCGCCGTCGACTTGACCAAGCGCGGCGACGCTACGTTGTCCGATGCAGAAGTCAAAAAATGGACGGCCGCTACCGCGCTCATGCCGACCGACGGCATTGTGCTGAAAACAGCCCTCGAGGTCACCAAAGGCAAGAGCAGCGACATCGAAAAGCTGCGCGCTTTATATGACTGGACGATTGCCAACACCTATCGCAACGTGGCAACCCCCGGCTGCGGCGTGGGCGACGTGAAAACGGCATTGGAAACACCGAATTTCGGCGGCAAGTGCGCAGACATCAACGCGGTTTTTGTGGCGATGAGCCGTTCGCTGGGCTTCCCGGCGCGCGACGTTTATGGCGTGCGTATTGCAGCATCCAAATTTGGCTACAAAGAGCTCGGCGCAGGCAGTGCCATCGTCACCAAGGCGCAGCATTGCCGCGCTGAAGTTTTCGTCACCGGTTACGGTTGGGTGCCGATGGACCCGGCCGACGTAACCAAAGTGCAGCGCGTAGAAACCGCCGAGTGGATCAAGACCACCGACCATCCGGTCGTCGCTCCGGTGCATAAAGCGCTGTTCGGTGCATGGGAAGGCAATTGGCTGGCCTACAACACGGCGCATGACGTCACTTTGCCGGGCGCTAAAGGCCCCAAGCTGCCGTTCCTGATGTACCCACAGGCTGAGACCGCCGACGGTCGCCTTGACCCCTACGATCCTGACAATTTTAAATACACGATCAGCGCCAAGGAAGTCAAGGCGTAGTCCTTGAAAGCCGCAGTCCGTGATTGCCGCGCCGGCGGGAATCGACCACGATTATTCGCGTTGAGCGACCAGTGTGGGTCGCGATGCTGATGCGCTCGGTTGCGCTGCTGTTCTGCGTGCTCGCAGCCGCGATCTGCTTGCCCGCTGCTGCTCAAAACGGTCGCTGGTACCCTGAGGATGAGCCGGCGCCGGCGTTAAAGTTGAAGACCATTAGCGACGAAGAGATTGATCTCGCGGCGCTGAAAGGGCGTATCGTCATCGTCAACTTTTGGACGACCTGGTGTGGGCCGTGCATTGCCGAAATGCCCTCGCTGCAAGCCTTGACCGTCAAAATGGGGCCGAAAAACGTGGTGTTAATCGGCGTCAACTTTCACGAGTCGCCGCAAAAAATACGCGATTTTCAGGCGAAGTACAACGTCAAGTTTCCGCTGCTTCGCGACGCGTGGGAGGAAGCGTCTGCGGCATGGAAAGTTGGTGTATTGCCGACCACCTTTATCGTTGACGGCAATGGGCGACTGCGCTACCGCGTGGTTGGCGAAGTAGATTGGTCGACCAAAGCGGTGGCCGACCGTCTCAATGCGATCAAATCGAAGCCAAGCAGCACAACCACTGCCAACAACACGGAACCTAAATCCGGCGTGCTGGCGATTCGCTAGGGAAATGCAGATTTAATCAATTTGTTATCCTGAGCAACAGCCAACGATCACGCAGCAGGCAACGATTGCAATGACTTACAGCCGTCCTCGCATGCGAACTGATTCTTCGCCGCGCTCAGGATGACATTCATCTGCGTCTCCCTAACGGCGCCGTCTTGTAGCTCGCTTCAACGCAAAGCTTGCGTCATCACTACCGCGATTTGCCGCTCAGCCACTGTTGTCGCAACTGGACTGATTGCGCGTCGACCGGTTCAACCGCAACACTCAGCCACGCGGTATCAAGCGGTGGCGTGGGTATTTCAACGCTGCTAGTTTGCAGTACGTCATGGCGAAAATGGCTGACCGCTAAACGGTCGCCCGCGTTGAAGCGCGCCAGATGCTTGCCCAGCGTGGTGGCGTTTGCGCGCAAGCCATCAATGGCGACCAGCGCATCACCCGCACTGATGCCTGCCCGCCACGCCGCCGAGCGGCTAATCACGTGTTTAACTACCGGCAACGCTTGCCCGGCTTCGCTCACCAGCATGCCCAGCGTGCGCAAATTGCTGTGTACCAGCGGTTCGTCGCGGCCACCGCGATCACTGGACGATGCAGTAGCACGCAGCCGATAGTGGATGCCGAACGGCGCGAAAAGCGCGGCCCAATCCGGATCTTCGGTGCCGTTAATAAAGCGCGCGAAAAACTCGGTTAAATCAAGTTGGGTGAGCCGCGAAAACAGTGCGCAGGCGTCTTCGGGTACGCCCACGCCGGTCTCGCCAAACTCTCGCCACAGCTGGCGCATCACGTCATCAAGCGTTGGGGCGTCAGCGTCATGAATGGCACGTTCGCGCATCAGCAGATCCAGCGCAAGGGCCACGAAACTGCCGCGCAAGTAATAGCTGAACTGCGAGTTTGGTGCGTTCTCGTCAGGCCGGTAATACTTGATCCATGCGTCAAAACTGGCGTCGCTGGCCGACTGCAAGCGCGCGCCCGGTGCGCGCAACAATTGCGTAAGGCGACGGCCGAGCACCTTGAGGTAATCGGCCTCGCTGACCAGCCCCACCCGCTTGACCATCAGATCGTCGTAATAACTGGTGAACCCCTCAAACAGCCAGAGTAGACGCGTGTAGTTTTCGCTCGTGGTGTCGTACGGCGTGAAGGCCGCTGGCTTAATGCGCTTGACGTTCCACGAATGGAAATATTCGTGGCTGATCAGCCCCAGCAAATCACGATAACCCTCGGAAATGCTGGCGTCACCGAGCATCGGTAAATCGTTGCGAGGTGCAATCAGTGCCGTACTCGCACGATGCTCCAGCCCGCCATAGCCGTCGTCCACCGCGTGGAGTTGAAACACGTAGTGAGCGAATGGTGCGCGGCTGGGTGAGGCGTTGGCAAAAAGATCGCAGTGGCCCTGACAAATTTTTTGACTGTCCGCCCGCAACCGCGCAAGGTCACCACGATGCCGGCCCGAGATCAAAAAGCGATGCGGCACCCCGCCAGCCTCAAACATGAATTCATCAAAATCGCCGCACTCGATCGGGTGATCAATCAGCTCGTCAAAGCTCGCGGCACGATAGGTGCCAAAGCCGCGCGCGTCGACTTGCAGGGGCGCCATTGCGGTGCCGCAGCGCCAATCGTTGTCGGGTGCTCGTAGCTCAAGGGTGCATGGTGCATCGGGCGCTGCAAGGTTTTGCAGCAGCGCCGCCGCGGCATTCACAAATCCGCGCGAGGCATCAAAATAACAGCCGCGCACCGAGCGATCCCACGCATACAAACGGTAGCGCACGGTGACAGCACCTGCTGCACTACCGGCAGCACAGCCCAGCTGCCAGGTTGATTTGTCAATCTTGCTCGCGCTAATGGCCGCACCCGATTGCGAGGCCGAAAGTGTCAGCACATTGCGCGCAAATTCGCGTAGCAAATAGCTGCCGGGAATCCACGATGGCATGTTGATGCACTGGTCGGCGACCGGTGCTTCAATCCTCATCTCAACGTCAATCAAATGTCCGGCCGGGTCGGTGAAACTGAGTGTGTAGTGAGCCATGCGCGGGCCGATGAAGGTAGAAAATTGGCGCCCCGAAGACGAATCGAACGTCCGACCTACCCCTTAGGAGGGGGTCGCTCTATCCACTGAGCTACCGAGGCATTTGCTTATTGTTACAAAAACCAGCGCGACCACCGCCAAAAACGATAGCTACACTTGGCAAATGCGAATCAAACCACCACTTTTATGAGCGTTTCCAATGGGGTTGACGCCATCGCCGCCCCGGTTGCCGTGATTGGCGCAGGCTCGTTTGGCACCGCGCTTGCCATTCAGCTGGCACGGCGCGGCTCGCGGACACGGCTGTGGGGGCGCAACGGGGTCGAGATGGCGGAAGCCGATCGCACCCGGCACAACCCGCGCTATCTGACCGAGTGCGAATTTCCGATGACTTTAGTGGCGACGGGGGACCTTGACGCCGCGCTGCGCGACGCCGAAGACATCCTAATTGCCACGCCAAGCCATGCGTTGCGAGCCACCGTCGAAATGCTCAAACCGAAGCTGCAAAAAGGGCAGGGCGTGGTGATCGCATGCAAAGGCTTTGAGCCCGGCAGCGGCAAACTTTCGCATGAGGTGGTGGCTGAAGTGCTGGATGCGTCGCACCCGTATGCGGTGTTGTCAGGCCCAACATTTGCCAACGAATTAGGGCGCGGATTGCCGACGGCGGTGATCATTGCAGCAAAGGATGATGCGTTCGCCAAGCGCGTCGCGCATCGCTTGAACGGCGGTGGATTTCGCGCCTACACCGGCCATGACGTGATGGGTGTCGAGCTGGGCGGTGCGGCGAAAAACGTGATTGCGATTGCCGCCGGTGCGTCCGACGGCTTGGGCTTTGG
This sequence comes from Burkholderiales bacterium, assembly GCA_014378555.1. Taxonomy (GTDB): domain Bacteria; phylum Pseudomonadota; class Gammaproteobacteria; order Burkholderiales; family Casimicrobiaceae; genus Casimicrobium. The sequence goes on along the minus strand of JACMNN010000224.1, from coordinate 8,646 downwards.
CGCTAATGCGCGGAGTTTGCTGATCACCCGTGGCTTGGCTGAAATACGTCGTCTGGGCGAAAAAATGGGCGCTGACAACGAGACGCTGATGGGCCTCGCAGGGCTAGGCGACTTGGTGCTGACCTGCACCGACAATCAATCGCGCAATCGGCGCATGGGTTTGTTGCTCGCGGGTGGCAAGACCGTTGCTGAGGCGACGCTCGTAATTGCGCAGGTGGTCGAAGGCATTAAGGCCGCGCCCGAGGTGCATCGATTGGCCTTGCGTTACGGCGTGTCGATGCCCATCACGGCAGTTGCCTGCGCGGTGATTGATGGCCGAATGACGCCGCGTGAGGCGTTTGCGACATTGGCGTCGCGATCAGTGCGCGCGGAGGCCATATGAAAACGCCAGCTTGGGCCGCGCTGAAGGCGCACCGTTCGGCAATGCAAAATTTGCGTATGGCGGACGAATTTGCGCGCGATGGACAGCGTGCGCAACGGTTTTCGATCGAGGCAGCCGGCGTGTTTCTCGATTACTCGAAAAACCTGATCACCCCCGAGACGATGCGGCTTCTGCTCGCGCTGGCTTCCGAGTGCGGCGTGGCGAATCGACGTGACGCGATGATGGCCGGTGAGCGCATCAACCTAAGCGAAAACCGCGCCGTGTTGCATATGGCGCTGCGCAATCCTGCGGCTAGTGCGCGAAAGTATGTGCTGGACGGTGTGGATGTTGGCGCGGAGGTTCAACGCGTGTTGGCGCACATGCGTGAGTTCACACAGCAAGTGCGCGAAGGTATTTGGCGTGGCGGCACCGGTCGTGAAATTACCGACATCGTCAACATCGGTATTGGCGGCTCCGACTTGGGCCCGCAGATGGTGTGCGAGGCGTTACGCACCTTTGCACATCCGCGATTGACTGTGCACTTCGTTTCGAACGTAGACGGCGCCGCGCTCGAACGCACGTTGGCGAAACTGTCGGCAGACACCACACTTTTTATCGTGGCATCGAAGACGTTCACCACGCAGGAAACGCTGACCAACGCCAGAAGTGCGCGCGACTGGTTTGTGGCGAGCGGCGGCCGTGCGACCGATGTTGCCAAACACTTTGTTGCGGTGTCAACCAACGCCGTTGAAGTCGAAAAATTCGGCATCGACACCGCCAACATGTTTGAGTTTTGGGACTGGGTGGGTGGGCGCTATTCGTTATGGTCGGCCATTGGACTCTCGATTGCGCTGGCCATTGGCATGGACGGTTTCGAGGCACTGCTCGCGGGCGCACATGCGATGGATGAGCACTTTGCGACTGCGCCGCTTGACGCCAATATGCCAGTGCTGCTTGCGCTCGTTGGCGTGTGGAACGTGAATTTTTGCGCAGCGAACAGTCAGTGTGTCGCGCCCTACGCGCAGGACTTGCATCGACTCGCGGCGTACTTGCAGCAGCTCGAAATGGAGAGCAACGGCAAGTCAGTCGATCGCGGTGGCAACGCGCTCAGCACGGCAAGTTGCCCGGTGATTTGGGGCGAGCCCGGCACCAATGGCCAACACGCGTTTTTTCAGCTGCTGCATCAGGGCACCAGCGTGATTCCGGTGGACTTTATTGCGGCAACTTACGGCAACGGAGCCCTACCCGAACATCATCGCTTGCTGCTCGCCAACTGCATCGCGCAGTCCGAGGCATTGATGGTCGGAAAGTCCGAGGCAGAGGTGCACGTCGAGTTGCGTGCGAAGGGGCTGAACGCTGCTGAAATTTATGCACTGACGCCGCACAAATTCTTTGCTGGCAACCGTCCGAGCAACACGATGTTGCTCGACTCGCTAACGCCGCAATCGCTTGGCGCATTGATCGCGCTTTACGAGCAAAAAGTATTCGTTCAAGGTGTGATCTGGGGCGTGAATTCGTTTGACCAATGGGGCGTGGAGTTGGGCAAGCAGCTGGCGAAAACGATTGATGCTGAACTCAAGAGCGGCACTGTTTCGGGCGCGCATGATGGGTCAACCAAGGCGTTGATGCAGCGGGTGATGTCGTAGGCGCGACCCGGTCGGCGCAGAACCGCGCATAGCGGCGGCCCTTACGCTGGCGGGGTTCGGGCGGAGCTACTCAATCAGCAGCAGCGCCGCGACTTGCCGGCCTTCGCCGAGCAACACGTTGTAAGTTCGGCACGCTGCAGCGGTGTCCATCACCTCGAAACCAATGCTCGCGTCGCGAAGCGGACGCAGTGCATCGGGCGGCGGAAAGCGCAGCTTTTTTCCGGTGCCGATGATGACGATTTCGGGCTGCACTTGTATTGCTGCAGCAACTGTTGAGGCCGTAATTTCGGCAAAGCTGGCAACCGGCCAAGGCGCAGCCACGGATTGATGCGACACAAGAAGGCTCTGCCGATGTTCAACACCGGCGACGCTGACGGATTCAGCGGTGTAGCCGGTGATCGCAAATTCGCTGCTTGCCTCACGCTGAAACTTCATGGCCATAGGGGCGTACTTTCGTTCAATAAATGGGTCGATAGATGAACATTATGAACGAGCTTGAGAGCGCTTGGCTGATAAAGCAGCTTACCGCGTAGAAGTCTATTCAATGCGGCTTATATTGGATAACGGCCGTATGTCGACTTCTGATAAAAATTCAGCTTAACCCAATGCTGTTGGTCATTTCGTGCAAAAGCGGATGGCCGAATTTTCTGGCCTAGTCGCTTCCTGCTGCGTTGCAGCAAAGCTGTTTCCCCGCTAACATTGTGCGCTTAGGTGCTCCCTTCGTCTGGCAGATTTCTGTTGGATCGAGGAGGGGTAATTTTCCAATCCTTGCACCAGGATCATCCATGCAAACCGAGTTCTCGCGCATCAAGCGCCTACCGCCGTACGTCTTCGCGATCACCACCGATCTAAAGATGGCCGCCCGCCGCAATGGCGAAGACATCGTCGACTTCGGAATGGGCAATCCCGACGGCCCGACGCCCAAACACATCGTCGACAAACTGGTAGAAACCGCGTTGCGCGGCGATACCCATGGCTACTCGGTGTCCAGGGGCATTCCGCGGCTGCGCAAAGCCATCTGCAATTGGTATGCGCAGCGCTACGGCGCCTGGCTCGACCCAGACAGCGAGGCTATTGTCACCATCGGTTCCAAAGAGGGCCTAGCGCATCTGATGCTGGCAACCCTTGATCGTGGCGACACCGCCTTGGTGCCGAACCCGAGCTACCCCATTCACATCTACGGCGCGATCATCGCTGGCGCTGACATTCGCAGCGTGCGCATGACCGGCGACGTGGATTTTTTTGAAGAGGTTGAGCGCGCGATTCGGGAGAGTTTTCCGAAGCCGAAAATGTTGATCCTCGGATTTCCGTCGAACCCGACGGCGATGTGCGTCGATCTTCCGTTCTTTGAAAAGATCGTTGCACTAGCCCGCGAACACGGCATTTGGGTAGTGCATGATCTCGCCTATGCTGACCTAGGTTTTGACGGTTATAAAGCACCGAGCATCATGCAGGTAAAGGGTGCGAAAGACGTAGCCGTCGAGTTTTTCACCATGAGCAAAAGCTACAACATGGCCGGCTGGCGGGTCGGCTTCATGGTCGGCAATCAGCATCTAGTCAACGCTTTGGGCCGCATCAAGGGTTACAACGATTACGGCACCTTCACGCCGATTCAGGTGGCCTCTATCGCAGCACTCGAAGGGCCGCAAGATTGCGTTGAGGAAATTCGCCAAAAATACGAAACCCGTCGTAATGTGATGGTGAGGGGTTTGCACGACGCCGGCTGGATGGTCGATAACCCGAAAGCGTCGATGTACATCTGGGCCAAAATTCCGGAGCCGTACATGAAAATGGGTTCGCTCGAGTTCGCCAAAAAACTGCTCGCCGACGCCAAAGTTAGCGTGTCGCCCGGCATTGGTTTTGGCCAGTATGGCGACACCCATGTGCGCTTCGCGCTGATCGAAAACGAAGCACGTTCGCGGCAAGCGGTGCGCGGCATTAAGGATATGTTTAAGAAAGACGGCCTGCTTTAATTACCCCTTCTCCCGCAGCGCGGGAGAAGGTTGGAAGTTTGGGGTTGGGGCGGTGCATAGCTGAGTCGATGTTGCCTGTCGAAGCACTGCCCTCACCCGCCCTGTCGGGCACCCTCTCCCGCGCTGCGGGAGAGGGATTTCACTAGCGTAGATTGATAAGAATGAAACCACTCAGAATCGGCCTCCTCGGCATCGGCACAGTAGGCGGCGGCACGTTTGATGTGCTCACCCGCAACGCAGACGAAATTTCGCGGCGCGCCGGACGTCCGATCACCATCACTCACGTTGCCGACAAGAACACCACGCTTGCCAATCAGGTGGTCGCGGGCCGCGCCGTGGTGACCGATGACGGCTTTGCCATCGTGCGCAATCCGGACATCGATGTCGTCATCGAGCTGATTGGTGGCTACAGTTTTGCCAAGCAGCTGATGCTGGAAGCGATTGCCAATGGCAAACACGTCGTCACAGCCAACAAAGCGTTGCTTGCGTTGCACGGCAATGAGATCTTCGCTGCGGCGCGCGCCAAGGGCGTGATTGTTGCCTTTGAGGCAGCGGTGGCCGGTGGCATTCCGATTATCAAAGCGCTACGTGAAGGGCTGGTTGCCAACCGCATCGAGTGGATCGCGGGCATCATCAACGGCACCACCAATTTCATCCTCTCCGAAATGCGCAGCAAAGGCGCGTCGTTCGCCGACGTGCTGGCCGTGGCGCAGGCGAAGGGCTATGCCGAAGCAGACCCAACGTTTGATATCGAAGGCATCGACGCCGGGCACAAAATCAGCATCCTCGCAGCGATTGCGTTTGGCATACCGCTGTCGTTCGATCAGGCCTATGTTGAGGGCATCACCAAGATCGAAGCCATCGATATTCGCTACGCCGAAGAGATGGGCTACCGCATCAAATTGCTGGGCATTGCACGGCGTCGCGAAACCGGCATCGAGTTGCGCGTTCACCCCACGCTGATCCCCACCAAACGGCTCATCGCCAACGTTGAAGGCGTGATGAACGCGGTGTTGGTGAAGGGCGATGCCGTGGGCGCAACGCTCTATTACGGTGCGGGCGCCGGCGCGTCGCCCACCGCCTCGGCCGTCATTGCTGATCTGGTCGATGTGGTGCGTCTGATCGACACCGATGCCAGTCATCGGGTACCGTATCTCGCCTTTCAGCACGACAAAATCGGCACCGAGCCGGTGCTGTCAATTGATGATGTGGAAACGTCGTACTACCTGCGTCTGCGGGTTGACGACAAGCCCGGCGTGCTCGCCGACATCACGCGCGTGCTGGCCGACAATCACATCTCGATTGACGCGATGTTGCAAAAAGAGCCGGAAGAGGGTGAAGCTCAGGCCGACATTATTCTGCTCACGCACGAAACCATCGAGAAGAACGTGAAGCGCGCCATAGCAGCCATAGAAGCGCAGCCAACCACAGGGGCAAAAGTGGTGCTGTTGCGCCTAGAGAATTTAGCGTAGTAAAAAACCCTCTCCCGCAAGCGGGAGAGGGTGCCCGACAGGGCGGGTGAGGGCGATGGCATAGTTCGGTAACGTGACTGCGCAAAGGACAGTCCCTCACCCCAACCCTCTCCCGCAGTGCGGGAGAGGGGGCAGAACTGGTGCTGCTGCGCCTTGAAAATTTAGCGTAGTAAGAAACCCTCTCCCGCAAGCGGGAGAGGGTGCCCGACAGGACGGGTGAGGGCGATGGCATAGTTCGGTAACGTGACCGCGCAAAGGACAGTCCCTCACCCCAACCCTCTCCCGCGCTGCGGGAGAGGGGGTAGAACTGGTGCTGTTGCGCCTCGAAAATTTAGCGTAGTAAAAAACCCTCGCCCGCAAGCGGGAGAGGGTGCCCGACAGGGCGGGTGAGGGCGATGGCATAGTTCGCCATCGTGACCGCGCAAGAAACAGCCCCTCACCCCAAGAGAACAGTTAGAAGCCGTCTGCCGCCTACGGGAGACGGAGCAGAACAGAGCGAAAGCATCATGAAATACATCTCCACTCGCGGCAAATCGCCCGTCCAATCGTTTAGCCAAGTGCTGCTCTCCGGCCTTGGCGAGGACGGCGGCCTGATGCTGCCGCAAACCCTGCCAAAAATCACCGCTGCTGAGCTTTCGGCGTGGCGCGCGCTGCCGTATCACGCGCTCGCGCATGCGGTGCTGTCAAAGTTCGTCGCGACCGACGATATTGATTCAGCAACACTTGCCGCACTCACTGCCGCGTCATACACCCAAGAAATTTTCGGCACGGCTGAAATCACGCCGCTGCGTGCCATCGATGCTTACGCCAGCGGCATGCACATTCAGGCGCTTTCCAACGGCCCCACGCTCGCCTTTAAAGACATGGCGATGCAGCTGCTCGGACGCCTGTTTGAGTTCGAACTCGGGCGTCGCAACGCCACCCTCAATGTGCTCGGTGCCACCAGTGGCGACACCGGCAGCGCCGCCGAATACGCAATGCGCGGACGCAAAGGCGTCAACGTATTTATGCTTTCACCGGCCGGCCGGATGAGCGCGTTTCAGCGTGCGCAGATGTATTCGCTGCAGGACGCCAATATTCACAACATCGCAGTCGATGGCGTGTTTGATGACTGTCAGGACATCGTCAAGGCGGTGTCGAACGATCTCGAATTTAAGCGCGAGCACAACATCGGCACCGTGAACTCGATCAACTGGGGCCGCATCTCCGCACAGATCGTTTATTACGTGCGCGGCTATCTTGCCGCCACCACCAGTAACGCGCAGAAGGTGTCGTTTGCCGTGCCCTCCGGCAATTTCGGCAACATTTTGGCTGGCCATATCGCCCGCGAAATGGGCGTGCCCATTGACACACTGGTGCTGGCTACCAACGAAAACAATGTGCTTGCCGAGTTCTTCAACAGCGGTGTTTATCGTCCGCGCCCGAGCAAAGAAACCTTCGCCACATCGAGTCCGTCGATGGATATTTCTAAAGCGTCAAATTTCGAGCGGTTCGTGTTTCATTTGTTCAACGCAGACGCTGAGCGCGTGGCTGCAATGTGGCGTGAGGTCGATCAAGGTCGCTCGTTTGACGTCTCGCTCACGCCTGAATTTAAAGGCTTGCGTGAGCGCTTCGGCATCGTCGCCGGCACCAGCACGCACGCCCACCGCCTTGCAACCATTCGTGAGGTGCACGAGAAAACGGGCGGCTTGATCGACACCCATACCGCTGACGCCGTGCATGTCGCGCGCGCGCTGGTCAAGCCGGGCACGCCGATGATCGCGCTTGAAACTGCGCTGCCTGTGAAGTTTGCCGAGACGGTAAAGGAAGCGACGGGTATCGATCCGCCGCTGACCGCGGAACAACACGCCATGATGGCGCTACCGTTGCGCGTGGTGCAAATTTCGCCTGATGTGGAACGGGTTAAAGCCATCATCGCGAACCATTAAGCGCGCAGCAGGTAGGTGTCGCGCCACCGCGCTTCTACAATGAAACGATGTCCAATTCCCTCGAAGTCAGCCACCTAAGCCACCAATATCCACCGCGTGGACGCGAGGTTGCACGCGACACGTTGCACGACGTCAGTTTTCGCGTCGAAGCGGGCCGGGTCGGCTGCTTGCTCGGCCCCTCCGGTTGTGGCAAAACCACCCTGCTGCGGTCGGTCGCGGGCCTTGAACGGATCGGCAACGGCACCATCCGCATTGGCGATCGTATCGTCGCCGGTGCACGGATCCACATCGAGCCCGAACATCGCGGCGTGGGCGTCGTGTTTCAGGATTACGCGTTGTTCCCGCACCTTGATGTTGCGGGCAACGTCGGCTTCGGCTTGCACAAACTCTCCGTCGCAGAGCGCACTATTCAGGTTCAAGCAGCGCTCGATTTGGTGAACTTGCGCGACACCGCGCACGCCTATCCGCACGAGCTCTCCGGCGGTCAACAGCAGCGCGTCGCACTTGCTCGCGCGCTCGTGGTCAAGCCCAAGTTGGTGCTGTTCGACGAACCGTTTTCTAATCTCGACATCGAAACCCGGCAGCGCCTGTCCGCCGAGGTGCGCGCGTCGCTGTCAGAGGCGGGTGCAACCGCATTGCTGGTCACCCATGACCAGCACGAAGCCTTCGCCCTTGCCGACGAGATCGGTGTGCTGCGCGACGGTCATTTAGAGCAGTGGGACACCGCCTACAACCTGTATCACCGGCCCGCGACACGCTTCATCGCTGACTTTGTCGGCGAAGGCGTATTTCTGCCCGCCACCGTGATCGACAGCATGCACCTCAATAGTGAGCTCGGCGTACTGCAACTGTCCGCTCCCACGTTGCGCGCAGCGGGCGACGAAATCGATTTGCTGTTACGTCCGGACGACGTCGTTCACGACGACGCCAGCGCCAACACCGCCAAGGTCATTGCGCGAGCGTTTCGCGGCGCCGAATTTCTCTACACACTAGAGCTACCCAGCGGTCGAAGCGTGCTCGTACTGGTGCCCAGCCACCACAATCACCGCATCGGCGAGGCCATAGGAATCCGCGTTCAACTAGATCACGTCGTAGCGTTTTGACGCGCGCATCATTAACTGGTTATAATTAAATGCTTGGCGGCTGTAGCTCAGTTGGATTAGAGTACTTGGCTACGAACCAAGGGGTCGTGGGTTCAATTCCTGCCAGCCGCGCCACACACTTCAAGGGTTAGATGGATAGTATCCACTAACCCTTTTTCTTTTT
>JACMNN010000223.1 GCA_014378555.1 Burkholderiales bacterium | reverse complement strand
CACGGTGGGCGCGCGGATTGGCGTGCAACAGCAGTGGGGCAAAGCCCGTTGGACCGCTTTCGTGCGCGGTGACAATCTGGGCAACAAAATCTACTCAGGCACGGTGATCGTCAACGAAGCGAACCGTCGCTATTACGAGCCCGCCGCAGGGCGCACCTGGTTGTCCGGAGTTAGCGTGGCAATTAACTGGTAGACCACTGCGTTGGGTGCTGAATGGCCGGGGGGATCAGCAACGATCATTCACTCACTGCGTCGGAAATTTCGCTGCGCTTGGTGCCGCACGTGCTGCCGTAGGCAAGCGGCGATACAACGTATTGCGACTCACGCCGAGTTCTCTGGCGGCTGCAGAAACGTTGCCGCCATGTCGTGTCAGCGCGCGATGCATGGCCTCTGCCGCAAGGTGATCGAGAGAGGTGCTGTGCGCTTCGCTGTTGCCAGCGGAGCGGTGGGGTGCGGGCTCGGAGATAAGCGCGCCGTCCTCAGCATCGCAGCCGTCTAAAAAATCGTCCGGCAAATGTTCGAGTTCAATGAGCGTATTGGGTCCGGCAATAGCAACTGCCGTTGCCAACACGTTGGAAAGCTGACGTAGGTTTCCGGGCCAGCGGTGATGCAACATTTGCTGCCAAACGTCGGGTGTCATCGTCCATTGCGGGCCGCCCAACGAAAGCAACAATCGGCTGACAATTTCCTTCACGTCCGAGCGGTCCCGCAAGGGGGCCAGACGTACCGTCAATCCGTTGAGGCGATAGTAAAGATCGTCGCGAAACTGCTTGTGTTCAATTAAATCGCGCAGGCGTTGGTGGGTCGCGCAGATCAGTCGAATATCGACCGCAATCGATGCACTGCTGCCAAGTGGCGTCACCACGCGCTCCTGCAACACGCGTAACAACCGTGCCTGCATGGTCAGCGGCATATCGCCAATTTCATCGAGAAACAGCGTGCCGCCGTGTGCTTGCAAAATTTTGCCCTGATGGCCTTTGCGTCGGGCGCCGGTAAAGGCACCTTCGGCATAGCCAAACATTTCCGATTCGATCAGGCCCTCTGGAATGGCGGCACAATTGACCGCAACAAACGGCCCATCGCGCCGCGCGGAAGCACGGTGTATCGCCAGCGAAAACCACTCTTTGCCGGCACCGGTTTCTCCCTCTAACAGCACGCTGACGTCGGTGGCGGCCACGCGCCGCAGCCGCGCCACGACGCGCGCGATTTGGCCATCACCCGAATCGAGGTGATCGAGTGTCGCCTGCGGTAGTGGTTGGGAAAGTTCCAACGTTGGCCGCGCCTGCGTCGACCGCAGCGCTTTATCCACCGCCCCAGCTATTCCCGCTATTCCAGCCACGCCGGCTTCAGCAGCTGAGCCAGCTGCTGCCGCTGCAACCGCCAGTGCCGCCGGCGGCGTCAGCCCGCCAACCGTCACCGAAGTCACCGCCGGTAATGCGGTCGGCACCGCATAGATTCGCACGCCGCTGGGCAGCACGCATTGCAGCGGCGCGCTCACCGCGAACGACGCGAGCTTGTGTAGCTCGCTGGGGCTGCGTCGCAGCAAGGACAGCGCGCTGTGCGAATTCAGGTTGCCGCGGGAAAGTTCAAGTTGCAGGCAGGCGCTACGGTTGGCAGCAAGCACTTTTCCATCGGCGGCGAACGCGAGCAGACCCTCCATCAGTGTGCCAATAAATTCAGCACGGGCATGAAAGGCAACGATGAGCTGACCTGCGTAGGCACGTCGAAACAGCGTGTTCTCAATCATTTGCGCGCTCATTCGCACCAGCGCCATGGTGTGCTTATGAAAACCGCGGTAATCGCAGGTAACGTCGAGCACGCCAAGCAGGTCTCCTGCGGGCGCAAAAATCGGCGACGCCGAACAGGTAAGACCGTGATTGCTATGCAAAAAATGCTGATTGGCGTGAACCACCACGGGCTGCTGTTCAAAGATCGCGGTGCCGATGGCGTTGGTTCCCTTTTGCGCCTCACTCCAGTTAACACCAGGCCGCAAGGCAACCTGTGACGCCCGTTGCGCAAAGCTGTCGTCACCTAGGGAGTACAACACCACACCTTGAGCGTCGGTCAGCACCACCATGCTTTCAGTGTCAATAATTTGTTGATGCAACGTCTCCATCACCGGGGCTGCGTGCTGCATAAAAGCTTGGTGCTGTTCGCGCAGCAGGCGCAAATCGGTGAGTGGCAGCGTGTGGTGGTCCTGCGCCTGCTGGCCGCGAAGGCCATGATCAGAACTGCGCGTCCAGGACGACTCAATCAACATACGCTGTGATTCAGCAGAATGCGTGCCGACGATAGGTGAGCTTAGGGGGGGGCGTGCCGCGAACATGGGTAATTTATCCTTGCCAAGTGCCTAGCTGACGGAACGATTTGCCTACATATTCAAACCGCTTGTCGCAGTCTAGCGCAGCTTGGTCGACACAAAGGTGCGCCATTTTGAAACAAGTGCCCACGGCGCTGTGCCATGGCAGACAACAGTATTCCGGTCGGTGAGGTTGCTCTCACGCAGCGCGCAGCGGTCGTTACGCCGCAGTTGACGCGATGGTATGAACATTGCAGCATTGGCCGGAACAGCAAGTCTGCAATTGCAACATTGTCAAAAAGTGAGGAGTGCACCATGTCAGTCAACGTCACCATGAAAGTAAACGGCCAGTCCGTTTCGGCGACTATCGAGGCGTCAATGACGCTGGTCGAATTTATCCGCGAACACCTGCGCCTAACCGGCACGCACGTGGGCTGCAACACCTCGCAATGCGGCGCATGCACGGTGCACATTAACGGCAGGGCGGTGAAGTCGTGCAGCTTATTAGTTGCGCAGGCACAAGGTGCTGAGGTGCTAACCATCGAAGGCCTTGCCGCCGCAAACGGCGATATGCATCCGATGCAGGCTGCGTTTAAAGAACATCACGGCTTGCAATGCGGCTTTTGCACGCCAGGCATGGTCATGAGTGCGTGTGAGCTTAAGGGCAAATTAGTTGATCCCACCGATGAGCAAATTCGCGCCAGCATCGACGGCAATATTTGCCGTTGCACCGGCTACCAAAATATTGTCACGTCAGTGAAAGCTGGCCTGGCAGCAATGGCTTAACGAAGTAAGGAGCATCTGATGAAAGCAGACGGAATTGGCGCCAGCGTCAAACGTAAAGAAGATCACCGTTTTTTGACCGGCAACGGGCAATACACCGATGACATCATTCTGCCGCGCCAGACCTACGCGGTGTTCGTGCGCTCACCGCACGCCCACGCCACCATCATTAGCGTGGACGCGACAGCAGCCCTCGCCATGCCCGGTGTGGTTGCTGTATTCAGCGGTAAAGACATCGAAGACAGCAAAATTGGCGGATTGCCTTGCGGCTGGGGCATCACCAGTAAAGACGGCACGCCCGCTATTGAGCCGCCCCACCCGATTTTGTGTATCGGAAAAGCGCGCTATGTGGGCGACCACGTCGCGGTGGTGATTGCTGAGACGATCGAGCAGGCGCGCAAAGGCGCTGAAGCGGTAGAAGTGGATTACGGCATATTGCCGGCGGTGGTTGCCACCGGTACAGCCGCCGCAAGCAAAACATCGGTGCATGATCAGGCACCCAATAACGTTTGCTATACCTGGGGCCACGGCGACGAGGCTGGCGTAAAGGCCGCATTCGCCAATGCACACCACATCAGCGAACTGTCGCTGACCAATCAGCGCTTGGCGCCTAATGCGATGGAACCGCGCGCTGCGAATGCTGCGTACGACCGCTCCAGTGAGAGCTACACCCTATATGTGTCAAACCAGAATCCGCACGTAGAGCGTTTGCTGATGTGCGCCTTTGTGCTCGGAATTCCTGAGCACAAAATGCGCGTGGTTGCGCCCGATGTGGGCGGCGGTTTTGGTTCCAAGATTTTCTTGTATGCCGAAGAAACCGTTCTGGTGTGGGCGAGTAAACGCGTCAACCGTCCCATTAAGTGGACGGCAGATCGTACTGAAGCGTTCTTGTCTGATGCACACGGTCGGGATCATGTGACCAAGGCACAGCTGGCAATGGATAAAGACGGCAAGTTCCTCGGTTTCCGCGTCGACACCACCGCCGCGATGGGCGCCTATCTGTCGACTTTTTCGACCGCCGTGCCAACTATTCTTTACGGCACATTGCTAGCGGGGCAGTACACCACGCCAGCCATTTACGTCGAAGTAACCGCCGTGTTCACCAACACGTCCCCGGTTGACGCTTACCGCGGCGCAGGTCGGCCAGAGGCCACCTACGTGGTCGAACGCATGGTCGAAACCGCAGCGCGTGACATGAAGATGGACCCGGCAGAAATTCGCCGGCGGAACTTCATCCGCAGCTTCCCGTATGCCACACCGGTGGGCCTAACTTACGACGTGGGTGATTTTGATGCGACCCTTGATGGCGCAATCAAGCTGGCCGATGTCGAGGGTTTCGCTGCACGTAAAGCAGCGTCTGAAGCGCGCGGCATGAAGCGCGGTATTGGCTATTCCAGCTACATCGAAGCGTGCGGCCTTGCGCCGTCGAACGTGGCGGGCGCACTTGGTGCCCGTGCCGGCTTGTTTGAATCGGGCGAAGTACGTGTGCATCCGACCGGCAAGGTCGAAGTGTTCACCGGTTCACATTCGCACGGGCAAGGCCATGAGACCACGTTTGCGCAGGTTGTCGCCGACAAATTAGGCATACCGATTGATGATATTTCCATCTCGCATGGCGACACTGGCAAAGTATTGTTCGGCATGGGCACCTACGGCTCACGCTCGCTTGCAGTCGGCGGATCGGCTATCGTCAAAGCGGTCGATAAAGTTATTGCCAAAGGCAAGAAAATCGCGGCGCATTTGCTCGAGGCCAGCGACACTGATATTGAATTTGTGAATGGCGAATTCAAAGTGAAAGGCACCGATAAAAGCGTGCCGTTCGCCAGTGTTTCACTCGCCGCTTACGTGCCGCACAACTACCCGCTCGACAAGCTCGAACCGGGCCTGAACGAAAACGCGTTCTACGACCCCACTAACTTCACCTATCCGGCGGGTTGCCATATTTGCGAGGTCGAAGTTGATCCGCAAACTGGCAAAGTCGAGGTCTGCTCGTTCACTGCAATGGACGATTTCGGCAACATCATCAACCCGATGATTGTTGAAGGCCAAGTGCACGGCGGTGTGGCGCAAGGGCTCGGTCAGGCGATGCTTGAAGACTGTATTTATGATCCTGAAAGCGGACAACTGTTAACCGCGACCTACATGGATTACGCCATGCCGCGGGCTGATGATTTTCCGAACTTTAAGGTTGGCACCAGCGTTACCGCGTGCACCCACAATCCGTTGGGTGTCAAAGGCTGTGGCGAGGCGGGCGCCATCGGTTCGCCACCTGCGTTCATCAACGCAGTGACTGACGCCATTGGCGTAAAACACATTGATATGCCCGCGACGCCAGAGCGCGTTTGGCGTGCCATGCAAACCGCTGTTAGCGCATAAGGAGCGAAGTACATGAATTCATTTCAACTGCATCAACCCAAAGATCTCGGTAGCGCCGCGTCGTTCGCCAACAGCGGTGGCGACACGCGCTTTTTGGCGGGTGGACAATCGATATTAGCGTCGATGAAACTCGGCCTCGCATCACCCGATGCGATGATTGATTTGTCGCTAGTGCCTGATCTAAAAAGCATCAGCGTTTCCAATGGCGTGGTCAAAATTGGCGCAATGGTTAAGCACGCCGACGTTGCGGCAAACGCTGAGGTGCAAAAAGCGATCCCGGCGCTCGCTGAATTGGCGGGCGGTATCGGCGATCGTCAGGTGCGCAATATGGGCACCCTCGGCGGGTCACTTGCCAACAGCGATCCGGCGGCTTGTTACCCCGCCGCAGCACTGGGATTGGGTGCCACCATTCATACCGACAAGCGCTCCATCAGCGCCGATTCGTTCTTCCTCGGACTCTATGAAACCGCGCTTGAAGCGGGCGAGATCATTACTGCGGTGAGCTTTCCGGTGCCAGAAAAAGCAGCCTATGTGAAGTTTAAAAACTCGGCGTCGCGCTTTGCGCTGGTCGGCGTGTTTGTCAGCAAAGGTAGCCAGGGCGTGCGCGTTGCGGTAACCGGCGCAGGCTCCTGCGCCTTCCGCGCCACCGACATTGAAACAGCGCTAGCAGGAAGCTGGACGGCGGCTGCGTGTAACGCGGTGAAGATGACGTCGGACAATCTTAATGGCGACTTGCACGCAAGTGCTGAATATCGCGCGCATCTGATTCCGGTGATTGCCGGGCGGGCCGTGGCCGCAGCGAAATAGGTCAAGGTTCGCAAGTGATGATGAGCCCCGCTTTGGCGGGGTTTGTTTTTCCGCTTCCGTCGCGCTACTTTGGCTGCAAAGTCGCCGTATTCCCGGCGGCGCACAGGCGTCGTCAACGATGGCGGCAGTCAACTATTTTTGAGATTCACTCCGAGTAAGTCATGATCGCCACACCGCCCCCAACCAGCATCGACTCCACCGTAAAACTGCTCGACAGTGCTGATTACGTTGCCGACCGCGCGCTCGCTACCTCCGTTTTTCTGATGTTGAAAATGCAGCGTCCGCTATTCCTTGAAGGTGACGCAGGCGTCGGAAAAACCGAGATCGCCAAGGTGCTTGCCAGCACGCTGGGCCGCGAGCTGATCCGGCTGCAGTGTTACGAAGGGCTTGATATTGCGCAGGCGGCGTACGAGTGGAATGTGCAACGGCAACTGCTTGCGATTAAAGCAAGTGAGAGAGCCTCCGAGCAAACCACCGGCGCGCACATTGAGAGCGCGATTTATGGCGATCAATTTCTGATCAAACGGCCGTTGCTGCAAGCGCTGCAAGGCAGGCTAGGTGCGGCTCCGGTGTTGCTGATCGACGAGCTGGATCGCGCGGATGAGCCGTTCGAGGCGTTTCTGCTTGAAGTGCTTTCCGACTTCCAACTCACCATCCCGGAGCTGGGCACCATCAAGGCCGCTGAGCCGCCACTGGTGATCATCACATCTAACCGCACTCGCGAAATTCATGACGCGATCAAGCGACGTTGTTTGTATTACTGGGTTGACTATCCAAACGCCGCGCGCGAGCTCGAAATCGTACGGCGTAAAGTGCCCGGTGTAGATGCTCGGCTTTCCGCGCAGATCGTTTCATTTGTGCAGCGGGTGCGCAAGGAAGACATGTTCAAGCTACCCGGCATCGCCGAGACCATCGACTGGACGCGCGCGTTAACCGCGCTCGACGTGATCGAGTTGTCAAAGGAAAATATCAACGACACGCTCGGTGTACTGCTCAAGTATCAGGACGACATTCACGCACTGCGCACACGCATGCAAACCGTGCTTGACGAGTCTGCACCGTAACCACTGAGGTTTCCTGAATTCATGACAACACATCGGTTCACCCTGAGCGGCACCAAAGCGTGGTTGCCGCTGGGCATGCGCTCCACATCCGTTCGCCCTGAGCGCAGCGAAGGGTTTGATTCGGTTCGGACCCTTCGCTGTGCTCAGGGCGAACGGTTTCGGGCGTCATGATTTATGAAGTTTTAATAACTGCTCCAATGCTCTCCACCAACGTCATCCATTTCACCCGTATCCTGCGCGATGCCGGGTGCTGGGCAGCCGCTCAACATCCGTTCGCCCTGAGCGCAGCGAAGGGTTTGATTCGGTTCGGACCCTTCGCTGTGATCCGGGCGAACGGATTCTGGT
>JACMNN010000222.1 GCA_014378555.1 Burkholderiales bacterium | reverse complement strand
CGCACTTGATCCACGTCATTTCGGCCGGCGTGACGGGTCAGCTGAATCAGTAAATGCACCGCGATGACAGGGGTAACCACGAATGGCTGTGGACACACTGGTTAGAATTTCATTTTAAGTGCGAAATTGTCTCTGAAAAGGCATAAACAGCTCACCGAGTTTCGCTTTTTGCGACCCCAAATTTGTCTTAGTATTCGTGAGAGGCTGTGTAGAAATGCATGTCGATTGACTCAAACGCCACCGCCGAAGTCCTTGGTGATTGTGCTGGAAATTTGAATATTTTCGGCGCGTGGCGCCGTAGTCATTTCGATTACGACTTCGTCGCAGAAAAAAATAAACTGCGATGAACGCTCCGGCCAGCAGCACTCCATCAAAACCCGGCGGCACGAGCCGCGGCAACACTGCACGCTACCAGCTGTTCGCGCTTGCTGCGGGCGCGGTGATTGTCACCGGCGTACTTCTGGCGATCATGCTTTTCTACCAACGCTCGCAGGAAATCGACGCCGGAAAACGACTGACCGAATCGTTCGCGCAAGTTATTGAAGAGCAGGTCACGCGCACGCTGCAAACCATCGATCTGCGGTTGCAACTGATGAGCACTGGTATCGAAGCGCTGCAGAAATCAAATGAATTGACCGCGGCGTCTGCACGTTCGTTATTTCAGGAAGACATTCGCGAACTGCCTTTTGTAATGGCGGTTCAGTGGGTGGGCGTTGATGGTCGCATCAAGTATTCGAGCATTGATGCGTTAATCGGCGCGGATGTGTCGGATCACGAATCCTTTAAACATGCTCGCGATGCCACGCATACTGGCATGTACATCGACAACCCGTTTCGTTCGCGCGGAAAGCGGCAACTCATAATTGCCGCGACGCGCGCGCTGCCACCAGTCAATGGCGCGTTCTCTGGAATGATCGCTCTTACTGTGGATCCCATGTATTTCGACAAGCTGTGGCAAACCGTGGGTGTGGGCGAGCGGGGTACCGTGTCGCTGTATCGGCGAGATGGGACGTTGCTCCTGCGCAGTCCACATGATGAAGCAGCCATGGGTAAACTTTTCAGTCAGACGCGGGTGTTTCAGAATTTGCTGCCGCAGAGTCCTGTCGGCGGTATTTTTGCGCCGAGCCCGATTGACGGGACACACCGATACTTCGCTTACCGTACGCTCTCCGCGCAGCCAGAATTTTTAGTGGTGGTCGGAAAGTCCACCGACGCGATGCTCGCCCCGTGGTGGCGGGTGGCCACAATCGCCACTTTGATATGGCTGGTGGCTTCATCGCTGCTGCTAACGCTGTGTTTTTTCCTCGGACGTGCGTGGCGGCAGCGTGACGAGGAAGAGGCGCGCAGTTTGGACACGGATCGACGCTTGGCGCTTGCTACGGATGCTTCAGCCATCGGCATCTGGGATTGGGACCTTACGGCGGACCGCTGGTTTTTTTCTCATTCGTACTTCACGATGCTTGGCTATCCGCCAGACGCCGGTGAAGGCAACCGCCAGGTGTGGTTAGATCGCCTGCATCCCGATGACCTCGCCACCGTCATGGCCGTCAGTCAGCGAGCCATAGAGGGGCACCATTCGCGGTATTTCTATGAGGCGCGGACGCTTCATGCGGATGGCAGCTATCGATGGATCAGCACGATTGCCTGCGTGCTCGAGCGCGACGAGACTGGGCGCGCCGTTCGCGCGATAGGCGTGCGCATTGACGTCACTGAGCGCAAACTAGCCGAGGAATCTTTACGCGACAGCGAAGCACGCTATCGCGAGTTGTTCGCCAGTAACCCGCATCCGATGTGGGTGTTTGACAGCGAAACCCTCGCCTTTCTCGCCGTGAACGACGCAGCCGTTGGGCATTACGGCTTCAGCCGTGACGAGTTTCTGGCGATGAAAATATCTGATATTCGTCCGCAAGACGACGTGCAGCAATTGCAAGACTATCTCGCGTTACCGGAGCCGCGATCGAGGCGAGATCGCCCCTGGCGACATCGCCGCAAAGACGGCAGCGAAATATTAGTGGAAATCACCTGCCGCGCTCTGATGTTCGGTGATCGACCCGCAGAGCTGGTGCTCAGCAACGACGTCACGGCGCGCGAGGAGGCGATACAACAGTTGCGATTGAGCGAAGAAAACCTGTCGATCACGCTGCAATCGATTGGCGACGCCGTGATTGCGACCGATGCTGAAGGCCGCATTACGCGCATGAACGCCACCGCCGAGCGCTTAACCGGCTGGCCGTTGGCGACGGCTGCGGGGAATTATCTGAGTGACATCTTGTGGATCGTTGATTCCGAAACGCGCATTCCCAAGCCCAGCCCAGTGGACCTGGCGTTGCAGCGCGGCGAGGTGGTGCATTTCGACACCCACACCACATTGTTGTCGCGCGATGATCACGAATATCAGGTTTCTGACAGTGCCGCGCCCATTCGCGATGCCAGCAATAACATCGTCGGCGCCGTACTTGTGTTCAGCGATGTGACCGAGCAAGACCGTGTGCGCCGCGCGCTCGCAACGTCTGCGGCCATGCTGGAGCGCACCGGCGAAATCGCAAAGGTTGGCGGCTGGGAACTGAACCTGCAGACGAATACCATTTACTGTACGCGACAGATGTATCGCATCCACGAAATTTCCTCGGCGCATTTGCTGACCTTGGACCAGTGGCTGGACGCCTATCCGCTCGACGCACAAGTCACCCTGCGCGCGGCAATTGACTTGGCGATCACATACGGAACAGCGTATGAGCTTGAGCTGCAGATAGTCACCGCAAAAGACAACACGATTTGGGTGCGTATTCAAGGCTATGCCGATCAAGAAAATGGCAAAACAGTCAAACTTCACGGCGCGATTCAGGACATCACGGAGCGCCGACGCGCCGACGACGAGGTGCGCAAGCTTTCGCTCGCCTTGGAGCAAAGTACAGACGCGATCATGATCACCAACTTGAAATCGCGCATCGAATACGTGAACGCTGCGTTCGTAGAGTTGACCGGCTACGCGCGCGCCGACGTGATCGGCAGAAATCCGCGTGCGCTGTTGGCTGGCAGTACGGTGGACGCCAGGTTCAAAACGCTGTGGTCAACGGTGAAACGCGGCGAAGTCTGGCGTGGGCACTTCGTTCATCGCCGCAAAGATGGCAGTGAACGCGATGAAGCGTTGGTGGTGTCGCCGCTACGCGGGTTGGATGGGAAAATCAGGCACTTTGTCACCGCGATGGAAGACGTGACCGAGAAACGTCGGCTCAGCGTAGAGCTTGATAAACACCGGCATCATCTTGAAGATTTGGTGGCAACGCGTACCGTCGAACTGCGTGCCGCTCAGCGCCAGGCGGAAGCGGCCAATGCCGCCAAGAGCACCTTCTTGGCCAATATGAGCCATGAAATACGCACGCCGCTGAACGCCATTATTGGTCTGAGCTACTTGCTGCGCAGAGCCGGCCCGACGCCGGAGCAGGCCGATCGCCTTGGCAAGATCGACACCGCCGGGCGACATTTGCTGTCGATCATTAACGACGTGCTCGATTTGTCAAAAATCGAAGCCGGCCGGTTGCAACTAGAAAACAACGATTTTCATCTGGCGTCGGTGCTTGAATACGTCGCCTCGATGATGGCAGAAACCGCGCGCTCCAAGGGTTTGCAGATCGTGGTCATGGACCATTCGGCACCGGTATGGCTGCGCGGCGACGTCACGCGGTTGCGGCAAGCGCTGCTCAATTACGCCGAGAACGCAGTTAAATTTACCGAGTCGGGGCGGATCGAACTGAGCGCGAAGTTACTCGAACAATCCGGCAACGAGCTGCTGGTGCGTTTTCTAGTGGTGGACACTGGCGTCGGCATTGCCGCGGAACAACTGACGCAACTGTTTGAGGCGTTCGAGCAAGCCGATGCGTCCACCACGCGCAAGCACGGAGGCACCGGACTCGGGCTCACCATTACACGGCGTTTGGCGGAACTGATGGGTGGCGAGGTAGGCGCCGAAAGCGAGGTGGGTCTTGGCAGCCGTTTCTGGTTCACCGCACGCTTGCAACATGGAAAGAGCGTGATGCCTGCGCCGATCGGCACCGGTATGTCAGATGTCGAAACGCAAATTCGGGCGATGTATCCAGGCGCGCGGATTTTGCTGGTGGAAGACAACCCGATCAATCGCGAGGTGGTCATCGAAACCCTGCGCGGCGT
>JACMNN010000221.1 GCA_014378555.1 Burkholderiales bacterium | reverse complement strand
CTCATCGGGCATGAAGTTGCCGATCGACGAGCCGGGATAGAAGAACAGAGTGGGCTGTTTTTGCACGACGGGCGTGACATCAAGCACGCTGGAAAAGTCAGTGATGAGGCCCGCTAGTTCGGGCGCGTCTGCGTTGCCGGCCAGTCGCGCCAGCGCTTCGCGTGCTGCACTTTCGGAAATATCAACGGCCACATAGCGCGACGGCTTCAGCGAGGCGAACCACTTTTCAGCTTTCACCGAATCGCCGGAACCGAGATCAACAAACTGTTTTCCGGTGCCGATAACAGCAGCAATTTCAGCGCGAAATTTTTCGAAAATTGCGGCTTCGGTCCGCGTTGGGTAGTACTCTGGCGTGAGCACAATCGCGTTGTAAAGCGTCGAGCCGAGTGCGTCGTAAAAAAACTTCGGTGCGATGCTGGCGGCCGGTGCGAGCAAGCCGCGTTCTAGCGCGTCAAGTTCGGCCTTAGCGTCAAGTTTTAACGCGTTGGTGATGCTGAAGGTGCGCTCGGTTGCAGCCTCTTTGGTCGCAACTCGGTGGCTGGTGATTAAGCGGTGGGCCGCCATACGTTGAATCCTAATACGCGAGACGAATGCCGGTGAACTGCCAGCGTTTGTCGGGTGGGAAAAAGTTGCGATAGGTTACTCGTTCGTGGCCGGCGGGGGTGGCCACGGAGCTGCCGCGCAACACAAATTGGTTGCACATGAACTTGCCGTTGTATTCGCCGACCGCACCTTCGGCGGTAGTGAAGCCAGGGTAACCAAGGTATGCCGATGAGGTCCATTGCCAAGCGCTACCGTACAGCTGGGTGAGCCGCGAAGCGGTTGCGGCGCCTGGATGCAATGCGGCGGTAAGCGGCGTCGCGGCGGGCTGCGCCGCCGCATGTTCCCACTCGGCCTCCGACGGCAAGCGCGCACCTATCCAACGTGCATAGGCGTCCGCTTCGAAAAAGCTGACATGACAAACGGGGGCATTAAGGTCAATCGCTTCTGCGCCGTGCAGCGTAAATTCCGACCAGCCGCCGTGCGTGTCTTCGCGCCAATAATTGGGCGCTTGCCAGCGTTGTGCGTTGACGCGATCCCAGCCTTCAGACAGCCACAACTCGTGCCTTGTGTAGCCGCCATCGCCCATAAAAGCAAGGTAGTCGCCGTTGGTCACGAGTTGGTCGGCGAGTTGATAAGGACGCAGAAAAACTTGATGGCGCGGCGTTTCATTATCAAAACAAAACGACTCGCCGCGGTGCCCGACTTCGATTAAGCCACCGGCGAATGCGCTGCGTCCGCGGCTAACAACAGTGTGAGTCGTGACGGCTGAATCGCGCTCTTCGTAGCGTGGTGACAGCGGATTGACCGACAGCAAATGTTTGAGATCGGTCAACATCAGTTCTTGATGTTGTTGCTCGTGATTAAGGCCGAGCGTGATCACTTGAAACACGCTCGCCGCACGCACCTCGTCCGCCAAAAATTCGTGCATCGCCGCATCGACGTGGGCCCGATATTCCAGCACGCGGTCAAGTGACGGGCGCGACAGTAGGCCACGATCGGGGCGCGGATGCTTGTCGCCAACGGTGTTGTAGTAGCTATTGAACAGCACCTTGAATGACGAATCGAAGCAGGCGTAATGCCGCGCATGCGGTTCAAGAATGAACGTTTCGTAGAACCACGTGGTGTGCGCCAAATGCCATTTGATCGGACTCGCATCGAGCATCGACTGCACCTGACAGTCTTCCGCTGACAACGGTGATGCGATCTGAACGCTGTTGCGGCGCACCGCTGAAAACGCCTCGGCAGCGTGTGATGTCGGCGCGACTGGCGTGCCGAGATCGCTTGAGGTGCTGGTGTCGCGCATGTTTACTGGCCTGCTGATGACGGTCGTGGTGTTTGGGACGCTCTGCTCATTTATGTACGTAGCGACGCGACATTCAGTTTCATCAACTCGGTTTACCGCGCTGCGTGAAGTCAGAAATGTAGGTGATTGCGCTGTTCGCTGAATCACCGATTCAACGGTGTGGCTGGGTTCAGCTTTCGTTGGTAAGCATTGTAGTTATTGAGTCGGGGTGATTTTTAGCCATAAGTCGACACCGGCCAATTTGCTGGCTGTTGCCCCATGAAAACTGGCATTGACGGTTGAAGTTGGCGATCGTTTCTACGATTTACAGCGATAGGGGTTTACAACTGACCGCGAGTCATTTACGATTCGCATCGTTAATGACCCTTGGTCAGTTCGTGCCAAGGCCGCAACATTTGTCGCAAAGTAGTCCATGCCTGCCATCAAAAAAATAATCCGCGATGCGATTGATGCTCATCAGCAGCAGCACGCCACCCATTGCCCGGTAGCGTCAAGCAAAGCGCGCATCAAAGCTTTTTTGCATGGCACCTCCGACGGCGCCAAACGAGTGCGGGCGCTTGATGGCGAAGACAAAGAGGCGCGCCGTCAGGCCATTCTCGATGCCGCCGAGCGGCTGTTCAGCGATCGTCAAGCGCTCGCCAATGTGGCCGACGTGGCCGATGCTGCGGGTCTCGCCAAGGGCACCGTGTATCTCTATTTTCAGACCAAAGAAGAGATTTATTTGGCGCTGCATGCGCGTGGCGTGGGGCATTTTTTCAGTGCGTTAATTGCCCGCCTGAACGACGGAACGCCGTTCGATTTCGAAGAGATGTATTCGCTCACCCAGCTGCATTTGCTCGATTCGCCAACCTACATGCCGCTGAGCACAAGCTGCATGGGCTTCGCCCCAAACGCCGTGCCGCTCGAGGCCGCCCTGCAATTTCAGACGCAGATGACCAGCTGGATGGTCACCGCCGGAACAGGCATCGAGCGGCACTTCGCGAACCTCGCGCCAGGCGAGGGCGTGCGCCTGCTCAAGCACAGCTACGCGCTGATGATTGGGCTGTACAGCTTGCGCAGTGAACGCAGCAGCATTGACCCGAAATGCCCGGTGATTCCGGGCATGGGCAGCTATCAAGCAGAAGCCTCGCTCGCGCTTGCCCGCTACTGGGCGCAAGTCACCGGTATTACAGACCCAACGCTTACCAAAAAGAATTGATACTGATGAAAAATAAAAAGGCAATCCTCCTTCTCGCGTTCGTGATGGGCACAGTGATCGTCACTGCTTGCGGAAAAAAAGACGACGCAAAATCGACTGCTGCGCCTGCGGTTGGTCAAGACGCAGTGGCAGTTAAAGCTGAGGCACCACGTCCTGTCCGCTATATGCAAGTGGGCTTGAGCTCGGTGTCTGACATAACCTATTTGCCCGGTGAAGTGCGGCCGCGTTTTGAGCAACGCTACGGCTTTCGTGTCGCGGGAAAAATTGCTCGTCGTTTGGTCGATGTCGGGCAAGAAGTCAAAGCCGGACAAGTGCTGGCGGTGCTTGATTCACAAGACGTGTTGCCCGCGATCAACGCGCAAGCGGCGCAGGTGGCAGTGGCGACGACAGATTTCAAACTGCAGCAAAGCGAGTTGAGGCGCCAGCAAGAATTGCGCGATAAAGGCTTTGTTTCCGGCGCGGCGCTGGAGCGGCAAGCCGCCACTAGCGAAGCGTCTGACGCACGGGTCAAAGCCGCGCAATCGCAACTGGCGAACGCACAAAACGGACTGAATTTTCAAACGTTGCGCGCTGATAAAGCGGGGGTGGTGATTGCGCTGGACGCGGAGGCGGGCAGCGTGGTGTCGGCCGGGCAAAGTGTGCTGCGCGTGGCGCAGTTAGGTGAAAAAGAAATCGTCGTTAACGTTCCGGAACGCGCGGTCGGTTTGCTTAAAACGGCGAAAGGTTTTGCCGCAACATTCGACGCAATCCCCGGCAAACTTTACGCCGCCAAGTTGCGCGAACTTTCGCCCGCAGCAGACGCCGCTAGCCGCACCTACACCGCGCGTTTAAGCATCATCGGTGCCGATGACGCATTGAAGCTGGGTATGAGCGCGACCGTGCGTCTGGATTTAGGCGCCGCTGAAGCCATCGTGGTGCCAAACACTGCCCTCTACACTCGGGACAACTCGACCCGCGTATGGCTGGTGGATCGGGCTACCGAGACCGTAAAAGCCGTCGAAATAAAAACTGGCGAGAGCACTAACGATGGCATAAGCGTTGTTTCCGGCTTGAAGCCCGGTGATCTGGTGGTGACTGCGGGCGCCAACCTGTTGCGGTTGGGGCAGAAGGTTCGACTGCTGGATGGCGCGTCCGTTTCGCCCCAAGAAGGCGGGGCTAAGGGCGCGGGGCCTGCCAGTTCAGACTCGGGGGTGACTGGCAACGCTAAGGTTCTGCCAACACCCTCTCCCCAACCCTCCGCCTCGGGGGGAGGGAGCAAAGCCACCGCCACCGCCACAGCGGCTGCGGAAGCGGCTAAGCCATGAACATTTCTGCAGCAGCGATCAAGCACAAGCAGCTCACACTGTTCTTCATCATCGCGATTGCGATTGCGGGTTTTTCAGCGTACTTCAAGCTCGGCCAACGTGAAGACCCGGACTTCACCTTTAGAGCGATCACCGTGCGCACGCTATGGCCGGGTGCGACCACCGCACAGGTAGATTCGCAGATCACCGATCGGCTTGAAAAACGGCTGCAGGAGATGCCGTATTTCAAGCGCACCCAGAGCTATTCCAAGCCCGGTGAATCGTTGATTATTTTGGAGCTGGTGGACACCGCGCCGCGCAAAGAGGTGCAGGCGCTGTGGTATCAGGTGCGCAAAAAGGTGGGGGATATTCGGCACACCTTACCGTCCGAGGCGTTGGGGCCTTTTTTCAATGACGAATTCGGCGACGTTTTTGGATCGATCTATGCGTTCACCGGCGACGGCTTTTCGCTCTCGGAATTGCGCGACAAAGTCGAAGACGTACGTCAAGAATTGTTGCGCCTGCCCGACGTGTCAAAGATCGAGTTGGTGGGCGTGCTCGACGACAAAATTTACATCGAAATCAGCAACGCAAAAATCGGCGCGCTGGGCATTGATGCCAGCTCGATTGCGGCACAGTTGCAGGCACAAAATGCGATTGTTCCAGCGGGCGTGATCCAGACCAAAGACAACGCAATCGCGCTACGGGTGAGCGGAACTTTCGATACCGTGAAGTCGGTGCGTGAACTCGAACTTGCCGTCAACGGTCGCACCATTCGGCTGGGGGATATCGCCAGTGTGTATCGCGGTTTTGCTGATCCACCGGTGCAAACCATACGCGTTGGCGGCAAGCCGGGCATCGCTTTGTCCATCTCTATGAAGAGCGATGGCGATGTGCTTCAACTCGGCGACAACCTGACTAAAGCGATGGCGCGCATTCAAAACGATTTGCCGATCGGCATCGAATTTCAGCAGGTCAGTAATCAGCCGAAAGTGGTGAAGGAGGCGGTCGGCACCTTTATGCGCTCGTTGCTAGAGGCAGTGGCGATTGTGCTCGCGGTGAGTTTCATATCGCTCGGATGGCGTGCCGGTGCGGTGGTGGCGCTGACCATTCCGTTCGTGTTGTTGTCAACTTTTCTGGCGATGCAACTTTTCAAGATTGACTTGCATCGCATCTCAACCGGTGCGCTGATCATCGCCTTGGGATTGCTGGTGGATGATGCCATGATCGTGGTTGAAATGATGGTACGTAAGCTGGAAGAGGGGCTCGATAAATTCGCCTCGGCTACGTTTGCCTACGCCAGCACCGCATGGCCGATGCTGTCCGGCACCCTGGTGACCGCGGCGGGATTTTTGCCGATTGCGATGGCCAAATCGTCCACCGGCGAATACACGTTTGACATGTTCAGCGTGACCACCATCGCGCTGGTGCTGTCGTGGTTCGCAGCGATTATTGCCACGCCGTTGTTCGGCTACTGGATTCTTAAAAAACCAAAAAGTGCAACGGCCGAAGGCGCCGCGCACGAGCACTTCGACACGCCGTTTTATTCGCGACTGCGGGCAACCATTGACTGGTGCATTACCCATCGCTGGAAGACCATCGTGGTCACACTGGTTGGGCTGGTCGTTGGCATCATTGGCATGGGTCTCACAGAAAAGCAGTTTTTCCCGACCAGTGACCGGACCGAGGTGATGGTGGAAATGTGGCTGCCGGAGGGCGCAAGTTTTAAAGCCACCGAGGCGCAGGTTGAAAAACTCGAAACGCTGCTGAAATCAGACAAAGATGCGCAGACGTTTGTGACCAGTATCGGCATGTCGTTGCCGCGCTTTTTCCTGTCGCTTAATCAAGAACTGTTTCGCCCTAACTTTGCCCACACACTGGTGCTGACCGACAGTGTCGAGGCGAGAAACCGGTTGACGTTGAAGCTGCAAGCCGAGCTCGACAGCAACTTTCCAGGCGTGCGTGGGCGCGCGCTTAAAACGCCACTCGGCCCACCTGTAGCGTATCCGATTATCTTTCGGGTGAGCGGCCCGGACATCAACAAACTCAAACAAATTGGCGACCAAGTAGCGGTGGTGTTGCGCAAGCATCCGAAGACCGTTGAGGTGAATACCGACTGGGGCGACCGCACGCCGGCACTTCAGGTTGAAGTGGATCAGGATCGTGCGCGAGCGTTGGGTGTGAGCTCGCTTGCGGTCGCTCGATCGCTTGGCGGCGCGGTGTCCGGCGCAACCATTGGCCAGTTCCGCGAACGCGATCGTTTGATTGACGTGGTGCTGCGCGGGCCTGCGGCAGAGCGGGTGGCCGTGGCGCAAGTCGAGGATTTGCAAATTCCAACCGCAGCGGGTCGCACCGTGCCGCTGTCGCAAGTAGCGAGCGTAAAGCAGGTGATGGAAGAGCCGATCATTCGTCGTTATTCACGGGTACCCACGCTGTCGGTTCGCTCGGATATTGTCGAGGGTGCGCAGGCGCCAGACATTTCTGCGCAGATTGACCCGCAATTGGCAGAGCTTCGCGCCAAGCTGCCACCGGGCTATCGCATCGAAACCGGTGGCGCTTTTGAAGAAAACGTTAAGGCGCAATCGTCGATTGGCGCGGGCGTTCCACTGATGATTTTTGTGTGGCTGGCGTTGCTGATGTTGCAGCTGCAAAGCTTCTCGCTCGCAGCCATGGTGTTGCTCACCGCGCCGTTTGGCATTGTCGGGGTGGCCATAGGCTTGCTCGCTTTCCGCATGCCGTTTGGCTTCGTTGCCATGCTCGGCGTCATCGCCTTGATGGGCATCATCATGCGGAACACCATCATCCTAATTGATCAAATCAAGCAGGATATGGCCACCGGTACGCATGCTTGGGTGGCGGCGCGCGAGGCGGCGGTTCGCCGCTTCCGACCCATCACGCTAACCGCGGCGGCGGCGGTTCTGGCGATGATTCCACTCACTCGCAGTGTGCTCTGGGGGCCGATGGCGGTGGCGATCATGGCGGGGCTGATTATCGCCACAGTACTGACGATTCTCGCGGTGCCCGCGATCTACGCGGCCTGGTATCGGGTGAAACGGCCTGCAACGGCATAGCTCTCCGTTCGTAGGCTGGGTCGATAGACCCAGCATCCCAGCATTGCAAGGTTGCTGGGTCTCGACCCAGCCTACGCGCCACACGCCACACGCTCGGTCAGCACTTCGTCAGCCGACGTGGCGCATGATTGCTGTAACAGGTAACTGACAACCGAGTGTCCGCGATGCAACCCGACAAAAATAATAATGACTATTCCGCACTGAAACATCTTGGCCCCGGCTTGATCACTGGCGCGGCCGATGATGATCCTAGTGGCATTGCGACCTACTCGCAGGCCGGCGCGCAGTTTGGCTTTGGCATGTTGTGGACGGTGGTGTTCACCTATCCGCTGATGTGCGGCATTCAGATGGTCAGCGCGAGGCTCGGTTGCTTGTCGGGGCGCGGACTTGCCGCGAACATCAAGGCAGAATTTCCGAAACCGGTGCTGTACGCCATCGTTGGCTTACTGCTGCTCGCCAATACGATCAACATTGCGGCGGATATTGCGGCGATGGGCGAAGCGTTGCGCCTCTTGCTCGGCGGCTCGGCACATGTCTATTCGGTCACTTTTGGCTTGCTTTGCCTGCTGTTGCAGGTGTTCATTCCGTATCAGCGCTACGTGCGCTATCTCAAGTGGTTAACGCTCGCATTACTTGCTTATGTGGCGGTGGTGTTTACGATCAGCGTGCCGTGGTTAGAAGTGGCGCAACGCGTTGTTTGGCCGCAGCTTGCCGTGACGCGCGAGAGCATCATCATGATCGTGGCGGTGTTTGGCACCACCATCAGTCCGTATCTGTTCTTCTGGCAGGCAGCACAAGAGATGGAGGATCTGCGCAGCAGCCACACAGCGGGCGAGACGATCACACTCGTCGTGGCGCAGGGGCATTTGCGGCGTATTAAATGGGACACCTACATCGGCATGGGGTTCTCTAACCTGGTGGCGTTTTTCATCATCCTCAGCGCTGCGGCGACACTTCATCAAGCGGGGATCACCGACATTCAAACGTCCGCGCAGGCGGCCGAGGCGTTGCGTCCGTTGGCCGGCGATTTCGCGTTTCTGCTGTTCAGTCTGGGCATCATCGGTACCGGCATGCTGGCTGTCCCGGTGCTCGCGGGGTCAGCTGCTTACGCAGTAGTTGAAAGTTTCGATTGGCATTCCGGGCTCGACAAAAAGCTGCATGAGGCGAAAGAGTTCTACGCCATCATCGCGCTGGCAACTCTTGGTGGTGTGCTGCTGAATTTCATGTCTATTGACCCGATTAAGGCACTGTTTTGGAGCGCAGTAATCAACGGCGTGATCGCGCTGCCGATCATGGTGGTGATGATGTTGTTGGGTAGCAATCAGCGCGTGATGGGCCGCTTCACCATTGGTAAGCGGTTGCGTTGGTTAGGCTGGTTGGCCACGGTGGTGATGGGCGCGGCTGTGGTGGCGATGTTTGTGACTTTGTAGGGGCGACCCGGCAGTCGCGCTTTGTTGGACGTGCATTTTTAACGTTAGGTGACGAAGCTTTGCCCTAAACTCGGCTATATGATTTCTCAGGTACTTATCGTCGAAGACGAACCCGAACTGCTGCTCAAGTTCGCGACAGCGGTGCAGTCCGATCCGCTGCTGGCGCTGTCTGGCGCGGTGCCAACGGGCAAGGCTGGAATCGCGTTGCTTGATGCGTTGCGACCCGATGTGTTGATGGTTGATTTGGGCTTGCCCGATATCAGCGGCATTGAGCTGATCGCGCATGCAGCGAAGTATCACCCTGCCACCGATGTGTTGGTAGTCACGATGTTTGGTGACGATCTGCACGTGTTGGCGAGCATCGAGGCCGGCGCTACCGGTTATTTACTGAAGGACGCATTGGCTGATCGCATTTGCATCAGTATCCACGAGCTGCGCGCGGGCGGCTCGCCGATTACGCCAAGCATTGCGCGCAAGGTGTTGGCGCGATTTCGCTTGCCGGTGCCCCCGCTTGCGGCAGCGAAGCAACCAGTCCTGGAGCCCGTTGTTTCGACGCCGCTAACCGAGCGCGAGATAGATATTCTGCGACTAGTCGCCAAAGGCTTGAGCTTTAACGAGGTTGGCGATTTGCTCGACATCTCGCCGCACACCGTGGTGACACATGTGAAAAAAATCTATCGCAAGCTGGCGGTGCATTCACGCGGTGAGGCGGTGTTTGAAGCTGGGCAGCTGGGCTTGCTGTGACCGTCGAGGCCCCTTGACGCGCCGTCGTCTCGCCTGCCTCTGTCTGTGGGTCTGGCTGTCGCTGTGTGCGCTCGTCCCGGCTCGCGCGCAGGAAACACCGGCGCCAATCATCACGCCCAGTCGCGTCAGTATGCTTGTCATTGATCGCGCCTTTCCGCCACCGGCTTCGTCAGCGTGGACAGCCACCAGTCTGCCAGATAACTGGGCTCATCGCGGCTACCACCCGGAGCGTTTGCCGGTCTGGTATCGACTTGAATTTGACGTGCCGGCCGAGTTTGAGCGGCAGGGCGCATGGGCAGTTTATTTACCGTATTTGTATGACGGCGGACAGTTTTTCTTGAACGGAAAATTGGTCGCGAAGATCGATGAAACAGACCAGTACGAGCATTCAAAATGGGAGCGTCCGCATTTGCTGGCACTGCCGTATGGGGCAGCCTACGGCAACGGCTTAAACGCTGGGCCTAATGTGTTGCACCTGCGGTTGAACGCGCCCGCAGTCGGCGTGATGCTGAAGATTCCCGAGATTCAGTTGGGCCCCGCGCAGGCGTTGCAAGAGGTCTACGAGCAGCGAATGTTTCTGATTCGTACCGTGGCGCAGTTCACCAGCGCGGCGTGTTTTGCCACAGCGGTCGTGGTGCTGTTCATCTGGTGGCGACGTCGCGCCGAGGTGCTGTACGGCATTTTTGGCTTGACCACGTTGCTGTGGGGCGTGCGCACGCTCACCTTTGTGATCGAGCAATTGCCGACGGCGCAATGGTACGTTTGGCGGCTGTGCTACCAATCGGCCACGGGCGGCTTTGTCGTCGCGATGGCGCTGTTTGTGTTGCGTACCGCTGGCCTTGTGCGGCCTAAGCTGGAACTTACCTTGATCGCCTACGCGTTGGTCGGCCCGCTAGTGCTGGCGCTCGGCGGCTCTGAGGTTGAGCGTTGGGTCAGCTCGGTGTGGACGGGCGGATTTCTGGTGGTGGCCACGCTAATTATCGCGATGGTGTTTGTGGCGGCGTGGCGGCAACGCACCGGAACCGCCATTGCGTTGATGCTCACCGTATTGGTGGCGGTGCTAGCTGCGGGGCACGATTATTTTCTGCTGATCAGTGCATCCTGGTTGGCCGCGCTGTTGCCGCAATGGACGGCAGCGCGAATTTTTGTTCTAGCCTATGCAGCCAACGCCGTGTTGCTGGTGATGGGCAGCATTCTGGCTAGTCGTTTTATCAATGCGCTGCACGAACTTGAGGCGCTGAATCAAACGCTGGATCGTCGGGTCGCTGAGCGCGAGGTGGTGATTGAGCAGAACTATCAGCGCCTGCTTGATCTTGAGGGACAGCGGCAGGGCGCGGAGGAGCGCCAACGCATCATGCAGGACATGCACGACGGCTTGGGGGCGCAGTTGTTCTCCTCCCTCTCGCGATCCGAGCGTGCCGATCTGTCGCAGCAGGAAATGTCGGATGCGCTGCGCGCTTGTATCGCCGAGATGCGCTTGGCTATTGATTCGCTGTCAACTAGCGAGGACGATTTTGGGGCGACGTTCAGCGATTTTCGGTTTCGCTGGGAGCCGCAACTCAAAGCGTTGGGCATCGAGTCGCGGTGGCAGGTGACCATCGCTCCCGACGTGCCGCCGCTCGCGCCGCACAACACGCTGCAAGTGCTGCGCATCCTGCAGGAAGCGCTGACCAACGTGCTCAAGCATTCGCGCGCGGCTCACGTTGAGGTGCGATTGCGCTGGGTCGGCG
>JACMNN010000220.1 GCA_014378555.1 Burkholderiales bacterium | reverse complement strand
TTTTTCCAGGTCATCAACATCAAGAATATCGCTGCGCCTAAGACCAACGGGAACCATCCGCCGTCGGCGATTTTGGAGAGGTTTGAAGTGAAGAATGCCAATTCAAGCAGCAGAAAAACAACGAACAAAACCAACATGGCCCAGCGATATTTCCCGCGCGCCGATATTACGACGACGGTCGCCAAGAGGGTGGTGATCACCATGGTTCCCGACACGGCTATTCCATAGGCACCGGCCAACGCGCTGGAAGAACGAAATTCGAGGACCAGCAGAATGACGCCAATCAACATGATCCAGTTCACGCTGCCGATGTAGATTTGTCCGCGCTCCCGATCTGAGGTGTGCCGCACGTTGACCCGCGGCAGATAGCCGAGTCGGGACGCTTGCTGGGTCAGCGAAAAGGCGCCAGAAATGGTTGCCTGCGACGCAATCACCGTGGCTGCGGTGGCCAGTATCACCAGCGGAATCAAAAAACCTTCAGACGCCAACAGGAAAAAGGGGTTTTTGACTGCCGCCGCATCGCGCAGCATCAGCGCGCCCTGACCGAAGTAGTTGAGCACCAGTGACGGGCAAACCAAGCCGTACCAAGCAATACGCACCGCTTTCTTTCCAAAGTGCCCCATGTCCGCATACAGCGCCTCGCCGCCCGTCAGCGCAAGAAATACCGCTGACAGCAAAACGAACATGCTGCCCGGATGCTCAACAGCGAAAGTCAAGGCGTATAGGGGATTCAGCGCTTTAAGCACCATCGGCGTTTGCATAATGCTGTTCGCACCCATGATGCCGATGGTGATGAACCAGACCATGGTGATCGGCCCAAACAGGCTGCCAACACGGCCGGTGCCATGCCGTTGAATAAGGAACAGGCCGACCAGTAATCCGATGGTGATGGGAATCACAAATTTCTCAAACTGTGGCGTGGCCACGCTGATGCCTTCAACGGCCGAAAGCACCGAGATAGCGGGCGTGATGATCGCGTCACCATAAAACAGCGATGCGGCAAACACGCCGGCGGTGATCACAATGGTGGCCAGTTTGTCACTGTGCTTGCGGTGCTTGACTATTCGATGCGCCAACGCTGTTAGCGCAAGGACGCCACCTTCTCCCTCGTTGTCAAGCTTTAAGATGAGCCACACATACTTGACCGAGATGATCAACATGATTGCCCAGAACAATGCGGACAACGCAGCGAGTACGTTGGGCTCGGTGAGGGCCAGCGCGTGCGGGCCGTTGAAGGCCTCTTTGAACGCGTAGAGGGGACTGGTGCCTATGTCGCCGTAAACAATGCCGAGCGCGGCGATGGTCAGCACGCCGGTGCTGGATTTTTGTGAGTCAGAACTTTGCACACGTTTCCTTGTACTTGGGGTCGAAGCGCGATGCGCTCCGGCGTAATTATAGAAAGCAGTTAGCCCTTAAAGCGATAACCGACGCCGAGCTCGGTCAACAGGTGCTCGGGTTGCGCGGGATCACGCTCCAACTTATGGCGCAGGTGGCCCATATGAATACGTAAATAGTGAGTACGCTCGACATAGCCGGGCCCCCACACTTCGGTCAATAATTGGCGCTGCGTGACCACCCGCCCGGCGTTGCTGATGAGTGTGGTGAGCAAACGATATTCAATCGGCGTCAACCGAGTCAGCTCACCCGCCCGAACCACAGTGCGCGCAGCAAGGTCGACCAGAACGTCGCCGAACGCAAATTGCGCGCTGCCGTGTTCATCGGTTTGCGCGGAGCGGCGCACGTGAGCCCGCACTCGGGCGAGCAGTTCGGCAACGCTAAATGGCTTGGTGAGGTAGTCGTCTGCACCGGCGTCAAGCGCGGCAATTTTTTGCTGTTCATCGGTACGTGCTGAAAGCACCACCACTGGCACCGAAGACCAAGTGCGGATCTCGCGAATTAAATCAACGCCGTCGCCATCAGGTAAGCCAAGGTCTGCGATGACCAGCGTTGGCTTGCGCGTGGCGCAGTCGATCAGGCCTTGCCGCAAAGTTTCTGCCTCGCAAACCTGCCAGCCTTCGCCTTCCAGCGCCATGCGTACAAACCTTCGAATTTGCGCGTCGTCTTCAACCAGTACCGCGACCAGCGGTGTGTTCGACACCGCGCTCAAGCCGGTGCCACCATTGGTGCCACAAGGTCGGTGGCCACCGCCACCAGCGGTGCGGGCAGATCAAATGAAAACACGGCACCTCCACCGATACCTTGGGAAGCGCGTATTTTGCCTCCGTGCGCCTCGACGATGGCTCGGCATATTGACAACCCCAGCCCAACACCCGGTTTCGCGGACTCCGCCGCGCCGCGCGTGAACTTTTCGAACAGGGTGGCCGCATCGCGCACCGGAAGGCCCGGCCCCCGGTCGGAAACGTAGACGGTGATCCATCCCGGTCTGGCTGAAGCTGTAACTTTTATGGGGGTGTCGGCTGGCGTGTACTTGCATGCGTTTTCGATTAAGTTGGCAAATACGCGCTCCATCAGCACAGCATCCATTTCAACCAGCGGCAACTCGTCGGGCAGGCGAACGGTGATGCAGCGTCCGTTAAGGCTAGGCTGCAACGATCGAAGCGCACCGCCCACCACTTCCTCAATCGACTGCCAATCTTTGCGCAGACGAATTTCGCCGCTCTGCAGTCGCGCCATGTCGAGCAGATTGTTGACCATGGTGTTCATGCGCTGCGCCGAGGTACGAACATCCTCAGCCAATTGCCGCTCGCTTTCGTCACCGCCGCGCTTGGCAATAGCCAACGATTCAGCGAGTCCCACCAAGGCTGTCAATGGCGTGCGCAAATCATGCGATAGGGCAGCCAGCAGCGAATTGCGCAGGCGTTCTGATTCAACGCTCACCAACATCGCCTGCGCCACTTGCACGAAGTGAACCCGCTCCAAAGCAATCGCAATCAAGCTGGCGAATGTCTCAATGTAGCGGCGCTGTTCGGGGATATGCAACCAGCGGGCATGTGCGGGACGTATGGCAAGCACACCGCGCAGCCGCACCGGCGCCTTCAGCAGCACATAGCGATAGTGACTTAACGGGAGGGTGTCGGTGCCGTAGCCGGCCTCTGCACCATGGTCGAATGCCCATTGCGCGACATCAATGTCAATGACGGCTTGTCCGGCCTGCAATGCGGGCATCTGTAAGCGTTCGCTGGCGTCGGGCAAAACCAGCGCCACGTCGCGCCCGAACATGCGCGCTAATACCTCGGTGCTGGCCGCAATGACTTGTTCGATTTGCAGGGCGCTCGATAAATCTCGCGACAGGTTGAATAACGTACGAACCCGTGTTTCACGGTGCGCGGCGATGCGTGCCTGAAAGCGCAAACCTGATGTTAAGTGGCCGGTGATCAGCCCGACAACCAACATAATGGCAAAAGTTAACAAATACTGTACGTCGGAAATCGCAAATGAAAATCGTGGTGTGACGAAGAAAAAATCAAACGCCAACACGTTGAGCACGGCGGCTAATGCTGCGGGTGCGCGTCCAAAACGCATCGCCACAAGCACCACACCCAACAAAAAAACCATGGCTACGTTGGATAATTCAACCACCGAAAAAATCGGGAAACACATGGCCGCAGTGACCGCACACGCGACAACTGTCCACACGTAGCGCATCCAACGCGCCGCCCAGGTTGCGCCCGGCGCGTCGTCACTCTGGGCGTTAACTGCAAAAAGTTTAGCGAGCGGACGCGTTGAATGGTCTTGCGGTCTACCCACGTAGATTCGGTCCAAATCGGGCGCAAGTTCGCCCACCTGTTCCGATAAGCGCAGCGAGATGCGCCACGGCATCAGCGCCGACCACCAGTGGCGCTTGCCGGTGCTGGTGCCGAACACCAACCGGCTCAAATTGTGTTCATTCGCGTACGCGGCTACGGCCTCTGCGGGAGATGCACTGGCAAGCACTGCTGAGGTGGCCTGCAAATCCTCCGCCAGTTTCAGCACCGAGAGAATGGCTTCGCGTTCAACGGCAGGCAGTCGCTGCAGATCGGGTGTTTCGACATACACGGCATGCCACGACACACTTAACTCTTTCGCTAGCCGCGCCGAGCTGCGCACCACTTGCTCGCTATTTATGGTGGGGCCGATGCAAGCGAGAATCCCCGCCTCAGTCTTCCACACTTTGTTGATCGATTCGGCATCGCGATAGGTTTGAACGTCATCCTCAACGCGGTCGGCGGTGCGGCGCAGCGCAATTTCGCGCAGCGCCATCAAATTGCCTTTGCGAAAAAAGCTGCGCGCCGCGCGCTCGGCTTGCTCCGCGAAATAGACCTTGCCCGCCTTCAATCGCGTGAGCAATTCGTCGGCCGGAATATCTACCATCACCACTTCGTCGGCGCGATCGAACACGTGGTCAGGCACCGTCTCCATGACGCGAATCTGGGTGATGCCGCCGACCACATCGTTCAAACTTTCAAGATGCTGAACGTTGAGTGCGGTCCATACGTCGATGCCCGCAGCGCGCAACTCCTCGATATCTTGCCAACGTTTGGGGTGCCGCGAGCCGTCAAGATTGCTGTGCGCCAATTCGTCGACCAGCAGCAACTGCGGCTTGCGGGCCAAGGCTGCATCAAGATCAAATTCGTACAGCTCGCGGTCGCGGTATTGCACTCGACGCAGCGGCAGCAGTTCAAGGTCGTCGAGCAGCGCTGCGGTTTCCGATCGGCCATGCGTTTCGACAACACCAATGACCACATCGACCGCCTCAAGCTTGGCTTTGCGCGCCGCCGTCAGCATTGCGTAGGTTTTTCCCACCCCCGCCGAGGCGCCGAAATAAATGCGCAGCTTGCCTCGAGTGGCCGCGATCGCATCCTCGTTTATTTGCGCAAGCAGCGCATCGGGATCGGGGCGTTTTGGAGCGTCGGTTGTGGTCATAGACATACCGAGCATACTGCGCTGCGTTGAAAGGCCAATACTGCGCCGTTAGGCGTGCAGATAATCTGCTCAAGCCCCGGCCGTTCCGCCGCGACACGCATGCGGTTGCCCGAGGCTGCGACAGGGCTGAAGTGACTCACAACGTTCACCATAGTGCTTTGGATTTGATTTATGGTGTGGCAGGCGCCGCCAGCGCATCAAGCGCTAAATTTGCACGCAACACATTGACTCTCGGCTCGCCCAAAAAGCCAAATAGCGCACCCTCACGATTGGCATCAATAACGGCTGCAACCTGAGCCGCCGTGAGACTTCTTGCCGCCGCAATTCGGTTGTTTTGATAGCGTGCTGCTGCTTCGCTAATATCAGGATCCAGTCCGCTGGCTGAGGTTGTTACCAAGTCAATGGGCACGGCTTGCTGGTTGCTCGGATCGGCTTTTTGCAGCACCTCAATTCGCCCCGCTACTGCGTCTTTCAACGCAGGATTGGTTGGCCCAAGGTTTGCGCCGCTGGAAGACGCTGCGTTGTTCGGCATCGGGGAGGTGGCCGACGGCCGACCCCAAAAGTATTTAGGCGACGTGAACGTTTGCCCAAGCAGGCGTGAG
Source organism: Burkholderiales bacterium (assembly GCA_014378555.1). Lineage (GTDB taxonomy): Bacteria > Pseudomonadota > Gammaproteobacteria > Burkholderiales > Casimicrobiaceae > Casimicrobium. The sequence goes on along the minus strand of JACMNN010000220.1, from coordinate 13,051 downwards.
CCAATCGGCTTGCCGTCGCGCATGACAAGACTGCCGTTGGCTTGATCGGCCATAGCCGTTTGACCGATTGCCGTGACCAACAGCGGGTAGGCGATGCCCGTTACAAAAGTTAGCAACGCAAGCAGCACCAGTGTCGGGCGAATTAGATTTACCATGATTTTTTCCGTTGCTTCAATCTATACCCAGCCGAGCGCTGAGAGTAACAAGTCAATCAATTTGATGCCGATGAAGGGCACGATGAGTCCACCCAAACCGTAGATCAACAGATTGCGACGCAGCAGCAAAGCGGCGCCGACCGCGCGATATTTCACGCCTTTAAGCGCGAGTGGAATCAGCGCGACGATGATCAACGCGTTGAAAATAACCGCCGAAAGAATGGCCGACGCCGGACTGGTCAAGCGCATCACGTCGAGCATGGCGAGCTGCGGATAAGTCGTTGCAAACGCCGCCGGGATGATGGCGAAATATTTCGCGATGTCGTTGGCGATTGAGAAGGTCGATAGCGCGCCTCGCGTCATCAGCATCTGCTTTCCGGTCTCGACAATTTCAATTAATTTGGTCGGATCAGAATCCAGATCGACCATGTTGCCCGCTTCCTTCGCGGCTTGGGTGCCGGTGTTCATGGCGACGGCAACGTCGGCCTGAGCCAACGCCGGTGCATCGTTGGTGCCGTCGCCGGTCATGGCCACTAGGCGGCCTTCGGCTTGGGTGTCGCGGATGAGTTTTAGCTTGGCTTCGGGCGTGGCCTCGGCAAGGTAGTCGTCGACGCCCGCCTCGGCAGCGATTGCCGCGGCGGTTAAGCGGTTGTCACCGGTAATCATCACGGTGCGAATGCCCATTTTGCGCAGCTCACCAAAGCGCTCTTTCATGCCCGGTTTGACGATGTCTTTTAGCTCGACAACACCGAGCACGCGCGCGCCATCAGCGACCACCAGCGGCGTACTGCCGCGACGGGCGACCGTATCGGCCGCCTGTGACGCCGAATCAGGCAGCGTGCCGCCTAGAGCTGCAACGTGTTTACGTACCGAGTCAAGCGCACCCTTGCGCAGCATGCGGGTGCCGCGTGGCGTGTCGACATCCACGCCGCTCATGCGTGTTTGCGCGGTGAACGGCACGATCGTTAGGCCCGTTATTGGCGCTGCTAACGTGCTGTCGCCGAGCTGTTTGTTAACCAGCGCCACAATGCTGCGCCCCTCCGGTGTTTCGTCGGAATGGGAGGCTAGGCGCGCCGCCTCGGCAAGTTCGGTTAGCGTCACGCCAGGCGCTGCGATCAGCGTCGAGGCTTGACGATTACCGAGCGTGATGGTGCCGGTTTTGTCGAGTAGTAATACGTCGACGTCACCGGCAGCCTCAACGGCACGACCCGAGGTGGCAATCACATTGGCCTGCATCATGCGGCTCATACCCGCCACGCCAATGGCTGATAGCAGACCGCCAATGGTGGTTGGGATCAAGCAAACCAGCAATGCGATCAACACGGTAATGGTCACGGGCGTGCCAGCCTTCGCCGCAGCAACGCTGAACAGCGAAAACGGAAGCAGCGTGACGGTGGCGAGCAAAAACACAATGGTCAACGCCACCAACAAAATCATGAGCGCGATTTCGTTGGGTGTCTTTTGACGTTTGGCGCCCTCCACCATCGAGATCATACGATCCAGAAACGCCTCACCTGGGTTCACTGAGACGCGCACGATAATCCAGTCGGACAGCACCCGCGTGCCGCCGGTGACCGCGGAAAAATCACCTCCGGACTCGCGAATCACCGGGGCTGATTCGCCAGTAATGGCCGACTCATCAACCGAGGCCACGCCCTCGATGACTTCGCCGTCAAGCGCGATGACATCATTGGCCTCCACCAGCATGATGTCTCCCTTGCGCAGGTCTTCCGACTGTGCCAGCGTCCACGGGCTGCCGCGCGCGGCACTGTGCATTTTTTTTGCCCATGACTTTTGTTTTAAGCCGCGCAAGCTCGCCGCCTGAGCCTTGCTCCGGCCCTCGGCGAGCGCCTCGGCAAAGTTCGCGAAAAGCACGGTGAACCACAGCCAAAGCGAGATTGCCAGAATGAAGCCGGCGGGCGCTTCACCTTCGCCGCGCAGCGCTTGAAAATAGAGCAGCGTGGTCAGAATGCTGCCGACGTAGACCACAAACATGACCGGATTTTTAAGCTGGGTCTTCGGGTTGAGTTTTTTGAAAGCATCCCCTAGCGCTGGACGCACGAGCTTGGGATCAAAAACTTGCAGTGAGGTTTTGGTTGAGGTGTTCACGCGTCAGTTCTCACTTTGCGCCGGCTGAAGACGCAGCTGGTGCGAACAGTTGTAAATGCTCGACCACAGGGCCCAGTGCAAGTGCCGGAATGTAGGTCAACGCACCCACAGTCAACACCGTGGCGATGAGCAACACTACAAACAGCGGGCCGTGCGTAGGCATCGTTCCGGGGGTGACTTCCAGTCGCTTTTTTGCTGCGAGTGAACCGGCAACCGCGAGCACCGGAATAATGATTGCGAACCGTCCGAACCACATGGCAATCGCGAGCAAAATATTGTAGAACGGCGTGTTGGCGGACAAGCCAGCAAACGCGCTGCCGTTATTGTTGGCCGCCGACGACAGCGCGTAGAGCACCTCGGAGAATCCGTGCGCGCCGGGGTTTGATATGCCCGCCTGACCCGCATCGGTCATCACGGCAACGGCCGTTCCGACCAACACTAAAAATGGTGTGACCAGAATCGCGAGTGACACCATCTTGATGTCGTAGCTTTCAATCTTTTTACCGAGATATTCCGGCGTACGACCGATCATCAGTCCGGCGACAAATACCGCGAGCAATGCAAACACCAACATGCCGTAGAGCCCCGATCCCACGCCACCAAACACGACTTCGCCCAACTGCATCAGCAGCATGGTGGCAGCACCTCCCAATGGCAAAAACGAGTCGTGCATGGCGTTAACTGCCCCGCAGGACGCCGCCGTGGTGATCGCTGCGAACAGCGCCGACGCACTGATGCCGAATCGAACTTCCTTGCCCTCCATATTGCCACCGGACTGTGTGGCGCTTTGCGCCGCGTCGGTTCCGAGCGTTGCCAACACGGGGTTAGCTTGCTGTTCTGACCACAGCACCACGCAGGTTAATGCCACGAAGATGAGGGTCATGGTCGCCAACACCGCTATGCCTTGGCGCATATCCCCAACCACGCGGCCAAAGGCAAAACACAACGCCGCCGGGATGAGAAAAATCGACAACATCTGAATAAAGTTGCTAAGTGCTGTCGGGTTTTCGTACGGATGCGCCGAGTTCGCGTTAAAGAAACCACCGCCGTTGGTGCCCAGCATTTTGATCGCCTCTTGCGAGGCAACGGGCCCCATCGCGATGGTCTGTGTTGGCCTCGTGACAGACTCCATCACGGGTTGGCCCTTAGCATCTTTGATGGGTTGACCATCGACACCGTTTTTTGGCGAGTCGTAGGTCACGCGCTCGATGGTGTTCACCTCCTGATAAGGCTTTAGGTTCTGAATAACACCTTGGCTTATAAGAAACACGGCGACGATTAGCGATAGCGGCAACAGCACATACAACGTGACGCGGGTCACATCCACCCAAAAATTACCAATGCTCTTGCTCGAGCGCGCGGCGAAGGCGCGAATAAGCGCGAATGCCACGGCGCATCCGGTGGCCGCCGACAAAAAATTCTGTACGGTTAAGCCAAGCATTTGCACCAAATAGCTCATGGTCGATTCGCCCGCATAGCCTTGCCAATTGGTATTGGCCACAAAGCTCACCGCCGTGTTGAATGCGGAGTCTGGCGACACTGCGGGAAATGCTTGTGGGTTGAGGGGCAGCAGGTGTTGCACGCGCTGCAGCAGATACACCACCAGCGCGCCTGCCGAATTGAACAGCAGCAACGCGAGCGCATAGGTTGACCACGTCATGCCGCTCGCGCCATCAACGCCAGCAAGCCGATAGAACGGCCGCTCAACTGCGGACCACACCGGACGCGCTTGATCGCTAATGCGCGCAAGAAGCCGGCCGAGCGGCCACGACAATACAAATAGCAGCACCAGAAAAGCCGCAAGCAGGAGAAAAGCTTGACCAGTCATTTAAAAATTCTCCGGGTTAAACAGCGCATAGAGTAGGTAGGACAGTAGCCCCACCACCACAACGGCAGATACAACGTAGAGCCAGATCATTTGCGTCCACCCGCGTCGCGAAGGCGATCGCCCAAGCGCACCAAGCCAAGCGTTAATGCGGCGAGCGCCATGATGAGGCCGATGTAGACCATGTCCATACGTTTCTTTCAACCAACTTTTAGTATTGCGAAGCGTAACTTTCTGGGTGTAAATTCAGTGCATAGGGCGCGGGGCGGGGCGTAAAGATTGCGTATAGAAAGTGTCAGCGGTGGGATGAATGAATTTAAGTAGTGGTCATGATGTGGCAAAAACTGAACGATTTGCCCCATACGATTGCGTGCTGTTGCGCGGGCTTCCGGGTAGCGGCAAAAGCACACTGGCGGCGTTGATGGGCGTGGCGCACGGATTTTTGCACCTAGAAGCAGACCAACATTTCACGGTGAAAGGCGTTTACCGTTTCGACCCGGCGCGTGTTGCAGATGCGCATGCAGTGGTGGCCCGCGACACGTTGGCTGCGTTGCAGGCTGGCCGCCGGGTGGTGGTTGCCAATACCCATGTGCGGCTGTGGGAGATGGCTGCGGTGGTCGGTGCCGCCCGGCTCGCCGAGCGCAGCATTTGCTTTGTTGAATGCCAAGGAGCGTGGCCCAATGTTCACGGCGTGATTGAGCCAGTGATCGCCTCGATGCGCCAGCGCTGGGAACCGCTACCCAACGAATTTTCTGAGGTGAACTTTGTATTTCACGAAGCGCACGCGCGGTAGGATGGGTTTAATGCTGGACAATTAGGCGACTTGAAATCGGCGAAATCGCGCCCAAATCCCCCACTAACTCAATGGTTATCGACCTCCGCACGTCACTTTGCGCAGGCTACACAGTACAAGCATGGCAAAAAAAGAACTTTACGGCGTCCTCGGGGTAGAAAAATCAGCGTCCGACGACGAGATAAAAAAGGCTTATCGCAAGTTGGCGATGAAATACCACCCGGACCGCAATCCTGGCGACAAAGCGTCCGAGGAAAATTTTAAAGAGGCAAGCGCCGCCTATGAAGCTCTGTCCGATCCTAAAAAGCGCGCCGCTTACGATCAACATGGCCATGCCGGTATCGACCCGCAGGCTGCGGGGGCGGCGGGCTTTGCCGGCGGTAATTTTGGCGACGCGTTCGGCGACATTTTTGGAGAGATTTTTGGCGGCGGTCGCGGCCGGCAGCAACGCGCAGATTCGCCGTTCCGCGGTTCCGATCTTCGCTACAACCTTGAAATCACGCTAGAAGAAGCCGCTCGCGGCACCACCACCAAACTGCGTATTCCCACCACCGAAACCTGTGAGGTGTGTCACGGCACGGGCGCGGAAAAGGGTCACGATCCTGAAACTTGCCCGACCTGCAAAGGCGCAGGGGCGGTGCGTGTGTCGCAGGGATTTTTCTCGGTTCAGCAAACCTGCCCGCAGTGTCGTGGCACCGGCAAGATCGTGAAACATCCGTGCAAAGCGTGCAGCGGTGCGGGCGTAAACAAAAAGTCAAAGACGCTTGAAGTCAAGATTCCGCCGGGTGTGGATACCGATGATCGAATTCGTCTGGCGGGCGAGGGTGAGGCGGGCACCAATGGTGGTCCCTCGGGGGATCTGTATGTGGTGGTGCAACTTAAACCTCACGCAGTGTTTCAACGCGACGCCGCTGACCTGCACTGCGAGATGCCGATATCGTTTTCAACAGCCGCCCTAGGTGGCGAGCTGGAAATTCCAACGCTTGACGGCAAAGCGATGTTGAAGATCCCGTCGGAGACCCAGTCGGGCCAGGTGTTTCGCCTGAAAAATAAGGGTATTCGGCCAGTTCGCGGTAGCGTGACCGGCGATTTGTTTTGTCATGTGCAAATCGAAACCCCGGTTAATCTGAATTCGCGTCAAAAAGAAATTCTGCGTGAATTTGAAGAAATCCGTGAGAAAAATGCGGCTAAGCAAAGCCCTAAGCAAAAGGGATTTTTTGATAAGTTGAAAGACTTTTTCGAGGGCTAACAACGCGGAGTTGCAGCGGCGAAAGCCGCTGCGGTGTTGTGAAAAAAGCCAACGGCCGTTCCGCCGTGTTCGGAAGCGCCTCGTGTCGCTTCTGAGCTCAGGAGGCGTGTGAGGATCGCGTGGGATGGTAAAACCACCCACCGAATTAGCCACTTTTCGCATGAGCGACATCCCGCTACCTTCTTCTATTCCCGCAGTTCCTGCGCCAAGCACAATGCGATTGCGCACCCTGCTCATTGTGCCGTTTGTGTTGCTGGTTGTCGTGCCGGCGGTGATCATCGCAGCTTTATCGCTGTACACCGGATTGCATGCGGTGGATGTGCTGTCGCGTCAATTGATTGGCGACATTTCCGCGCGCGTTGAGCAAGCGGTGGTGCATCAACTTGAAGAGGCCGCAGTCACGCTGGTAGTGACGTTTCCGAATGTGGACGACAACCATAACGCTTCAAATGAGTTGTTCGGAAGTACCGAGCGACTCGAGCGCAAGTTGTTTGAGCTGACCGCAGCTGCGCGCACCACGACTTATCTGTGTTTCGGTCGCGAAGATGGCGCTTACGTTGGTGTTCATCGCGCTGGCTTGGCTGCCAATTCTGCAGCGACAGTTCGCTTGCAGCAAGTGGGCGGCGATGCGCTGAAAAGTTATTTGGCGCGAACGCCAGGGGATCGCTCTCAACCGCTTGAAACCAACAATAAAATTTTTGATGTGCGCAATCGGCCTTGGTATCAGATCGCCAAAACTGCGCGACATTTGACGTGGACGCCGGTTTATTGGTCGATTGCCTCAAGTGCCTTAGTGACGACCGCCGCGCAGCCCGTAATGACTGCGAGCGGCACGTTGCTTGGCGTATTTTCCGCAAACGTTGAGTTATCCGAATTGAGCGCGTTTATGCGCACCGTGGCAGTCAGCGCCAACAGCGTTGTGTTTATCTTGGATCGCGACGGCTTGCTGGTGGCAAGCTCAACCGCAGAGTCACCGTTCCGCACTGAAGGCGGCGTGCAAAAGCGGGTGGCTGCACGCGACAGCGAGTCCGCGCTAGTGCGCGCAGGTGCGCAGTGGTGGCGTGCCGCGGGACGCAGTGCAGATCGCGCCGACAAGGGCGCGCCGAGCATCGCCGTGATCAACACCACTGGCGAGCAAGTGGATGTAGCCTCGCGACGGGTGACGGGCGTGGACGGCATTGATTGGGACATTGTGGTGGCGGTACCGCGCAGCGATTTCACGGCATCGATCATGAAAAGCGCCACCAGCGTGTTGTTCGTCATTCTTGCCGCGCTTGCTGCGGCGTTGGCGCTGGGTTTATATGTGTTGCGCCGGGTCACCCGCGATGTCGATCAAGTGGTGGTTGCGACCAAACAAATCTCGGCCGACGGACTACCGTTGCTCATGCCGGTGACCTCATTGGCCGAAACAGCGGTGCTGTCGAATGCCTTTGGGGAGATGGTGGCGCGGTATACCCAATCTCTGGAAACGATTCGCGCTAAGAACGATCAGGTTGCGTTGCTCAACGTTACGCTGGAGGAGCGGGTCGAGCGACGAACCACGCAACTGGGTGCGCAAAACCATACGTTGACTGAAGAGATTCTGCGCCGCAAACGCCTCGAGCGGGAACTACGGCAAACCTCGCAAGCGGCACAAAAAGCCGCACAAGACAAGGCACGATTTTTAGCTATCCTGAGCCACGAGCTGCGTACGCCACTCCAGGCGGTGATCGGGGCCAGTCACTTGCTCTCGGCGCGTAGACGTCCGGGCGAGCCTGCGTATGAAATCGAAACCATGGATGCGGCGAGCAAATCGTTGCTTACGCTGATTGACGGCGTGTTGTCGTACTCGCGTCTAGAGTCGGGCATGGTCACACCGACCCTGCATTCGTTCGTGCTCGCGGAATGCATCGAAGAGGCGATACAAGTGGCACGCGCCGCCCTGCCACGTGCAGAGGTTGCATTGGTGGTGGATGTGGATTCGAGCGTGCCGCGAGTCATTCACACCGATCAAGGCATGCTGCGTCAAGTGGTGATCAACCTGCTGGGCAATGCGCTGAAATTCACCACGTCAGGAGAAGTTCGGATTACGGTCAGCGCGGATCCAGTCGGGCGCGCTGACGACCCGTTGCGTTTGCGTTTTGCGGTTGTGGACACCGGCTCAGGTATCGATCTCGACACCCAGCAGCGGCTGTTTCAACCGTTCCAGCAGGGTGACGCCGAGGATGGCAAGCCGCAAGTGGGCAGCGGACTCGGGCTGGCGATTTGTGCAATGCTGGTGCGCGCGCTTGACGGCGAAATCGACATGGCGAGCGAGCTTGGCAAAGGCACCCGAATGAGTTTTTCAATTCTTGCGCAAGTCCCGCCCACTGCGGCCGCAGCACAGCTCAGCACTCCGATTGACGCCGCAACCCGGCTGCGTTCGCTGCGGGTGTTAGTGGTGGAGGACAACGATGTGAATCGCGAATTGCTCAGCATCATGCTCGAACAGTTTGGGCATCGTGTGGACGCCGTGGCCGATGGCGAAACGGCGATCAGTCGCTGTGCCGAGCAGCCGTTTGATGCGGTGTTAATGGATTTAAATTTGCCGCGCATTGGCGGCATTGAGGCGACCCGCCGCATATTGCTGGACCACGCAGAGCGAGGCCATCCGCCGGCGATTATTGCGCTAACGGCGAGCGTAAGCGATGCGGATCGCGAACTGTGTGCGGCGGCAGGCATGCGCGGATTTTTAACCAAACCGGCCACCGTGTTTAGCCTTGATCTCGCCTTGCGTGGGGCTGTAGGCGATGCGCCGTTGCCAGAGCCAGCGGCTGTTGTGACTGGCGAGGTGCTCGACGAAGTGACGCTTAAATCGCTCGCCGATCTTGACCAGCGTGCCGCCGCGCCGTTTTTGCGAAAACTAATGGAACGTTTTATTGAGGGCTTGCCGACGCAGGTCGCCCAGATAAAGATACAGTGGGACGCAGGGCAAACAAAGGCGGCGCTTTACAGCGCGCACAGTTTGGCCGGTGCGGCGTCGACCGTGGGTGCCAGCGCACTGGCGCGCGCCACGCGTCGGGTGTCTGAATCGCCGAGCTCTGAGGCAGTGGATGCGGTGGAGGCAGTTTCGCAGGCCACGGTTGTGGCGCTAACCTCATGGATGTCTGGCAATCTGCCGGTTGAAGCGGGAAAAAGCACCTGATTTACCGATTTGTCCCGTCTCCGTGTCAGACAGTTCTGAAATTGCCGACTGTCAACACGTATAAGCAGAAAAATGTGACTTAAAGCGAGACAATACGTTCGCTATGAATTCACTATTTGATTCCCACGTAGTTCGCGTCGCCGTCGCGGACGATCACCCTATTGTCCGCGCCGGCATTTGCGGAATTTTGTCCTCAGATCGCAAAATACGCTTAGTTGGCGAGGCCGAGAACGGCCAGCAGGCCGTAGAACTGGTTCGCAAACGAGGTATCGACGTGCTGATGCTCGATCTGGCGATGCCAGGGCGGGCAGGGTTGTCGCTGTTGAGGCAGGTGCGCGACGAGGCCCCTGAGATGCGCGTGATCGTGTTCTCATCCTATGACCCGGTGTCGCACAAAGCCCGCTCATTGGCTTTGGGCGCGTCGGCGTATCTCGCCAAAGACACCCCACCGACGGAAATTCTACAAACTATACATCTGGTGATGGAGCGCCCGGTTCAAAAGCGTTCAAGCGACGCTGATGGTTCCGCGCACACCAAGCTCTCGGTGCGGCAATACGATATTTTTGTGCGCCTGGTGCACGGCGAATCGGTCACCGACATCGCCAGAGATTTGCACTTGAGCGTGAAGACCGTAAGCACGCATAAAGTCACCGTGCAAAGACGTCTGGGCGTGCAATCGGTGGTCGACTTAGTGCGTTATGCGACGCTTCATGAATTGATCCCGGCGAGCGACTAGTTAGCTAACAGCTTTAGGCCCAACGTTCCTATTGCGTCGGGCATGTGGGCGATTTACGTTGATTGTCGACTTTGTCGTAAAACACGATGCAGCGCGCGTTGAAGCGCGGTTTATCGCCAAAGCTGGTCGATAAAATTGTCGCAAGAATGAGTAAAACTCAAGCTCGATATGAATCGGGCCGCTAGCATTCGTTTTAAATCCGTTTTCACTGCGCCGCCGCTGCGGGCAATTTCCTCATGACCAATAACCAACGCATGTTTCGCGCGCTGTTCGCTGTCGCCGTCATTCTTGGCATTGCCATGGGCACGCGAAACGCGTTCTCCGGCTTGTTTTTGCAACCGATTTCGGCAGACATGAAATGGGGCCGCGAAGTGTTCTCGTTCGCTGTCGCACTGCAAAACTTGGTGTGGGGCGCATCGCAGCCATTCATTGGCTACATCGCGGATCGCTATGGCGCCAAACGGGTGTTGATGATCGGCGCAGTGCTCTATGCAGCAGGTCTGACTTGGACGGCGTTTCTGTCCAACACCTTCACCCTCGCCATTTCGGGCGGCCTGTTGATGGGGGTGGCCATCGCGTGCACCACCTACTCGGTCGCCTACAGCGTGCTCGGCAAAATGGTGCCGCCTGATCGTCGCGCTTGGGCGTTTGGTATCAGCGCCGCGGCGGGCTCGTTCGGTCAGTTCCTCATGATCCCGGTCGGGCAATTTTTTATCACCCAATACGGCTGGGCGTTCTCGCTGGTCGGGCTGGCGCTGATCACTGCCGCCATCGCGCCATTGGGCTGGTATTTCGCCAAATTGGGTGATGAAGGGAAGCTGCCCATTGCGGCAAGCGACGCGCGACAGGCGACCGCGCGCGAAGCGCTGCGCGCCGCATTTGGCGACCGCAGCTACGCCCTTTTGACGCTTGGCTATTTCGTCTGCGGATTTCAGGTCGTGTTCATCGGCGCGCACCTCACGCCCTACCTGCTCGACCACGGAGTGCCATCCCGCGTCGGCGTCACCGCACTCGCGCTGATCGGTCTGTTCAATTGCTTTGGCACCTACCTAGCTGGCGTGCTCGCCGGCAAGATGCCAAAGCGCTACGTGCTTTCGTTTATCTACATCATGCGCTCGGTGGTGATTAGCGTGTTTTTGCTGCTGCCCCTGAGCGAATGGAGCGTGTACATATTCGCCGCAGCCATCGGGTTTTTGTGGCTGTCCACGGTGCCGCCAACTAACGCGATCGTGGCTCAGGTTTACGGCGTTCGCTACTTGGGAATGTTGGGCGGAATCGTGTTTTTCTCACACCAGATCGGCAGTTTTTTAGGCGCATGGTTAGGCGGCAAGATTTACGACGCGACGGGAAACTACGACACGGTTTGGATGATGACCATCGGACTCGGCGTGTTCGCGGCACTGATTCATCTGCCGATTGATGAGCGGTCGCTGGAGAGCCGGGGAACAGCGTTGGCGTAGGGTTTTGTCCCGCCCCGTCTGAAGAGGGCCGCTCCTCGCTCCCCCGCGCCCCGTTCGCCGTTCGCCGCTCCCCGTTCGCCCTGAGCGTAGCGAAGGGTCTGACGCATTGAGGAAGTTCGTCTGCCACGGACCGCTGATGCCGCGGGGCAGTCACTTTCTTTTGCTTCGCCAAAAGCAAGTAACCAAAGAAAAGGCGACCCCGACGATTGTCCCCGGCCTTCGCCGGGGCAGGCTCTTATCCTGCGATGCTCAGAAAAAAGCGGAACGAAAAAAACTCGCTATCGCTCAAACAGTTTTTCGTTCTTATCGCTTTTTTCTTCCGCTTCTCGGGGCCAATCAACGGGGACCCGTCGGGCCGACGATTGATCGCTTCGCGATGAGGGTTGGGGTTTCGGTGGCGGCGCGGCCGTCAAACGCAGTCGCATCCAACCCCGTTCGCCCTGAGCGTAGCGAAGGGTCTGATGAAGTGAGGTGGTTCGTCCCCCGTGTCCCGTTCGCCCTGAGCGCAGCGAAGGGTCCGATGCAACGAGTCGGCTCGTCGGCCACGGACCGCTGATGCCGCGGGGGCAGTCACTTTTCTTCCTTCGCCAAGAAAAGTAACCAAAAGAAGGCGACCCCGACGATTGTCCTGATCCTGCGAGGCTTAGAAAAAAGCGGAATAGAAAAAACTCGCTATCGCTCAAACAGTTTTCTGTTCTTATCGCTTTTTTCTTCCGCTTCTCGGAGCCAATCAACGGGGACCCGTCGAGCCGATGATTGATCGCTTCGCGATGGGGGTTGAGGCAAGCGTGGCGGGGTGGCGGTACAGCCGTCAAACGTGACCGCAGCTCAACCCGTTCGCCCTGAGCGCAGCGAAGGGTCTGACAAAGTGATGTGGCTCGTTTGCCACGTTTCAGCTTCTCGGGGCCAATCAACGGGGACGCGTCGGACGGATATTTGATCGCTTCGCGATGAGCGTTGGGGGTTCGGTGGCGGCGCACCCGTCAAACGCAGTCGCATCCCACCCCGTTCGCCCTGAGCGCAGCGAAGGGTCTGATGCATCGAGTCAGCTCGTCTGCCACGGACCGCTGATGCCGCGGGGCAGTCACTAATCTTCCTTCGCCAAGAAAAGTAACCAAAAGAAGGCGACCCCGACGTTTGGCCCGTTCCTGCGATGCTCAGAAAAAAGCGAAACAGAAAAAACTCGCTATCGCTCAAACAGTTTTCTGTTCTTATCGCTTTTTTCTTCCGCTTCTCGGGACCAATCAACGGGGACCCATCGGGCCGATATTTGATCGCTTCGCGATGCGGGTTGGGGTTTCGGCGGCAGCGCAGCCGTCAAACGCAGTCGCATCCCGCCCCGTTCGCCCTGAGCGCAGCGAAGGGTTTGATGAAGTGAGGTGGTTCGCTCCCCGTTCGCCCTGAGCGTAGCGAAGGTTCTGATGAAGTTATGTGGTTCGTTTGCCACGTTTCCGCTGATGCCGCGGGGCAGTCACTTTTCTTGCTTCGCCAAGAAAAGTAACCAAAAGAAGGCGACCCCGACGATTGTCCTGATCCTGCGATGCTCAGAAAAAAGCGGAAC